>SMLU01000001.1:2797787-3108652 GCA_007859745.1 Phycisphaerae bacterium RAS1 | reverse complement strand
CGACCGAGTTGCAGCCGGTCCGCGAGCACCTGCGCGCCTGGCTCGGGCCGAACGGCTGGAACGAACAGCAGATCGCCGAGATCGTGCTGGCCGTGGATGAAGCGCTCACCAACGTCATCCGCCACGGCTACGGCGGCCGGACCGACCAGCCGATTCACATTGAATGCCGCCCGATTCGCGACGCGGTCGAGGGTCCGGGCGTCGAGGTTCGCATCCGCGACTTCGGCCGCCAGGTGGACCTGAGCAAGATCGCCGGCCGACGGCTGGAAGAGGTCCGGCCCGGGGGATTGGGCGTTCACATTATTCACGCGATGACGAACTCGGCCCGCTACTCCCATGCCGACGGCGGCGGAATGCTCCTGGTCATGGTCAAGTATCTGACACACACGGCCAAATGCGACGACGGGTCGAGGAGCGGCGCGTGAGCGAGTCGCTCCCGGAGCTTGAGGTCACGGTGGAGGACGCGGCGGGAACCCGCACGGTCGTCGTCCGCGGCGACATCGACCTGAACACGTCGCCGGAGCTGCGCGACCGGTTTCTGGCGTTGCTCGAAACGCCCGCCGTCCGCCTGATCGTGGATCTGGCGGGCGTGAAGTACATTGACTCGTCCGGCGTGGGCACGATCGTCGAGCTGCGCCGCAAGACGGAGCGCGCCGGCGGAAAGCTGGTGTTGTGCGGACTGCAGCCGCGCGTTCGGGATGTGTTCGACATCACGCACCTGTCGCGGCTGTTCAACATCGCCGTCACGCAGGATGAGGCGCGGCGGCTATGAGCGCCCCTTACGATCCGGCCGACAGCTCTCCCTGGCGCCGCCCCGTGGAGCGACTCGGTTCTGCGGTCCGCGGCGTGCTCGAGACGCTCAGCGGCGCGGCCGGCTACGTCGGCGGCATCGCGCGGATGCAGGGCGGCGTGTTGCGGCGGCTGCTGGCGCGGCCCGCCGGGCGCGGCGGGCGGATGCGGCGCGGGGCGCTGTTCGCACAGATGATCCGCGTCGGCGTCCGCAGCATTCCGATCGTCTTTCTGGTGCAGATTTTCATCGGCGTGATCCTGGCCCTGAACATGGCGCCGACGCTCAAGCTCTACGGGCAGCTCGAGCGCGTCGCGGATGTGGTGGCGATCGCCGTCTTCCGCGAGCTGGGGCCGCTGATCAGCGCCATCATCCTGAGCGGCTTCGCGGGTGCGTCGATCGCCGCCGAGCTGGGGGCGATGGTGGAGGGCGAGGAAATCAAGGCGCTGCGGGCCACGGCGCTCGATCCCATCGGCTACCTGGTTTCGCCGCGGATTCTGGCGACGACGGTCATGATGGTCGGCCTGACGGTGATCGCGGACGTCATCGGCGTCTTCGGCGGCTTCCTGACGGGCGTGTTTGTGCTGGGAGTCGATCCGCAGATCTATATCGATCTGACACGCGATGCGCTGACGACCAAGGATTACTTCACCGGGCTGTTCAAAGGCGGAGTGTTTGGCGCGATCATCGCTTCGCTGGCGTGTTACGAAGGGCTGAACGTTCAGGGCGGAGCTGTTGGCGTCGGCCGGGCGACCACGACCACCGTCGTTAAGAGCATCGTCGCACTGATCGGCGCCGACACGGTTTTCACCGCGGTCTTCTACGTTCTGGGATGGTAGCGTGCCGCTGCTGGTCGGTATCGATGAAGCCGGCTATGGGCCGATGCTCGGGCCGCTGGTCGTCGCCGCCAGCGTCTGGCAGGCCGCGCCCGACGCCGCCGATGCGTGCCTGTGGGCGCGGCTCGACGACGCCGTCTGTCGCGAGCCGCGGCGAAAAGGCGATTGGCGGCTGGTCGTCAACGATTCGAAGGCGGCGTTTGACCGCAAGGCGGGGATTCACACGCTCGAGCGCAGCGTGCTGGCCTTTGCGCGGCTGGCCGGCGCGCCCGTCGCCGCGCTGGACGGCTGGCTGACGGCGCTCGGCGCGCCGATTCATCCAGCCTCGCGCAGCGCGTGCCCCTGGTACGCCGATCTCAGCCCGCCGCTGCCGCGCGATCCGGCTCGTTCCAACGGCGACGGCGTTGTGGCGCGGCTTGAATCGAGCCTGCGCGCCGCCGGACTGCGCTGTACCGCCCTCATGGCGCAGGTCATCACCGAGGATTACTACAACACGAGGCTGGCGCCCCGCGGCGGCGCGGCCGGCGGCGGGCGCAGCCGAAACAAGGCCGACCTGCTTCTGGAGCAGGTGATGCGGTTGATCGCCCGCGCCGCGGCGACGGGCGGCGACGACCGCGACGTCCTCTTCCGAATCGACCGGCTGGGCGGGCGCACCAGCTATCGCGACCTGCTGATGCAGTGCTTCCCGCAGCGCAGGCTGCACGAAGAGGAGGTCTCGGAAACCTGCAGCCGTTACCGGTTGTCGTCGCCGCAGAACGACTGGCAGATCGGTTTCTATGTGGAGGGGGATCAGCGGTTTCTGCCGGTGGCGCTGGCCAGCATGACGGCCAAGTACACACGTGAGCTGCTGATGGAGCGGTTCAACGGGTGGTGGAAGCAGCGCTGCCCCCAGGTTCGGCCCACGGCGGGGTACTACCAGGATGCGCAGCGGTTTCTGGCGGAGATCGGGCCGGCGCTGCCCGCCAGCGGTCTGGCGCCCGCGCAGTTCGTGCGGTGCTCGTGAGCGCCCGAGTTGTCGGTTCTTGCCGGATTTCCGCGGGTTTCGCTTGTTTCGGAATAAAATCCCGGCGATGATCATTGGTTTGGTGGGCCCTGACGAGCCGGCATGTGTCGGTCCGCCCAATGTCTTGGAGATCTGGATGAAACGGTATTGTTCGGCCGCCTTGGCGGTTCTGGCGTTCCTGTGCACCCCGCTGATGGCGGGCGATCCCGACCCACGCGAGATCATGAAGCAGGCTGACGACGCGACCAAGGCCCTGAAGGGCTTCGCGTACAAGGCTGAGTTCTGGGTCGAGGGCGCAGGGGCCGATCGGAATCCGAAGGCCAGCGGCACGGTCGTGGGCGAGCGGGCGGCGGACGAGAAGAGCGGATTCAAGGCGCGCGTCGACGGCACGATGAAAGCGCCGGCCAGTGATGAGACCGTCAAGTTCACGGTCGCGGCGGACGGCGAGCGCGTCGTGGTCATCGAAGACCGTGAAAAGCAGTTCGTTTTCGCGAAACAGTCGCAGGCCGGACCGCTGCTCCAGTTCGCCGGGCTGCTGCTCATGCAGGAATTCGTGCACGAGACGCCGTTCACTGACGAAATCAAGGCGGAGACGATCAAGCACGAAGGCACGAAGGCGATCGGCGACGTCGAGTGCGACGTGATCGCCGTCACCTACGCGGAAGGCCAGGGCGAGGCCCGCTGGTACATCGGCCGAAAGGACCACCTGCCGCGCCGCGCGGACCGCATCCAGAAAACGCCTGAGGGTGAAGCGAGCACGCGGATCATGCAGCTCACCGGGCTGGACCTGAAGCCCGATCTCAAGCCTGCCCAGTTCAAGCCGGCCAAGCCGGAGGGCTACGCGGAGAAAGACCTGGCCAAGATGATGGGCGGCGATGATGAGCCCGAGACGCTCGCTGTCGGCTCCGCCGCGCCGGAGTTCTCGCTCCCCACGCCGGAGGGCAAGACGGTCGTACTCAAGGAGCTGAAGGGCAAAGTGGTCGTGCTGGACTTCTGGGCGACCTGGTGCGGCCCGTGCAAGAAGGCCATGCCCGGCATTCAGAAGATGCACGAGAAGTTCAAGGACAAGGGCGTCCTGATCTACGGCGTCAACACCTGGCAGAAGCGCAAGCCGCAGGATGACCCGGCCAAGTTCATGAAGGACAACGGCTACAGCTACGGCCTGCTGCTCAACGGCGACGACGTGGCGGAAGCCTACAAGGTCAACGGCATCCCGACGTTCTACGTCATCGGCCCGGATGGAAAGGTCGTCTTCGGCGGGTCCGGGGCCGGCCCGGAGATTGAAGAGCAGCTCGCCGCCGCGATTGAAAAGGCGCTGAAGTCACCGAGCTGATCCGGCGAGCGCTGTCCCGTCTCAACCGACAATTACGGCGGCGCCGGCGACGAACGTCGGCGCCGCCGCTGTGTTTTCGACATTGCTGAAATGACCCGTTCAAACGAGAAGGACGAGCTTCACCTGATCCGCGAGATCGCCGGTCGGCTCGCGCCGCGCATCGCCGGAGGCGTGCCCTTCGGCGACGACATGGCGACAATCGCACCGGGCGGCGAGCTGCTCTGGACCGTGGACATGCTCATGGACGGGGTGGACTTCGACTCGCGTCGTCACGACTGGCGCGCCATCGGCCGAAAGGCGATGGCGGTGAATCTGAGCGACTGCGCGGCGATGGCCGTCCATCCGCAATCGGCGCTGATCGCCGTGGCGCTGAACGACGCGCTTTCGATGGACGACGCGCTGGCGCTTTTCGACGGGGCCCAGGCCTGCGCGGATGAGTTTGTCTGCGAGATGACCGGCGGCGATACGAATAGCTGGGCCTGGCCTACGGTCGTTTCGATCACCGTCGCGGCGCGGCCGGACCCCGACTTTGGGCCGGTGATGCGCGGCGGGGCGCGGCCGGGCGACCAGATCTACGTCAGCGGCCTGCTGGGCGGCTCGATCGTGGGGCGGCACCTGACGTTTCAGCCGCGCGTGCGCGAGGCGCTTCAGATCGCCCGCCTGCTGCAGCCGCACGCGATGATCGACATCAGCGACGGACTGGCGCTCGATGTGTCGCGCATCGCCGAGGCGTCCGGATGCGGGGCGCTCCTGGACGCGGCCGGCCTCGATGGGTGCATTCACCCCGACGCGCGCACACTGGCACAGCGCGACGGCCGCTCCGCGCGCGAGCACGCATTGAGCGACGGCGAGGACTTCGAGCTTGCCGTGGTCGTGCACGCCGACGTGATCGAAGACCGCATCGCGCCGCTGGGACTGCGGCGCGTGGGCGAGATGATTCGGCAGCCGGGCCTGTTTCTTCGCGAAGCCGGCGAGATCCGTCCGCTTGAACCATGCGGCTGGCGGCACTTTCGCGGAGCCTCGCAATGATGCTGGAAACCAGCGATCCGCGGCAGACACAGGCCGTCGCCGCCGCGCTGGGGCGGACGCTGACCGGCGGCGAGGTCATCGCGCTGCGCGGGGCGCTGGGAGCGGGCAAGACGCAGTTCGTCAAGGGGCTGGCCGCCGGGCTGGATGTGCCGCCGGAGGAGCCGGTCGTCAGTCCGACGTTTGTACTGGTGCGTGAATACGCCGGCCGGCTGAGGCTGATTCACATCGACGCCTATCGGCTGCACGCGGCCGCCGAGCTGGCTGACCTGGGATTGGATGAGATTCTGGCGGATCGCGGCGCGGTGGTTGCGGTCGAGTGGGCCGATCGGGCCGAGGGGCTGCTGCCTTCGGGGGCGATCGGCGTCGAGCTCGAGCACATCGACAACACCCACCGGCGGCTGAGACTGGCGGGGTTGTCAGCCGCGGCGGAGGCGGCGATTGGAATGGCTCGGGCGGGTTGAGCTGAGAATTCCCGGAGCTATTTCAGTGAGGGGCGGCGGCCGATGGCGTTAGTAATACCACGGCCCGGGGCCTGACACGGATCCGGCATTCCGCCGGCGGCGGCCCTCTCTCTGCTCGCGGGGAGAGGGCCGCGGGCTGGTGTCGCCGATAAACTGCGTCATGGGTGGGACGGGCGTCTCGCCCGTCCCGCGCGACGGGCGAGACGCCCGTCCCACCCACTGTCGATGCGAACAGCGTGACCAGCCAGACTAGCTAGAGCGTGCCGTCCTTGCAGTGGGCCTTTTCGAATTCGACAATTTTCTGCACGCGGCGCGCGTGCCGGCCGCCTTCGAAATCGGTCGCCAGCCAGACGCGCACGATGTTCTGCATCAGCGCGTCACCCACCAGGTCGGCCGGCAGGCAGAGCACATTGGCGTCGTTGTGGCGGCGCGACATCTGCGCCGTCAGATCGTCGTGACACAGCGCCGCGCGGATGCCCGCGACCTTGTTGGCCGTGATCGACATGCCGATGCCGCTGCCGCAAAAGAGAATGCCGCGATCGGCTTTGCCGTGCGAGACTTCCTCGGCGACGGCGAAGGCGGCGTCGGGATAGTCGCAGGCGTCCTTCGACGCGGGGCCGAAATCGACCACGTCGCAATTGAGGTTCTTCAGCAAAGCCTTGATCCGCTCTCGCGCCTCGTACCCGCGGTGGTCGCTACCAATCGCGATCTTCACGGATGAACTCCTCAACGCGAGCGTCGACCGCCCGCTCAATCTGGGCGGCGCAGCGGGCGTACTCGGCCGGGCCGCCCCCGATCGGGTCGGCAATCGGGCCGGACGGGTCCAGAAGCGCCACGCGCGCCGAACCTGTCGGCAGCAAGTCCCGCACGGCCGCCGCATGCTCCGGCGACATCACATAGATCCGCTCGGCCTGCCGCAGCAGCTCAACCGAGAGCGGTCGCGAGCGATGGCCCCGCGCGTCGATCCCGCGCTGCGCCAGCTCGTAGATTGTACCGCTTGAGGCGCTTCCACCGTGTATCGCCGAGGTCCCGGCAGACGAAACAACATAGCCGGCGGCGCGAAGCTCCTCGTCGGAAAGGCCGAGAGACTGACCCAGGCGGGCTCGCAGCAGATACTCAGCCATCGGCGAGCGGCAGGAGTTCCCGGTGCAGACCAGCAAGACCTCGCTGCGCGTCAGGCGCGCGACCGTGCGCGAATCGAGCGCGCCTTCACGACTGACGCGCCACGCGTTTCCGTGCACTTCCACGACGGTCGAGGTCGCGGCGAATTTTGTCCGCCCGCCGTCGAGGACATAATCGACCTGCCCATCGACGTTTCGCAGCGCTTCGTCACAGTCGCACGGCGGCGCCGCGCCGGCGCGATTCGCACTGGTCGCGACGACCGGAACGTCAGGATCGGCGAACAGGCGCTCCGCGACGGCATGATCCGGGCAGCGCAGTGAGATTTTGCCGTCGCCGTAGATCGCGCCGGACTGCTCCGCCGGCAGGCGGCGACCGACGGCGGTCTCGCCCGGCGCCGGCTCCTCGCATACCAGCGTCAGCGGGCCGGGCCAGCCACGACGCGCCAGCCGGCGCATCAGCGGCGACGGCGCGGAGAGGTAGCGCTTGACGTCAGACCTGCGGCCCAGGTGTACGGTGAGAGGCACAGCGCCGGCGCCTTTCAGCTCACGCAGGCGGGCGACGGCCTGTGGGACGGCAGCGCTCGCGGCGACGCCGTAGACCGTTTCGGTCGGGAACACGACCAGTGCACCGTCGCGCAGGGCGCTGGCAGCCTCGCCCATCGCGACAGCATAAGCGCTGCTGTCGGCGGAAGTTACGCTGATTGTCCGCATCGCGTGCCCAGTCCGTTCCCGTTGCCCGGCGGATTGTCGGAGCGTCGGCGGCGCGTGTCAAGTTTTGCCGAGTCAGCTCGCGCGCTGCGGTGCGGCTGGGATTGCGCAAACGCCGCTGGCCGAGCCGCTTTTCCGAACCCGCTGCGCCAAGCGGCGGGTTGACGTCCACGGCCTATGAGGCGCCGCGCGCGTACGATCGTCAACCCGCCGCTTGGCGCGGCGGGTTCGGACTGGCAAGCCCGCGAACGGAAATGCCCGCCGAGCCTGCCACAATCTGCCACGCCCGAGCCTGGCGCCGCGCGCCCGGCGCCTACTTTACCTCGACCGGCGAGCGCGTCTTCGGAATCAACGTCTCGCCGGTGATCAGCCGCGCCGCGCGGTTGAACGTGAAGTAATTCCACGCCCACTGCAGCATCACCAGCACGCGATTCTGAAACTCGATCAGGAAGAACAGGTGCACGAACAGCCAAGCCAGCCACGCGAAATACCCGGAGATTCGAATCCAGCCGAAATCGCACACGGCCGCAGCCCGGCCGATGGTCGCCATGTTGCCCCTGTTGGCGTAGCGAAACGGCTTGAGATTGGCGCCGCCCAGGCGCGCCACGATCAGCCGCGCGACGTAACTGCCCTGCTGCATGGCCACCGGAGCGACGCCGGGAAGCGCCTGGTTGCTCTCGTGCGTGAAGTTGGCCAGATCGCCGATGACAAAGACGTTGCGGTTGCCGGAGACGGAGCAGTCCGCTTCGACCACGACGCGCCCCACGCGATCCAGCTTGGCGCCGGTCGCGTCCGCGACGAGCTTGCCGACCGGCGAGGCCCGCACACCCGCCGCCCAGAGCACCGTGCGTGCGTCCACGCGATCGACCACGCCGTCGCGCTCCAGAAGCACATGGTCGGCATGGATCGCCTCGACCTTCGTCCGCGTTCGACACGTCACGCGCAGCCGTCGAAGCAACCGCTCTGCCTTGGCGGAGAGCCGCGCCGGAAACGTCGGCAGGACCCGATCGGCGGCGTCGACCAGCAGGATGCGGGCGCTGCCGGGGTCGATCGTACGGAAATCATGTCGCAGGGTGTCGCGCGCGATTTCGCCCAGCGTCCCGGCCAGCTCGACCCCTGTCGGACCAGCCCCGACGACGATGAAGGTCAGCCAGGCGCGGACCGTTGTCGGGTCGCTCTCTCGCTCGGCCGCCTCGAACGCGGCCAGGATTCGCGCTCGAATCTGCGTCGCGTCCTCGAGCGTTTTTAGCCCGGGGGCCAGGGCCGCCCAGGCGTCGTTCCCGAAATAGTTGTGGCTGGCCCCCGCCGCGACGATCAGCGAGTCGTAACCCACCTCGCCATCGGCCAGCAGCACGCGGCGGGCGACCACGTCAAAGCCGGTCACTTCGCCCAGAAGCACCTGCGCGTTTCTCTGGCGACGGAGAATGCGGCGCAGCGGGGCGGCGATGTTCGCCGGCGACAACCCGCCCGTGGCGACCTGATACAGCAGCGGCTGAAACAGGTGAAAATTGCGGCGGTCGATCAGCGTGATGCGAACCGGCGCGTGCCGCAGGGAGCGCGCTGCGTACAGCCCGCCGAAGCCGCCGCCGACGATGACGACGTGGTGAACCGGGTTCATGCGGCCGGCGATTGTATTCGCACGCGGGCAGCCGCGGGCGCGGGCTGCCTCCGGTAACTTCCTTTCGGCTACGACGGAGCCTGTCTGTCCGAACCCGCCGCGCCAAGCGGCGGGTTGACGTTCCGGATTGTGTGCCGCCGTTTGCCGGCGATTGTCACCCCGCCGCTTGGCGCGGCGGGTTCGGAAAAACAGCCCGCGAGCGGCGTCTGCCAAAAATGTCGGCAACACCTTACGATGCGCGCCACACGTCTGTCGGAGACCTCACATGCGCATCCGGCTTCACGGAATTTTCCCGACGGCGCTCACGCTCGTGGCGCTGGTTGGCTGTCCGCCCATCACTGAACCACCGCCACCGGACAACGCCAATTCAAACACGAACGGCAACGACAACAGCGGCGGCAGCGACGACGCCCTGATCAGGACGGAGTCGCTTCGCGGCGTGCATTCGATTGTCTACCAGCTTCAAGGCGACCCGCAGCTCGAGCTGGCGCCGCTGCGCGCCGCGGACGCAGATCTGCTTGTGATTGACTACTCCGCCGACGGGTCGGACGGCGCCGCTTTCAACCCGGACCAGATCGCCGCACTGCGCGACAGCGGGCCGGCCGGCAAGGTGGTTCTGGCCTACATGAGCATCGGCGAAGCCGAGACGGTGCGGTTCTATTTCGACAACGCCTGGCTGACGCCCGATCCATCCGTCTCGCCGGAGGGCCCGTTCACGCTGACCGACGCCGCGCCGCCCTTCCTGGCCGAGCCGAACCCGGCCTTTCCCGACAATTTGAAAGTCCGCTACTGGGATGCGGAGTGGCAGCAGATCATCATCGAAAACGCGGGCGGCCACGCGATCATCGGCGACGCGAAGAGCTACCTGGATCGCATCATCGACGCCGGCTTCGACGGCGTGTACCTCGATATCATCGACGCCTTCGAGTATTTCGGCCCGAATGGCAGCGGCGAGCGGCCGACGGCGGCGTCGGACATGATCGACTTCGTTCTCGCCATCGGCCGACACGCACGGCAGACGCGCGGCAAGTCCGATTTCCTGGTGTTTCCGCAGAACGGCGCGAACATCGTCGACGTCGACGCCTTCGCGCCGGGCGAAATTCCCGCCGGCCAGACGCGCGCGGCATACGCCGCCGCCCGGCGTGCTGAGTACTTTGCGGCGATCAACGGGATCGGCGCGGAGGATGCGTTCTACTTCGGCGACGCGGACGAGGACAACCCGCCGAATCCGCAGGAGGACATCCTGTCGTCGCTGGACGACTTTCGCGCGGCGGGATTGCTGGTGCTGTCGATCGAGTACCTGACGCAACCGGCCCAGATCGCGACGTTTTTCGATCAGGCCGGGCGGCGGGGGTTCGTGCCGTTTGCATCGGTGCGCGCGCTCGACCGCGTGCCGTAGCGCCGCGCGTGAATAGACGACGTAGACGTAGGGTCCGCTGTGCGGACCGAGGCGCGCGCTCCTCTTCGCCCGCGCCCTTCGGCCTTGCTTGCAACTCGCTACTCGCTACTCGATACTCGTCATTCTATGCCCGACGCTTTCTCCGGCCCGCTGGAGCGCCTCGACGCCACCCGCTGGCGGATTCCGCGCAGCTACAAACCCTTCATGCGCGTCGACGGCATCATCTACTCAAACGACGCGCTCATCGGCGCCATCCGCGGCGACAAATCGCCCGACCAGGTCGCCAACGTCGCCTGCCTGCCCGGCATCGTGAAATACTCGCTGGCCATGCCCGACATTCACTGGGGCTACGGATTCTGCATCGGCGGAGTGTGCGCCACCGACCCGCTCCAGGGGGGCGTCATCAGCCCCGGCGGCGTGGGCTACGACATCAACTGCGGCGTGCGGCTCATCCGCACCAATCTGAATCTGCCGGACGTGAAGCCGCGGCTGAACACGCTCATCGACGCGCTGTTTGACGCCGTGCCCACCGGCGTGGGCCACGGCGGGCGCATCAAGTTCACGAAGAAGGAGATGATGAGCCTGCTGCGCGAAGGCTCGCCCTACGTCATCGAGCGCGGCTTTGGCTGGGAAAGCGACATCGAAGTGACCGAGGCCGGAGGGTGCATCGAAGGCGCGAGGCCGGAGCTCGTCTCCGACCGCGCCACCGAGCGCGGCCACGACCAGTGCGGCACGCTCGGCAGCGGCAATCATTTCATGGAAGTGCAGTACATCGACCACGTCGATGATCCCACGGCGGCGGCGGCGCTCGGGCTGCATGATGGACAGATCACGGTTCTGATTCACTCCGGCTCGCGCGGGCTGGGCTACCAGGTGTGCGAAGACGCGTTGAAAGACCTGCGCGATACGCCGACCAAGTATGGCATCGAACTGCCTGACCGGCAGCTTGTCTGCGCGCCGGTGCACTCACCGGAGGGTCAGAAGTATCTCGGCGCCATGCGGGCGGCGGCGAATTTCGCGTGGTGCAACCGGCAGATCATGACGCACCTGGCGCGCGAGGTGTTCGCCAAGGTCTTCGGCCAGTCGGCCGAGCGGCTCGGGATGACGCTGCTGTATGACGTGGCGCACAACATCGCCAAGATGGAGACGTACGACGTTGACGGCGAGCCGCGCGAATTGTGCGTACACCGCAAGGGGGCGACGCGGGCCTTCCCGGCGGGTCATCCGGAGTTGCCGGAGCGTTACCGCGCCATCGGTCAGCCGGTGCTGGTGCCCGGCGACATGGGACGGCACAGCTACATTCTGGTCGGGCTGCCCGGGTCGATGGAGCATACGTTCGGCTCGTCGTGCCACGGCGCGGGGCGGCAGATGTCGCGCAGCGCCGCGATTCGTGCCAGCGCCGGCCGCAACATCCATAAGGAACTTCTGGCGAAGGGCGTCTACGCCCGCGCCCGCGGCCGCACCGGCCTCGAAGAAGAGCAGCCCGATGCATACAAGGACGTGTGCGCCGTGGTGGATGTGCTGCATGAGGCGCAGGTGAGCAAGAAGGTCGCCCGCTTGAAACCGATCGGCGTCATTAAGGGGTGACAACCCGACTTCGTAGCGTCGGACCTCCGCGTCCGACGGCGCTCGGCGGACGCGGTCCGGTGCCGGCCGGCCCCCGAGCCGGCCGTCGCCCGGTAGCGGCCGGCCCCCGTGCCGGCCGTCGCCCGGTAGCGGCCGGCCTCCGAGCCGGCCGTGGAAGGCGGAAGCCGTTTCCGTCACACCACGGCCGGCACGGAGGCCGGCCGCTACAAAGGGGGCGAACGCGCTGCACAGTTTTTGTTGACTTTCCCTTGACTTTCGCCATTTCTGTTGTACATTTCTATGACCTGTCCAGTGAGGGGGCATGTTGCCTCGGCGGCTGATTGGCTGAATGTGGGCAGGATTCGATGTCCGGCGTTCGGGCGTCTGTTGATGATCCGGAGTTCTGTGTGAGAACCGTAGTCAATCACAAGAAGCGCGATTCGATGCGGACAATGTGCGGCGTCCGATTTGTCGGGCCCGCGCAAGCGTTCGAATCGTATGCGCTTGCACTGCTATCCGGCGCAGCCGCTTGCGACGCCATCGGCGTCCTGAGTGATCGGCCGGGCAATGGCGCCGTGCAGCGAGGTTCTCCGGGATGACGGCGTAAACCACTTCAAGTGGCGATAAGCCCCGGAGACCCGCGTCTCCGGGGCTTTTTTGTTTCCCCCGGGCATCGCGGCTGCCGCTACCGCGTGAGCACCATGCGCGGACGTCTGTCCGAACCCGTCGCGCCAAGCGACGGGTTGACGCTCTGGATACGCGCGGCGCTCGGTTCGAACGGTGCGTCACCCAGCCGCTTGGCGCGGCGGGTTCGGACAGTGTGCGCGCCGAGCGCACTCCGCAATGAGTGCGCCGCGTAAGGACTGGCTGAGGCCGCGGGCAGCGGCGTGACTGATGTACAGGGTTTAACCGATTCGGCTGGCGGCTCGCCGGGCGGCATCGTGTGCTTTGTCCAGGCGTGTTCCGGTAGCAGCATCGAGACAATACGGTTTGACCACAGTCGGTAGCTCAATGGAACGAGCATCAGGGTTTAAACTGAATGTTGCGGGTTCAAATCCCGCTCGACAACCAAGGCAGGCTCGAAAGAGCCGGGTTCGAATCCCCCATCTGGCGAGACGCCAGAGCAAAGACGCAGGAAAGGAGGTGGGTGCATCTGCAATGCCGCCGCGCGACGAATCGGTTGCCTGCACGCCAACGTGCCGGTCGCCGGTTCGAAGCGCGGCGCGCGGCGCCGGCCCTGCGAGACGCGGATACCGCTGCGGGAAGCGACGTGAAACCGGTGCGCCTCACGTTCGGGGGGGCGTGAGCGCCCACTGAGTTCCGGAGGCTCCCGCAGCTCAAGCGGCTCCCGCCGGCGACGCGGCAGCACAGCGGTTGCATCGCCTCCGCCTGATGTGCGGAGTTGGAAGTTGGAAGTCAGAAGTGAATGCAATCCGAGCCGCGACCGTAAGGGAGCGGTTACTGCGTGCGGAGGCCGTCGCCGTTAGGAACCGCTCCCTTACGGTCGCGGCTCGGCAGGATGGAACCGCGTCTTGACTGCGTTGATCTGCGAGGGTGCAGCGGCGGCCTGTGTGCCGAGGTCGTGGCAATGCAAGTCTATTGTGGACTTGCACCGCGGGCCGGGCCGCCGCTGACGATTCCGCTGGGTAGCCCAATGTGGCAGAGGCGCCGGTCTCAGAAACCGGCCAGTGTCGGTTCGAATCCGACTCCAGCGAGTGCGGCCGTAGCTCACGCAGCAGGGCGTGAGACTGTCTATCTCATGGCGCGGGTGCAACTCCCGCCGGTCGCGGTGCAAGACTCACGCGCGCGTCGCGGCGACGCGCGGACGGGCGAGACGCCCGTCCCACCCAAATGCACAAGCCAGCGCGACGCAGGTCATCGATCTGCGCCGCGCCGGCTGCTCTTGTCTGGCGATCAGCTTTCTGCTTTCTGCTTTCTGCTTTCTGCTTTCTGCTTTCAGCCTTCAGCATTCAGCATTCAGCATTCAGCATTCGGCCTTTGTCCTCGGAATTCTACGTCGCGGCGGTCGCCGGCACGCGCGGGGCTTCGGCCAGCGATTCCGCCGGGCCGTTCCGCACCAGTTGCTTGTAGGACGCCATCAGCTCACGCGTCACCGGGCCGACGTTACCGCTGCCGACCGGGCGGCGGTCGATCTCGCGCACCGGGATAACTTCGGCGCCGGTGCCGGTCAGGAAGCACTCGTCGGCGCAGTACAGGTCCGTGCGAACAAGGTCCTTCTCGACCACTTCCGTTCCCATCTCGCGCGCCAGGCGGATAATCGTCGCGCGCGTGACGCCCTCCAGAATGCCGGCCGACGTCGGCGGCGTCTGAAGCTGGCCGTTCCGGACGATGAAGATGTTGTCGCCGGTCGCCTCGGCCACGTAACCCTGCGCGTTCAGCATGATCGCCTCAGACACGTTCGCGTCATGCGCCTCGATCTTGGCCAGGATGTTGTTCAGGTAGTTCAGCGACTTCACCCGCGGCGGCATGGCGTTGCTGTGGTTGCGCGTCACCGAGCTGACGATGACCGGCATGCCGTTCTCGTACATCTCCGGCGGATACATGCGGATCGTCGAGGTGATGATGTAGAGCGTCGGCTTCCAGGTGCGCTTGGGTGAAATGCCCAGCACGCCGACGCCGCGCGTGCAGACCATGCGGATGTAGGCGTCCTTATCGGGCCGCAGGTAGCCGTTGGCGGCCAGGGTCTCGTCCATGGCCCGGTCGATTTCCTCGTACGCGTAGGGCAATTTCAACCCGATCGCCTTGGCCGAGTCGAAGAAGCGGCGCAGGTGGGCGTGGCGCTCGAAGATGCGGCCGTTGTAGCTGCGGATGCCCTCAAAAATGCCGTCGCCGTAGAGCAGGCCGTGGTCGAAGACGTTCACCTGGGCCTGGTCGGCGTTGACCAGCTTGCCGCTGATCCAGATCTTGAGGTTCGGGTCCGGGTCGTAGTTTTCGCTTGCGTACCAACCGCTCATGGAAACCTCCGATCTCACGATTGACGGGACGGACAACGCCGCGCACCGCCAGGATTAAGAATAGGCCTCGGCCGGGAGACCTGCAAGGCGAGCCTGGGCTGCGGGCCCTTGGCCGGCCCGCGCGGGCAAGACGCCCGCACTCCCCAAACTACGACGCGCGGGACGGAGTGGTTCTGCGGAACTGGACTCAAAGCGCCCACCGGCCCGAACCGCTTAGTCGTCGTCGTCCGGTTCCAGCCAGCGCGGCGGGAAGCTGAATCGTGAAGTCTGGGAGAGACCGAAAACCTGCCCGTTGTCATTGGCGACCTGCGGGATCTTCGTAAACGCCGCGTGCCCGTCGAGAAACAGCAGGTTCATCGAAAAGCCATCCGGCGAATGCCAGGCCGCCTGCCGCCCGAACCGGCCGACCGCGTAGAAATGCGAGTAGTCGCCGGCCAGGACGAAGAGCGCCTGCGGAACGCGAACGTCGGAAGGTCGCAGGGGCGGCATGCGGCGGATTCCTGCGACCGCCTGCTCGTTGCGAAACCGCGCGTACTCCTCGCTGAACATCTGCTTCAGGTCGTCGAAGCCCATTCCCATCGTGTACGTGTTGAGCGGATAACTGTTGCCGTAGTAGTCGTAGATGCGGATGCCGAGCCTGAAGCCCGGCGAGAGCGGGTCGACCAGGTTCGGCGCGCCGTTGTCCGACGGGCAGCGGAACACCTCGGCCACGCGGTTGCCGCTCGGGTCGTGGCCGATGAAGCGGTTGAGTGGCCGCGGGTTCATGTAGCTGGATTGGCCGTTCAGGCCGGGGATGGCGTAGACCTGCACCTTCCCGCCGTAGGACAGGTGCGGGTTCAGGTTGGTCGCCGATGGAAACGCCTGCGCCTCGTCATGAAAGTAGGCGTTCCACGCGACGCCGATCTGATGCAGGTTGGAAGCGCATTTGCTGCGGCGGCCTTGTTCACGAGCGCCCTTGAGCGCGGGCAGCAGAACCGCGATCAAAACACCGATAATCCCCACCACGACGAGCAGCTCAATCAGCGTGAACGCGCGCAGCCGATGCCTCATGACGGTTCTTCCGAATGGCGGCAATGGCGGCCGAACAGTGCAGACAGGCCCGGGCCGACGGCCCAACGAACTGAGTATACCACGGGGATCGGCGGATCAACCCCCCATTCCGAGTTGAAGGTGTGAAGGGGCCGTGGAAGCCGGGAAGACACATTTGCGTGGGACGGGCGTCTCGCCCGTCTCCGCGGTCTTTAGGAACGGACAAGATGACGCAAGATGCCCGGTCCACCCGGAAAATTCCACGGTGCGCGGCGCGCGACTTGCCAGTTGAAAACGCACGAGTCATGTTATGAATAGCAGTGCCGTGAACGTGCCGCAGAAATCGCTGTCTTTCCGTTCCGAGCTTCTGCATATGTGGCTTTTTTCCCCAGACGCTGGGCCAAATTCCCGCCTGGCTGCCAGCGCGTGTTGTGCACTTTTCGCGCTGGCCGCCGCCGGACTGATGTGGTTGGGATATGAATCACCCGCTTGGGTGCTGGTTGCGGCGTCATACGTGTGCGGCGGAACGCGGGCGACCATCGGCGCGATTGAGGCCGTGCTCGCCCGAAAACCCGACATCAACGCGCTCATGATCCTGGCGGCGGTCGTGTCCGCGTTCATGGGCCGCTGGGGGGACGGCGCGGTGCTGCTGTTTCTCTTTTCACTGAGCGACGGCCTGGAGCGCTACGCGATCGAACGCACACGGCGCAGCATCGCCGGCCTGGTCGACCTGCGCCCGCCGACGGCGTGCGTCGTGCGTGACGGCCGCGAAGAGCGCGTCGCGCTGGAGGCGCTGCGCGTCGGTGACGCGGTTCGCGTTCGGCCCGGCGAGCGCTTTCCGATCGACGGCGAAGTCCTTGAAGGACGCAGCGCCGCGGATCAGTCGATCGTCACCGGCGAGTCCGTCCCGGTCGACAAACAGCCCGGCGACCCAATCTTCGCAGGCACGATCAACGCCGACGGCACGCTGCTCGTGCGCATGACGCGGCCCGCGGCTGACTCGACGCTGGCCCGCATCGTCGCGCTGGTCGAGCAGGCCCAGGAACGCAAGGCCCGCGGCCAGCGGCTGATCGAGCAATGGCAGACTCCCTACGTCCTCGGCGTGCTGCTCATCTCCGCCGCCGCGATTGTCGGCTGGTACGCGATGACCGGCGACTTCGGCCGGGCGATGATGAACGGCATGGTGCTGCTGGTGGGGGCGTCGCCGTGCGCCGTGATGCTGGCTTCGCCGGTGGCGGTGCTGGCGGCGGTGACGCGCGGGGCTCGGCATGGCGTGCTTTTCAAGGGCGGCGCGCACATCGAGCACCTGGCCACGGTTGAGACCATCGCGTTCGACAAGACCGGCACGCTCACGCTGGGCCGGCCGACGCTGCGGCGAATCGTCTCGACGGACGGCGTCAGCGAAGACAACCTGCTGGCACTGGCGGCGTCACTGGAGCAGTTCAGCGAACACCCGTTGGCCAAAGCGATCGTCGTCGAAGCGCGGCGACGCGGCCTGACGCTCGCGCCTGTGGATGAATTCACACGCGAACCCGGGCTGGGCATTTCCGCCACGGTCGGCGCGCGCCGTACGCGCGCGGGAAGTGCGGCGCTCTTCGAGCGCGACGCCGTCGCGATCGACGACCTGCGCGGCCTCGCCGGCGCCGCGGACAGCGACACGGCGGTGTACCTGGTTCAGGAAAGCGGCGCGCGCGGCGTCCTGACGCTGCGCGACGAAGTCCGGCCGCACGCGGCCGAAGCGCTCGATGACCTGCGGCGCGCCGGCGTGCGGCGTTTCGCGCTGCTCACGGGCGATCACGCCGGCCCGGCGGCGCGCGTCGTCGATGCGCTGCGGATCGACGCGCTGCACGCGGGCCTGCTGCCCGAGCAGAAGGTCGAACGCATTCGCGAACTGGCCCGCCACGGCGGCGTGGCGATGGTCGGCGACGGCGTCAACGATGCGCCGGCCCTGGCGGCGGCGACGGTCGGCATCGCGATGGGCGCCGCCGGCAGCGACGTGGCGCTCGAAACCGCCGACGTCGTCCTGATGCGCGACGACCTGCGGACGCTGGCGGAGGCGGTGCTGCTCGCGCGCCGCTGCCGGCGAATCATCGCCCAGAGTTTGCTGCTGGCGTTCGGGATGATCGGCGTGCTGATCGCGATGTCGCTCGCGGGCATGCTCTGGCTGCCGGTCGCCGTCGTCTGTCATGAAGGAAGCACGGTGCTGGCGGTGCTGAACGGGCTGCGGCTGCTGGGCGAAGGCCGGGCGGCGGTCTGACAACAAAACAACCGCGTAGGGTCCGCTGTGCGGACCATTCGCCGCCCGCGCAATTTGGTCCGCACAGCGGACCCTACGGAAGCTCATCACCATCGCGCGGCTCGAATCGTCTCAGAATCCACGCAATCATCTCATCGACGCTCTGCATCGTTTCGGCCGCCTCGTCGGGGATTTCGAGGTCGAGCAAGTCTTCGATCTGCATCAGACACTCGACGCGATCCAGCGAGTCGGCGTTATCCACCGCGAGCGCCGCGATCAGCTCCGCCAGTTTCGCGCGTTTTTCGGCATCGACCGTGCCGGCCGGCAGGAGCCACGTCCCGCCGCCGCCGGGAAGCGGCCAAATCAGCGCCCCGCACGCCGGACAGGGCGCGTCGCCATGCGGCTCGGACGGGTCGATCAGCGTCTGGGCGCCGCAGACCGTGCAGCGCGCGGGGTGGCCGTCGGGGGTTCGGGAGGAGATTGTCACCCTCGTTCCACTCGATCGGCGGACATGGCGTTGATATGCGCGAAAAGACTCGCAACCAGCGCGGTCAGCGCGCCGCACCAGGCACCAATTGCGATGAGACCACAACCGATTATCCCTGCGCCCAGGCTGCGGTAGTCCGGCGTATTGTCCACGCGCGCCGGGAATTGGCCGTACATCGCCTCGTAGCAGGACCACGCTCCCAGGAGCAACGGAACAGTCGCCACGGTAAGAGTCCACAGAAGCACGCGCAGTGCAGCCGCGGTGGTAACTGCGACAAGGGTCTCGGCTACGCACGCTTCGACGATGATCGTCGGAAGTACGAACAACCACCGCTGATCTCCGAGCGGAATTTCGAGGTGGAAGCAAAGCGTCGCGAGCGTGGCCGCCGCAAGCAGCGACGCGGCGATGAGACCGCGGATCACGCGCGAAGCTCTAGTAGGGTGGGCCATGCCCACCATTATCCACCCGCGCCGGTGTGGGACAAATGGCGGGCACGGCCCACCCTACGGTCGGTGGGCGGTGCCCACCCTACCACGGCTGTGCTGTTTAGCGCGTTCAGAGGCTCCGTCGCCGGCCAAGCTTCTCAACGAGATCCCAGAAGCCGAACCCCCCGTGGTGACAGATCATCGCGCAGAACGCGACGAAGATCATGGGGATGGTGTTCACAATCAGCAGCGTCGGCCATGCCAGCCAGCCGGCGCCGCTCGCCACGCCCTGCGACAGCTGTACGCCGCGGACGGCGAAGACAAGGTGATGCGAAAACAGCACCAGCGTCGAATACGCAACGACAATCAGCGTGCATGGCCAGCCGACAAACCCGGCGGCCCGCTGTACCACGGAAAAGAGCACGAAAGCGATCAGGAACGCCAGCGCCGAGCGAAGCGTCCCCCGCAGCACGAGCAGCGGGACGAAATAGGCAAGCGCCATCGTCGCCGCCGCAAGTAGCGTCGCCGCGATCAGCCCATGCACAACGCCGCGGCGGATGCCGGCCGCCGGGGTCCACTCGGCATCGTCGGGCGCGCGGTTGGCTGGTTGAGACGGGTCGATGTCAGACATGTTGTGCTCGCTCGACGCAATCGCGCCACTGGTGGGCACGGCCCAGCCTACAGCGTGTCGATCGGCATAAACGAGCCGGCCGTCGCGTAGGCCGCCCGGCCCTGAAGCACCGGCAAATCGTACACCGCCGGATTTACCTCGCGCGCGCGGTGCAGCGCCGCGTCGGGCTTCTGCGCGGCGATGTGGGCTTCGAACTCGCGGCGGAATTTCTGGACGACCGTGCGAATCGGCCACGCCGCCCCGTCGGGCAGGCCGCAGATGCTCATGCCGGGCATCATGCCCATGTTCTTCGTGACTTCTTCCATCAGGTCGAAATCGAGCACGCGGCCCGCGCCGGCCTGCAGGCGCTTGGCGATCTTGAACATCCACGACGTGCCCTCGCGGCACTGCGTGCACTGGCCGCAGGATTCGTGCGCGTAGAAGCGCGAGATATTGACCAGCACGTCGCGCATGTCGCTGTCTTCATTGACGACGACCAGCGCCGCCGTGCCAAGGCCGAGCAGGTCGTATTTCTTCACGTCCTCGAAGTCGAGCATGCAGTCCAGCTCGTCGTAGTCCTTCTTGAGGTCGATCTTGCCGTCCGGGTTTTTCGGGAACAGGTCGCCGCGCAGCACGCCCATCGACAGACCGCCGGGGAAGACGGCCTTGACCTTCTTGCCGCCGACCATCCCACCGCCGAACTCCGGGCTGTAGATCATGTCGCGAACGGTGATGTTCATCGGCGCTTCGTAGACGCCGGGCCGGTTGACCGGGCCGCTGACGCAGAAGAGCTTGGGCCCGCGCGAATGATCCGGGCCGATGCCGTTCCACCATTCGACGCCGCGCGTCAGGATGTAGGGCAGGCAGGCTAGCGTCTCGACGTTGTTTACGACCGTCGGCTTGCGGAAAACGCCCTCGATGGCCGGGAACGGCGGCTTGATCCGCGGCCAGCCGCGCTTGCCTTCGAGGCTTTCGATCAGGCCGGTTTCTTCGCCGCAGACGTACGCGCCGGCCCCGCGGTGGATATAGCAATCCATCGAGAAACCCGTGCCCAGGATGTTCTTGCCGAAGAGGCCGGCGGCGTAGGCTTCGTCCAGCGCCTTCTGCATCACGTGGAACTGCTCGGTGAACTCGCCGCGCATGTAGATGTACGCCGTGGTCGTGCGCGTGGCATAGCCCGCGATCAGCGTGCCTTCGAGCAGGACGTGCGGATCGTGCTCCATGATGACGCGGTTGCAGAACGTGGGCGGCTCCGACTCATCCGCATTTACGCAGAGATACGTGATCTCGCGATTGGGCGGCAGGAAGCTCCACTTCACGCCCGCCGGAAACCCCGCCCCGCCGCGGCCACGCAGGTTGCACTTCTTGACCAGCTCGACCAGCTCGTCGGGCTTCAGCTTCAGGGCTTTGGCCGCGCCTTCATATCCGCCGCGGGACTTGTAGACGTCCAGCGCGGCGCTGCGCGACGTGCCGACGTTTCGAAGCAGAGTTTTTTCAAACGGCATATGGTAGTTCCGACGGTTTCACGTAGCGGCCGACCGTAGCGGCCGACCTCCGAGTCGGCCGCCGACCGGCACGGACGTTCTGTCGCGCGAATCCGATCCGCGCGCCGCCACCCGCCCAACGGCGTCAAATCTCACAATACACGCGAGTATACGGCCACTGCGTCCACGCGGAAACGAGTCCGGCGCGAACCGGGTTGTTCGCGATATACGCCACAACGGTCGCCAGCCTTTCGTTCGCCCGCAACACTCGATCCCGCGCGGATCGCTGCCAGAGTACGGGGCGGCCCGTCGCGCGTTGGTGCCAGCGCGTCGTGTAACTCTTCATTCGCCGAAGAAACTCGTCGATTCCGAAACCCGACATCGGGCGGATCAGCACGTGCAGGTGATCCGGCATCAGGCAGTACGCCGAAAGTTCGAGTTCGCCGGCGGCGGCGACGCGCTCGAACGCCGTGCAAACCGTTTGTGCGAGGGCGGCGTCTTCGAACGGCCGGCCATCGGCGGCGCAGATCGTCAGATGAATCGGTGCGACGCCCGAGTAGGCGTCCGCGTGAAGTCGAACCGCGCGGCTACGCCCCCAAGTGGCAAGTCGATCGAGATTGTTGGCGTCGTCTAGCATGCGGCTCTGGGCCTCCGCGCAGCCGGCCGACTCGGAGGTCGACCGCTACGGGATGTTTCGCGCCTGCACCGGCCGACTCGGAGGTCGGCCGCTACGGGACGCCGCGCCAGGCGCGTCAGGCGCGCGGCGCGTCATAAAGCTCGCTCCGCGGCATTTCGAGCTTGTCGTTGTTCGCGTCGTTCAGGATCGCATCGAGCTGGTTCAGCCTTACGCACTTGTGCATCTTCTCGTTGACCATCATGCACGGGGCGTGGTCGCAGGCCGCCAGGCACTCTTCCGTAACGAGCGAGTAACGCCCGTCGGCGGTCGTGCCGTGCTCGTCGACGCCGAGCTTCTTTTTCAGCTCGTCCAGAAGCTGCCGCCCGCCGAGCAGCTCGCACGTGAGCGAGCGGCAGACGGTGATGACTTTTTTGCCCTTCGGGTGCGTCCAGAAGTGCGTATAGAAGGTGACGACGTCCATCACCTGCGACGGCGAAAGCTCCAGCAGCCCGGCGATGTCGCGCATCGCGCGCAGCGAGACGTAGCCGATCTCGTCCTGCGCGATGTGCAGCGCAGGAATCGTCACGGCCCGCTTGCTCGGATAGCGCGGGAAAAAGCCGCGGATCTTCTCTTTCGCCGCCTCGCTGAGGCCGGGGCCGAGCTTTTCGTCGGCGATGGTCTTGCGGTCGATTGATGTCCAGCTCAAACGTCGTCTCCAATTGGCCCGTTGGTAGGTTGCGGCGATCAGAACCCGCCGCGGAAGCGGCCGGCTAGCCGGGCCCCGCACTCCCGTGCGGGGTTCTGATGGGCGTCGCTAGTCAAGCCGCCGCCGGCTGTGCATGAGCGTCGTCAACCGCACGTATTCGCCGCGACTGTTCTTGACCGTCCAGAACGACCAGCCGTTCACCGGGCGCTTGCAGATTGCAAGAGCAGCACCAGAGAGCGTCTCGTGCAGGCTGCCACAGCAGCGCAGGCGACCGTCGCGCCGCGCCCGAGCCTCGTATATTCGTCCCTTGAACTCTCCGCGTAAAGCCGCCGGCAGACGGACGTACTTGGCAAGCGCCGCCCGATTTCGGTCAAATCGGACCTGACCAACTCGAATGCGCCGAGAGTTTTTCGGAGTCTGACCGCGCGGCGCCGAACTCGGTTCTTCCTCTAGCTCACCCATCAACTCACGATACCGCTGGGCCCACTGCCGCCGAAGGTCGCGCCCCAGCTTCTTCGCAAGATTCTCCGACTGGGCGAAATGCCCGATCTGCGTGTTCCCCGGCGGCCGCACGATGCGCAGTACGAGCGATTCCAGTTCGCGCAAGTGCGATTCACCGTCGGTCAGATATACGCTGAATCGGTCCCAGGACTCGCCGTGCCGGTTGCTCAGGTGTCCCTTGAGCCGGGTGCGGAGATTTGACGCCAACCCTACATAGTAGAGCTTCCTGCCGGAATAGAGCGCGTAGACGCCATTGCGCCCGCGAACGTAATCGCGAATCACCTTCTGGCATTCTTCGAGCGTGGTTCGCGATATCCCCTCAAGATGCTGCACGACCAGCGCGCCGCTGCGCTTGAGGCGCGTCAGCCACGCTTTCTTCCCGGCAGTGAGTTTTGCGCGGCTCACCGTACACTACCACCTTACTCGAAGTTCCGCCGCATGTCAGAATGCGAAGCGCAAGCGAGCGCAACCCGCGACAGGCGCTCGCTTGCGCTTCGCGTTCTGAAGCCTGCCGCGGTTTGCCGCGAACTCGCGCACGGACGTTGTCATCGTCGCCGTCCTCAGCGTCAGGAATTCCGCTCGCCGCCGGTTTCCCGCTCGTACTGCTCCCACACTTGCTGAAAACGGGCGTGAAGCTCAATCGGCATCTGTGCCTTCGAACCGGCCTCTATCAACTTCAAAGTCATCATGTCGATCAAGTGCGTCTGATCGCGCGAACGAAACGCCCGCAGCTTCATTTCCACCAGCGACGGCAGGTCGATCACCCAATATCCGCCGTCGGACATCACGGCGCCGGACAACCCCGGCAGCCGCGCGGGGTCTTTCGCGCCGACCGGCTCCTCCGCGAAGAGAACATGAACTCCCTGGCTCGGCCGCGGGTCGTCCCGCGTCAGAAACACGGTGATGCCCATCGCCTCGTCGCGAACAAGATCGACGGCGGCCAGCGCCGAAGTCGCCGCATCCAGGTCGGCGCGCCGAAGGAGAATATCGACGTCCTTCGTGTTTCTCACCGCGCCGGAATCAACGCTCGCCACCCACGCCGCAACGGCATTTCCCCCTACGACGGCGTAAGGCACTTTCGCGGCATTCAGGGCTTCGGTCGTCCGTCTCAACAACTTCTCGACGCGCTCGACAGCCATGAACGCCTTCTCAAAGCTCGGCTCAAGTTCGACCGGCATCTTCACTCGCTACTCGCTACTCGACATTCGCTACTACCTGTCCAATTCCGCCGCAATGATGTTCAAACTCCCCAGCACCGCCACCACGTCGCTGATCTGATGCCCGCAAATCAAGTGCGGAAACACCTGGTAGTTGATGAAGCTCGGCGGACGGCAGCGGGCGCGGTAGGCGCTGTTTCCGCCGTCGCTGGCCAGGTAGAAACCCAGTTCGCCGTTGGCTGTCTCATTCGCGGCGTACGCCTCGCCGACCGGCGGCTTCAGCCCGCGGTTGGTCATCACCTTTTCAAAGTGCGCGATCAGCCCCTCGATCGAGAAGAACAGCTCGCGCTTGTCCGGCAGCGTCGCCTTCTCGTCGTACATCACATTGACCGGCCCCGCCGGCAGCATCTTCACCACCTGCTCAATGATCGAGCACGCCTGCCGGATTTCCTCGATGCGGACCATGAAGCGGCAGAACACGTCCCCGCCGGTCATGATCGGCACCTTGAACTGCACGGCGGCGGCGCCCTTGCCGTCCCAGTTGTCGGCGTAGCAGAGATAGGGCTCATCCTTGCGCAGGTCGCGCTTCACGCCAGCCGAGCGGGCCAGCGGCCCGGTGATCGACCAGGCGATGGCTTCGTCGCGCGAAAGGACGCCGATGCCCTTGGTGCGCTCGATGAAGATGCGGTTGCGCAGGCAGAGCTCTTCAATGTCGTGCAGCGCCGGCGGAATGCGCTTCTGCACAAAATTCAGCACCTTGTCGGTCCAGCCCGGCGGGATGTCCTGCGCCAAGCCGCCGACGCGCGTGTAGCTGACCGTGAAGCGCGCCCCGCAGATTTCCTCGAACAGGTCGTAAATGAACTCGCGCTCGTTGAAGCCGAAGAAGAACGCCGTGATTCCGCCCAGGTCCAGCGCCGCCGCCCCGACGCACAACAGGTGATCCTGAATCCGCGCCAACTCGGCACAAATCGTGCGAATCGCCTTGCAGCGCGGCGTCAGCTCGATGCCGAAGAGCTTCTCGCAGGCCGCGTGCCAGGCGATGTTGTTGGCCATCGGCGAGAGGTAATTCATGCGGTCGGTGACGACCACGTACTGGTTGAAATTGTGATGCTCACCCAGTTTCTCGAAGCCGCTGTGCAGGAAACCGATGTCCGGCGTGCAGCCGACGACCGTCTCGCCCTCGCACTCGAGCACGAGCCGCAGCGTCGTGTGCGTGGCCGGGTGCTGCGGGCCGAAATTCAGAACCCAGCGCTCTTCGCCGTGGCCTTCTTCGACAGGGATCAGCCGGCGGGGCTGGATGTCGTAGTCGATGCCGCCCATCAGTGCCATGTTGCAGTCGCTCCGCCAGGGTGTTCAGGGCTTGGGAACTTCAGAGTGTCGCTCAAGGAATTCCTCAAGCTCCCAGTCGCGCGTCTCGGCCTCGTGCGCGATTTCATCATCCGCCGATTTTTGCTCGGGCGTACGATCATCGGGCCAGACCCACACGGCATGGCGTTCATCCCACGTGCACCGTGGATCAGGTTTTGGCGGGCGGTCTGCCTCGTTCATCGAACACTCCAGTTGCCGTGGGCGCTCAAGACGAACACGCGGTCTGCCACGGCGTCCGAGTTCCATCTCCAGATGATTCTAATCACCCGACCGCTCGGGCATGGCCCATAACTACGAAAAAACTGGCCGCGTATCGGATGTTCATCGGGCTCGTCGCCGAAGCGATATCGCCACGCAAACTCCACTTCGGAAATCGACAGGCCATGCGCGTCGATCTTGTTCAGGTTCCAGTCGACCCACACGAAGTCAGCCGCGCGAATCACAGTTGCCGCCCTAGGCGCTCTCTCTCGTAATCACCTCAAACGCCTCGCGCTCCCCCTTGCCGCGCAGCGGATAGTCCTTCCGCAACGGATAGTCCTTGAAATTCTTCGGCATCAGAATGCGGCGCAGGTCCGGGTGGCCGGTGAACGCGATCCCGAACATGTCGAAAACCTCCCGCTCCGGCCACTCCGCTCCCTTCCAGATACCGGTCACGGATGGAACTTGCGGATTCGGATCGTTCACGAAACACTTCACCCACAGCCGGTGATTGTGCGTCAGGCTCAGCAGGCTGTACGTGACGCCGAAACGGTCCTCCGCGTCCGGGAAGTTGAGATAGTCGACGCACGTCACGTCCGTGAGCTGCTCGAAGAGGCAGCAGTCATCGCTGTAGAGGAACGTCATCACGTCGATCAACCGCGGCGGCGGGACGCGGAGGTAGAGCTGGTCCGACGCGCGCCCGTCCAGACGCGTGGCCAGCGGCCTGGCCTCAAGCGCCAGATCCGCAAACCGCTCCTTCAACGCCGCTATCGCATCGCTCGTCGCCAAGGCCGTTCTCCTGACGTAGCGTCGGACCTCCGCGTCCGACGGCGTAGCGTCGGACCTCCGCGTCCGACGGCGTCTTAATCTACGACCCAACACACACGCGCGTATAGGGCCACTCCATCCACGCGCTCACCAGCCCCGCGCGCACCGGGTTATTCGCAATGTACGCCGCAATCTCTTCAAGTCGTTCATCGCGGCGAATGACGCGATCTCTGGCCGAATACTGCCAAAGCCGCGCGTCCCCCGTCATCCGCCGATACTCGGCCGTTGTGAAGCTCTTGAATCGCCTGAGCAGTTCCAGCGCCGAAACGCCGGAACATCCGGCCGAGACGAGCAAGTGCATGTGATCCGGCATAAGGCAGTACGCGGCGATCCGGTGGTCGAGCATGGCTGCGGCGTGCTCGACAGACTTACACACCATGCGAGCGACGGCATGATCCGCGAACGGACGCGAACCGGACTCCTCGGCGCAGATCGTGAAGTGAACGAAGACATCGCCCCGATACAGATCCGTCGACAAGCGACGAGCGCGGCCGCGCCCGTAGGTGACCGGCAGGGCTCGGCCCAACTCGACGGCGAGTATGCACTCTTGGGCATCAATGTCCATTTCGTCACTCCGTCGGACGCGGAGGTCCGACGCTACGTCTTGCCGTCGGACGCAGAGGTCCGACGCTACACCGCCTCCGCCAACCCCGGTCCCAGCTCGACGCCGCGCGGCGGCTGGGCCATCAGCTTCAGCCCCCGGCCGCGCTGCAGGCTCGTCTTCACGCCATGCTCCGTCACGATCCGCTGAATCGTCATTAACCCTTCGAGCAGCGTTTCCGGCCGCGGCGGGCAGCCCGGCACGTAAACATCCACCGGCACAAACTGGTCGATCCCCTGCACCACCGCGTACGTGTCGAACACGCCCCCGGTCGAGGCGCACGCCCCCATGCTGATAACCCACTTCGGCTCGGTCATCTGCATGTAAATCCGCTGCAAGACCGGCAGCATCTTCATCACGACGCGGCCCGCGACGATCAACAGGTCGCACTGCCGCGGCGAAAACCGCATCGCCTCGGAGCCGAAGCGCGAGATGTCGTAGCGGCTTGCCGCCGTCGCCATCAGCTCGATTCCGCAGCACGCCGTCGCGAACGGCATCGGCCACAGGCTGTGCTTGCGCATCCAGTTGATGCCATGCTTCTGCACCATGTCGGTGACATGATCGAGCCGCGACACCGAAAAGCCGCCGCCGTCGTCGAAGCCGAAGTTCTCGCCCTTGCCTAGTCCCATCGGAACACGCCCTTTCGCCAGGCATAGACGTAGCCGACCAGCAGGATCGCCACGAAGATCAGCATCTCCAGCAGGAAGAACGCGTGTCCGAAGCCGCGCTGCTCCATGCCCCGAGCCCAGGCCGCCGCCGCGGTCGAGCCGGTCTCGTTCATCTGCGGAAAGAGCACCGCCCAGGGATAAAAGAACACGATTTCGACGTCGAACAGCAGAAACAGCATGGCGACGATGTAGAAGCGCACATTGAAGCGCCGCCGCGTGTCGCCCACCGGATTCATGCCGGATTCGTAGGTGGACTGCTTGACCGCGCCGGTGCGGCGCGGGCCGATCAGGTGCGTCAGCGCCAAGATCACAGCCGCCACCGCGAGAACCAGGACCATCTGCACGGCGACAGGACCGTAACCAGTCTGTGAATTCACTCGCGTCACTCCGCTCAGAAGACCTTGAGTTTACGCACGCCGGCTGCGAGTCGCAACCGGCAGGCTCGTGTCGCGTCGCATCGGGTGTGCCCATTATTCCGGGAGGGCGGCTTTTCTTTCCGAACCCGCCGCGCCAAGCGGCGGGTTGACGTCCCCGGCCTGTGTGGCGCGACTCGCTTACGATCGTCAACCCGCCGCTTGGCGCGGCGGGTTCGGAAAGGACGCCGCCGACCGCGACTTCTATCGGGATGCGCCCCACCCCACCCCACCCCACTCCCCCCAACCCCCTTCGATCGGCGGCGGCGGCTTGTGTCATTCCGACGCTTGCAGTCCAATCAGGGAGGAGGTCAGCCATGAGCGTTCACGTCACGACCACGTTCACGTTTGAGGGGTATCGAATCGTGCGCTACCTGGGCGTCGTGCGCGGCATCATCGTGCGGGCGCCAACAATCACGCAGGGGATCGTCGGTGGGCTGAAATCGATCATCGGCGGGCGGATCGGAGCGTATACGCAGATGTGCGAGCAGGCGCGGCAACAGGCCTTCGAGCTGCTCATCGACCACGCCGCCGCGCTGGGCGCAAATGCCGTCATCGGTCTGCGCTACGACGCCTCGGACATCGGCCGTACCGCGGGCGCGACGGAAGTGCTCTGCTACGGGACGGCCGTGCTGATCGAGCCGGAATCGCCCAGCGCGGGATGACTAACGGTTGAATCAGGGCGCGAGGTAGCAGCCACATTTCAGAACGCGACGCGCAAGCGAGCGCCCACCGCGCCGTGCGCTCGCTTGCGCGTCGCGTTCCGACGAGGGCGCGGAATTGCGCACCGCCGTTTACAGTGCGGCGACGGCTTTTCGGGCCGCGTCGAGATCGGCGATCAGGTCGTCACAATCCTCAATCCCGACGCTGAGCCGGATCAGTCCGTCAACCACGCCGATTCGCTCGCGGATTTCACGCGGAATGGACGCGTGCGTCATGATCGCCGGGTGATTCACCAGCGACTCGACGCCGCCCAGGCTCTCGGCACACGAAAAGAGCTTCGTCGACGACATGAACTTGCTGGCGGCGGCTAATCCTCCCTTGAGCACGCAGGTGACGATTCCGCCGAAACCGGCCGGCGTCTGCCGCTTCGCCAGCTCATGACTGGGGTGGTTGGGCAGGCCGGGGTAGATCACGCGTTCGAATTCCTTCTGCTCGGCGGCCCAGCGGGCGACCCGCAGGGCGTTTTCGGAGTGTGTCTTCATTCGGATCGCGAGCGTCTTCAGACCGCGGTGCGTAAGGAAGCAGTCAAACGGCCCCGAAACGCCGCCGATCGCGTTCTGAAGAAATCGGATCGGACCCATGGTCTCGCTTCGGGCGGCAACGACCGCGCCGCCGACGACGTCCGAATGCCCGCCGATGTACTTGGTCGTGCTGTGCAGCACGAGGTCAGCGCCCAGCGCAATCGGCTGCTGCAGCGCCGGGCTGGCGAACGTGTTATCAACCACGAACGTAATCCCCTCCGGCCGCGGCGGCGGCAATCCCGGGCCCGGCGGCGTTCCGGGAGCGACCGCGTTCGGGCCGGGCAGCCCGAGGCGCTTCTCCGCCTCGCGGACGCGTTTCGCGATCGCGGCAATGTCGAGCAGATTCAGCATCGGATTCGTCGGCGTTTCGATCCACACGACGCGCGTGGTCTTGTCGATCAGTCCGGCGATCACGACGGGGTCGGTGCGGTCGGTGTAGCGCGTCTCCAGCCCCCACGGCTTGAATGCCCGCTCAAACATGCGGTACGTTCCGCCGTAGAGATCGCTGTAGGCGACGAGCGACTCGCCCGGCCGCAGCAGCGCGGCCACGATGGCATTCGTCCCGGCCAGCCCGGAAGCGAAGGAGGCCCCGGCGACGCCGCATTCGAGAGCCGCCAGGCACGCTTCGAGGTTGTTGCGCGTGGGGTTGTGCGTGCGAGAGTACTCGAACCCCTTGTGCTGGCCGGGGGAGGACTGCGTGTACGTGCTGGTGGCGTAGATCGGTGGGACGGTCGCGCCGGTGGTCGGGTCGGCGTCCTGTCCGATGTGAATAGCCTGCGTGGCGAACTTCATGTCATACTCCGGGCGTCGTGGGTGGCGGCGATTGTACCGGGGCCGCTCAAACCCGTCGGCGGGCGGTTTTTCTTTCCGGGCCCGCCGCGCCCAGCGGCGGGGTGAGGTGCGTTCGGCGACCGTCGTCAATCTAAGACGCGCCGCCGCAAACGCGCCCGAAGGTCACCCCGCCGCTTGGCGCGGCGGGTTCGGACACATCGGCGTCTCGCCGGTGCGTACCGGCGGGACCCGAAGCTCCACGCGAGAAAACAGCGCTGGAACGCTCGCTGCGATTGACAAACATGTCGAATGATTTATGATTAAATCACCCGGTGTATTAGACGTTCGCTAGATGTCGCCGGACTGAAGCGTTCCAACGTCATTCTGAAAAACACGTTATGGAAAACAACCAGGTCGCGAAGCCCGCGTGTCAACGTCGATGGCACGCCATTGGAATCGCCGGATTCGTGTTCTTCTTTGTCAAGGGGCTGCTCTGGCTGGTCGCCGGGTTGACGCTGTTTGAGGGATGCCGCCGAAGCGGCTGAGGGATGAATCCTAACGGAGCACACATGATCACTGAGACGGTTTCGCATGATGTCATGTCGCGGCTGCGTGCCGAGACGGCGGTTCACCACCAGCGCGCTGAGCTGGGAGAGTTGGAACAGGCGCTGGCGGCCGGCAGCCTGCCGCTTGCCGCGTTCGTACGGCTGCTGGAGCAGCGTTACTGTGTTCACCGCAATCTGGAAAGGCGCATGCAGGCGCTGGCCGCGCGTCACAGCGTCGTGGGGCAGATTGCGCCGGAGCGGCTGTTTCAGGAGGAGAACCTGAGGGCGGATCTGCTGCATTTCGGCGTCGATCCGGCGAGCGTATCGCCGCTCCCAGCAACAGCGGGGCTTTGCGCGACGATCGAGCGGCTGGCGGCGGAGAATCCGCTGGCGCTGCTGGGGTGCTACTACGTATTCGAGGGCAGCAAGAACGGATCGCGCTTCATCGCCAAACGACTGCGCCCGGCATACGGTCTGGACCAGGACGGCATGCGCTATCTCGACCCGCACGGCGAAGAGCAGCGGGCGCTCTGGCTGGAATTCAAGCAGCGCATGAACGCGGCCGGCTTCGGGCCAAGCGACCAGAACGCGATGGTGGCCGCTGCGCAGGCGACGTTTGAGGGTGTCGCGGCGCTGGACGCGGAGATTTACGCGTTGGTCGCGCCGCGGCGCGGGTAGCGCGGGCCTCGGGTCCTGGGTTGCAATTGTCCGAACCCGCCGCGCCGAGCGGCGCTTTGACGTGCGTACGGCGATCGGCGTCAGTCCAGGAGGCGTCGCCGCAAACACGCCCGGACGTCACCCCGCCGCTTGGCGCGGCGGGATCGGAAAGACCCCGCTGATCGCGACCTGTAGCACGACACGCGCCGCGGCGCGGCGATGACGCGGGCGACATTGCCGGGCGTTGCCGAAGGTGGGTATCCTTCGCGAAATGTTCGAGCGGCCGGCGGTTCAAATCATCGACGTTTCCCCGCGCGACGGCTTGCAGAATGAAGCTGGGATCATCTCGACGGCGGACAAGGTGCACCTGGTGCGGCTGCTTGAAGCGGCCGGGCTGAGGGAAATCGAGGTCACCAGCTTCGTCTCGCCCAGGTGGGTTCCGCAACTGGCCGACGCGAGGGAAGTGCTGGCGGCCCTGGCGGCCCAGAAGCCGGCGGATGCGAACTACATCGCTCTGACGCCCAACGAAAAAGGCATGGACGCGCTGCTCCAAGTGAACGCCGACGCCGGGCGGCGCGTGGTGGAGACGGCGGCGGTCTTCACGGCGGCATCGGAGACATTCTCGCGCAAGAATACGAACGCGACGATCGCGGAGACGATCGAGCGATTTCGACCGGTGGTGCGCGCCGCGCGCGGGGCCGGACTGCGGATTCGCGGCTACGTTTCGTGCGTGGTGGCGTGTCCCTACGAGGGGGCAATCGCGCCGCAACAGGCAACGGACGTCGCCAAGCGCCTGCTGGACCTCGGGATCGACGAGCTTGATCTCGGAGAGACGATCGGCGCGGGTACGCCCGACACCGTCGCCGAAATGCTGACCGCGGTGCTCGCGGCGTCCGCTCAATTCGCCGGCGTGCAGACCACGCTCCATCTGCACGACACGTTCGGCCGGGCGGCCGATTGCGTGCGAGCGGCGCTGGAGCTCGGCGTACGACGGTTCGACGGCTCGGTCGCCGGGCTGGGCGGCTGCCCGTTCGCCTCAACACCCGGACGCCGGGCGCCGGGCAACATCGCGACCGAGCTGCTCGTCGGCACGGTCGAGTCAGCCGGGTACAAAACGGCCGTTGCCCGCGAACGCCTCACGGCCGCGGCGGTGCACGCCCGGCGGATGATCGCACCGGCGCCGGCGGGTGAGAATTAAACCACGGAGGCACGGAGACACGGAGCAGGAAGAATGCCGAGAGGATCGATTGAGGGACGATGGGTTGCGGGGCGCGCGAGCGCGTGGACCACACGGGCCGTCCATCCTTCGATCCACTCATTCGCTTTTCTCCGTGCCTCCGTGTCTCCGTGGTTTTCCACCAGACTTTCCGTGGAACACTGACGTGGCCGCCAAGCCGCAGACCACCTGCACGAACGCCGATACGACCACGACGCTGGCCGCAGGAGCGCTGCATGGCGAGGAGAAACACCGCGCCCAGGAGCATCTGGAAATCTGCCTGAGCTGCCGGCTGGCGTTTCGCCGCGGCGCGGCCGGGCGCTTCCCGCCGTTCCCGAACTACACGATTCTCGAACGGATCGGCGAGGGCGGGTTCGGCGTGGTGTACAAGGCGATCAACCATGTCACCCAGCGGACCGAGGCGCTTAAGCTGCTCAACTCGCGCACCCCGCTGCGCAGCGCGTACTTCGCCAACGAAGTGCGGCTGATCGCACGGCTGCGGCACCCCAACATCGCGACGCTCTACGAGGCGCACCTGTCGTCGCCGCCGCTGTTCTACACGATGGAATATGTCGAGGGACAGCGGCTGGACGAGCACGTGCGCTCGCACAACCTGTCGCTGGCGGACCGCATCGGCCTGGTGCGGCAGGTGGTGGCGGCGATTGGTCATGCGCATGCGCAGGGCGTGATTCATCGCGACCTGAAACCGCAGAACGTGATGATCGACCGCGGCGGGCAGGCGCGCGTGGTTGATTTCGGCATTGCCCGGCGGCTGGGGCTGGCGCGCGACGAGCAGACGCCGCCGGGGCACGAGGGGGCGCTGGGGACCTACGGCTACATCGCGCCGGAGCAGATGCTGGGCCAGCCGCCGGATGAGCGGGCGGACATCTACGCGCTGGGGGCCATGCTGTGCGCCGTCGTCACCGGCCAGCCGGCGCGCGTCGCCACGCGCCTGCCGCAGGTGTTCGAACTGCTGCGGCAGCGCGACGTCGTCCGCCCCGGAGATCTGGCGGCGATCATCGCCGGCTGCGTTGATCGGCTGCCGGAGCGGCGCTACGCGTCGTGCGAGGAGTTGCTGCGCGACCTCGACAACTACCTGGCCGGGCGGCCGCTGACGCACAGCGAGCCGGCGGCGAAGCTGACGCGCGTCGCGGCGTTTGTACTGATGCGCTCTCCGCTTGCCGTTCAGGCGGTGATCGTCGCGGTTTGCGCGGCCCTGCTGACGGTCTTTCTTAACGCGGGCCGGCCGCGGACCCTTGCTGCGGGCGACGGAATGGACGTCGGAGTGACGCTGGTGGGGCTCTCGCAGAAGACGATCGCCGCGATGCGCGAGCGACGGATCGGCGGCGATATTGCCGGGCTCGACGCGCGCGATCAGAAAAGCTGGAGACTCCTGCACGGACGGCTGATGTCGCGCCTGGCGCGCGCCGCGCCCGCCGTCGTCGCGTGGGACTACTACTTTCCCGACTGCCAGCCGGAGTTCGACACGGGGTTGATCGCCGGCGTGCGCGAGCTGACCTGCCCGGTGATCGTCGGCAGCGCCGACTTCGACGCGGGCGGCGAGCCGCGCCTGTGCCGAACGATCCGCGAAGCGGTTCACGCGTGGGGTTCGCTCGCCTCCGTGTCGCCGGGGGCGCGTTCGCAGGAGTTCGTGCTGCCCTATTGCATTCAGCGCGGATTCGAGCCGCTGATCCCGGGACTGGCCGTGGCGGCCTTTGCCGCGGCGCGGCATCCGGAATGCGACGCCGCCTATCGCGTCGAGCAACGCCTGTGCGAGATCCGCTACCGGCGGCGAAGCGTGGCGGAGGGGCAGGCCCGCTGGCTGCCTGAGCCGGACTATTTGCCCATCGTGGACGTCGGGCAGGTGCGGGCGGCCGGCATCTTTCAGAAGCGCGACATCGTGATGAACGGGCGCGTGCCGATTCCCGCCCCCGGTGAGCGGCAGATTCCGCAGGTGGCTTACGAGGATATTCTCAACGCGGACGACGCGCAGCTTCGCGCGTGGTTCGCAGGCCAGGCCGTCGTCGTCGGCCAGATGATCCCCGGCCGAGACCAGCACACGCTCAAGGACGGGCGGCAAATCTTCGGCTGCGAGGTGCACGCACAGGCGCTGCGAAAACTGCTGGAGGGAGTCGTCATTCAGCCGATCACAACGCCAATGCTGTTCCTGCGCCTGGCGACGTGGTCCTTCCTGGCGGCGCTGCTGGCGGCGGCGCTGCCGCAGGCGCGCAAGCTGCGGAAGCGGCATCTGGCGGCGATCGCGGCGGGCTCGACCGTCTTCGGGCTGCTGTTGGCGACGTATGGCGCCACCGGCCCGTCGGCAGCCGCGGAGCGCGAAACCAACCTGGCCGTCGGCGTACTGCTGCTGGTCGGTGGATTGTGCTATGCGGCCTGGGGCGTGCGGCGGCGGCAGTTGCAGCTTTCGCCGGGGGCCGTGTGGCTGCCGGCGGACCAGTCGTCGGCCAGCACGGTGACGGCCGGCAGCAGCATGTTTACCGAGTGATTGACCGACCTGGAGACGTTGCGTTGAAACGAACAGCCGCCGACAAGCCGCCCACAAAACGTCCTCGACTGACCCACGTCGATTCGGCCGGAAAAGTGCGAATGGTCGACGTGTCGGCCAAGCCGGCCACGGCTCGGCGGGCGGTAGCGTCGGCGCTGGTTCGGATCGGAGCGGAGGCTTACTCGCAGCTTGAACGCGCGGCGCTGCCAAAAGGCGACGCGCTGGCGACCGCGAAGATCGCCGGCATCATCGCAGCCAAGAAAACGTCGGAGCTCATTCCGCTTTGTCACGGGCTGCTGCCCGAGTACGTCGACGTGCGATTTGAGCGACGTCCACCCGACTCAATCAGGATCGTCGCCGAAGCCCGCGTCGAAGGAAAAACGGGGGTTGAGCTGGAAGCGCTGACCGCGGCGTCGATCGCGGCGCTGACGCTCTACGACATGTGCAAGGCGGTCACCAAGGACATCGTCATCGGCCCGATTCAGCTCGAAGAGAAGACCGGCGGCAAAAGCGATTGGCGCCGCACCCGCACGCTCCCAGAACAGCCGCGCGACTGAGCATGCGGCGTTGGCAGGGTCCGCTCCCTCACGGTCGCGGCTCGGAAATGCGGTTCGGCCCCCCGTCACGGCGTCAGCCAATTCAGAAGGCCGCTCGCGTAGGTGCGAACCGGCTGCCACGAATCCTGCCCGGCCAACGTCTCGGCGAGTTCACGCAACGGACCGCAGAGGTTGGCGTCGGGCGCAGCCGCGACGGTCGAAAGAATGACGAGCGCGTCCGGCGGGGCATCGGCTCCCGAATCCGCCAGACGGCTGAGTGTGCCCAGCGCCGCGGTTAGCTCCGCCTGCATGTCCGTGTCCGGAGCGAGTTTCGCCGAATCCGCGGGGTAGCGCAGCAAAAGGTCGCCTGCGCGCCGCGCCGCACGCAGCCTTTCGAATTGAGGTTCGGTCCGCCAGGCATGCAGGACCTCGAGAAACTTCGTGCGGTCCGCAGCCGACCACTCCGCACGGTCGAACACGACGCCGCCCAGCGCATCGCCGCTCACCGGCGGATGGAGATCGCGCCCGGCGACCGACGCGCCGTCGGCGGCGGCATCCCAGCGCTGCTGCGATCCCGCCGCATCCCAGCTTGCCCGCCACGCGGCCGCGGCGGCCTGTCGCGATTCCGGCGGCGCGGCCGGATCGTACTCGAACCCGGCTCCAGTCATCCGCTGCAGCAGTTGCGCCGCCCGCGTGCGAGCGGACAGATCGTCGCACATCAACCAATCAAGCAGCAGCGGCACGGACTCGCGCCGCGGCTGAACCACCAGTCGGGCCGCCGCGCTGCGGAACGTCCGCTGTCCATCCGAGAGCGTGAAGGACACTTCGTATTCGCCCGGATTGAGCAACTGGCTGGCGAAATGACGGGTCAGCTCCAGCGCACAGAAGCGCTCTTCGCCCGTACTGAGCGTCTCGACGCCGCCGGACGTGCCGATGCGGTCCATCCCGGCGGCGTGCTTCGCGATCTTCCGGTTCGGCAGCGCGTAGGCCGGTCCGCCGGCCGCCCCGAGTCTTCGCAGCTCGAGCGTCAGTGATTTGTGTTCGAGCGTCAGGGCGCTGCGGGTATAGGCTGGGCAGTGGCAGCGGAGCGTCGCCTCGATACGCGCGCCGAGAATCGCCTGTTTCGGTTCGACGCTTAGCGTGTAGTTCATAAGACGCTCCTCGCGCGGGCAGCATCCGCCGCACCATATCGCCGACAACCCGATCAGGGCCAGCACCGCCGTGTTCACTTCCATCCTCGCACGCGGCGTTGCGAGTGATCCGGGTTGACGGTGCAGAATCCGACGCCGGGCGCGGCGGACTCAAACATCACGCACGTCTGCTGCGGGCAATGATCGCCCGTGCCGAACTCGGTGTGATCCGACGCGTGCCCGATTTCGTGGCAGGCCACGCCTTTCGTGTAGGCGTCACCGAGCGTGTGGCCGTCGAGGACATTCATGAACAGCACCGACATCTTCCCCGAGTTCGTGCCGTCCACGTTGTCCCAGCGCGAATCCGGATGAAACGGGTCGTCGCTGCGAGCCTGGATGCGCACCGCCGGATAGGCCTGGTAGAAGGTCGTCTGGCCGGCGTGCAGGCCGGAGTGCTTCGGATGAAGCCAGCCGGCGCCGACCAGGAGGTAACTCGTCGCCCCGGTCGACTTTAGCAGCCGGTCCAGCTCGTCCTGCGTGTGCTGCACGTTTGCATCCGCCCAGGCCTGCGCCTTGGCGCGAACGGCGGCGTCGGTGTCGAACCGGAAATTCGGCGTCGCCGCAGTCGCACCGGGCCCGAGCGCGGCGATCTGACGACCCGAACCGGCCGCCTCTTCGACCGTCACGCTGCGGCCCGGGTTCGACGCGACGGACACGCGCTCGACCCGCTGAAAACGCACGGTACTGGTGACATTCGAGGTCCCCGACAGCGTCAGCGTCGCCGAGCCGGGGCTGGTCGCGCCGTCGGCGGCGACCACCAGTCCGGTCACGGTCACGACGCGCGTGTCGGCTCCGTCGCTGCGCACGCGCACAGCGCTGCTGACGGGTAGTTGTGCGGCGGTCGGCGGCAGCAGGCCGGCCACGAACTCGCGGTAGGCGATCGTGTTGACCGTTCCCGCGTGGTACTCCGTGAACGTCGGCGTGTAGATCGGCTGGATGTTGGCTTCGGAGCAGAGCGTGCCGATATCGACGCCCGCGTTGCCGCCGGTCTGCATGCGATACATGCCTTTGTAGTCGAGCTGCTTCCAGACCTCGAACTGCACCGAGTCCGCGTGGGCCACTTCGCCGGCGGCGGGGTTGGACGGGTCGAGCAGCACCGTGGCGCGAACCGTGAAGCGGTCGCCGGAGATCGCCGACGCGCGAAAAGTGATCTGCGTTTCGCCGGCGTCGTTCGTCTCGGTGCGGGCCGCCGTCTTCATGTCGCCGGTCGCGGCGAATCCCGTTGCGGCGGCAAAGTGGACATCCGTTTTGTCCTTGCCGCCGCGAGCTTTGGGCGCGTTGTCTGCGTGCGGAATGACGCTCCAGTCGACGCGCGTCCGCGCCTGCGTGCCGGGGCCGGAGCCGGACTTCAGCGGGATCAGAACCGTCGCCGTCAGCTTCACGTCGATATCCGTGGCGCCCGGCGCGGCCTTGTAAACGCGCTCCGGCTTGGCTGACTTTGCGAGCACGTGCGTGACGGCCATCGATTCGACCGTGACCAGCTTGAGCTTTTCGGTCTGGGAACGATTGTCGGCGACTGAAACGCCGCTCGACTTCGCCTCGCCGGGCGCCCACAGGCCGCCCGGGACCGGAACCGGCCCGTAGCCGCGGCGGCGGGCCTTGAGGTCGTAGGAGCCCGTGGCGATCACGCCGTGGTCGGCATCGCCGCCGGCGTCCGTCGCCTTGCTGCCGACGCCGGTGACTTCCGTGTCGGCGGTCGCGACCGGCTTTCCAGTGGGCGTTTCGACGCTGATGACGAGATGATCCTTGATTCCCGCGGACTTCTTCGCGGCCTTGCGGAACCCGAGCGAGTGAACGCGAATCACGTGCTCCTGATCGGTCGCAAGCTCTTCTTTCGTCCACGTCGGCGCCGGAATGAAGATGATGCCCGGCGTATCCGAATCGTCGAACTTGTAGTTGAAGCCGTCCGGCGTTTTCTTCGTGCAGCCCACGTCGTCGCGCAGGTGCTCGTTGATCTCGTCGGGAATCGACGTGCCGAAATTGAACTCGGCCAGGCGCTGCCACGTCAGCCCGGCGTTGAGCGCCAGGCTCTCCAGCGTTTCACCGCTGCTGACCTTGTGAATCTCGATCAGGTTGATTCGCACGCCCGTACCGGTCGGAACCGTGTTCGCTTTTGCGGTCTCGGCGAGTTCCGCCATCAGCTTGTCGAAAAACGGGTCGGGCTTCTCATCTGGCTTGGGCTCATGGGGCGGCAGGACCTGGTCAAACGTGTCGGCAAGCCGGCCGTTATCCAGCGTCGACACCAGGCGGCACTTGCCCGGGTCGATCTCGTGCACTTCGATCACGCCATCGGCGCGAGTCGTGAAGTCAAACGTCATACCGTTCGGCTGGGTTACTTTCAGGGTGACGCCGGGAATCCCGGCGCCGGTGGCGTCGTCCACGACCTTGATTTTGATCCAGGATTTCTCGGGATTGGGCTTCGGCGGCGTATCCGCAAGCACGGGGGCCAGCGGCGTGCGGCGTCCGCGCGGAGCGACGCGTAGCGGCCGGGATAATCGCGAAGTCAGGGTCATTGTTCGCTCCTGATCGCGGCGCAGACAACCCGCGGCCCGGATGAGCCGCCTGGCGGTGTGCGCGTCCGCAGAGGTGGCACGAGCCGCGGCCGGCGACGGACCGGAATCGCAGAGCGAGGCGATCGGCGCAAACGCGGACGTTGCCTCCGGCTGTTTTGACGGCGATTTCGCTCCGGGTTGCTGAAGGCACGGGGTATGCTGGAGCTGCGTCGGCCGAGCCGGCCGATCGCGATTGGAGGTTCGAGATGTACCGGATCAGGCTCAAGGCCGCGGTCGCCGCGAGCGCGGTGGCGGCGGTGGTTCTGCACGTGTCCGAACAGCGGGCATCGTCGGCGAATGCCCAGGCGCGGCAGAGCACGTCGCCTTGGAAGGTCGCCAGCATTACTGCGGCCGCGGCGGGAGAACGGCGAACTGCACTGCCGCCGGCCGGCAGGCAGGATGGCCCGGATTCGGAGTTGCCGGCGGGCGTCGTGTTGGGCGGCGGCGCGGTGTACACGCTGACCCACCCGGGTTCATACTATCTGACGACCAACGTCGCTGTTCCGGCGGGCCAGCACGGGATCGCGATCGAGTCGGGCGACGTGACGCTGGATCTGCTCGGGTTCGAAATGGTCGGCGGAGGCGCGGCGCTTGATGGGATCCGCGTCGCCGACGGGGCGGTCAACGTCACAATCCGAAACGGCACGCTCCGCGGGTTTTCGGGCATCGGCGTAAATGGGGGCGCCGCGGCGGTGTGCCGCGTCGATGGCATTCGCGTGGGAGACTGCGGCACTGGGATTCTGGCGGGCCGCGCCGCGGAGGTTCGCCGCTGCGTAGCGGAGAACAACGGCGCCGGCGGGATTTTCGTCGGGCACGAGGCGGTGGTCGCCGACTGCGCCGCGAACGGCAGCCTGGGCAACGGGTTTTACGCGCTGGAATCGTCCAGATTCAGCGGCTGCACGGCCCGCGGGAATCAGGGCGACGGATTCTATCTCGACGGCGACGGCTGCACCGTCACCCATTGCCACGCCATCGCCAACGGGCGCTACGGCGTGGCGTCGATCTATGGCGGCACGGTCGTGGACACGTTCGCGCAACAGAACGCCGGGCACGGCATCTGGACGCTGTCGCCGATGCAGATTCGCGAATGCACGGCGACCGGGAACGGGACGGACGGCATCTTCGCGTCCGATGGCGCGACAATCAGCGGATGCACGCTCCGCGGGAACGGCGAGAATGGGCTGCGGGCGGCGGCGGGCAGCATGGTGCGCGGGAATCACTGCTTTCAGCACGTTGCCGGGGCCGGGATTCTCATCGTTGGCGACGGCGGGCGGATTGAGGAAAACCACGTCGTCGGCGGGGCGGCCGGGCTCCGGGTTGTCGCCGGCGGTAATCTGCTGCTGCGGAACTCCGTCAGCGGCGTCGACACGGCCTACGAGATCGCGGCGGGCAACGGGCTTGGCCCGATCGTCGCGGGCGGCGACGTTGAACTGAGCGAGAGCCCGAATGCGAATTTCCGGCTTCCGTAACCGGTTGCGCGACGGGTCGATGTGGATGGTCGCGGGGTTATATCGGTCCGAACCCGCCGCGCCCAGCGGCGGGTTCGGACAGCCGGCGACTTCTTCAAAACTGCTCGTTACGCCTGGTTCGGAAAATATCCCGGCGGCGGCTTGACACGGTTTGCCGACCTGATATTCTGCCCGACTCGCCACTGGGTGCCGGCGGGCCTTCAGCGGTGAGCCGCGGAATCGAGCCAGTGAGCACGGGCTCGTAGCTCAGTTGGTTAGAGCGCGTCCCTGATAAGGACGAGGTCACAGGTTCGACTCCTGTCGGGCCCAATCGGCCGCAAGTGACGTTTCGTGCTTCGGCCTTGGGATAGTAGCGATGGCCTCCGTGGTTGTTCTGCTGGTCGTGGTGGTCGCGGCTGTGATGCTGTGGAACGCGACGCACGGCGGTGGTGGCTGCTGAGGCGATTCGTCAGGCCGGGCGTGACCCGGCGGAGCGACGGGCGAAGCGTGCCGGAGCTTGAAAGACCGGGGCCGTAGCTCAACTGGGAGAGCGCTGCCTTTGCAAGGCAGAGGTTGCCGGTTCGATCCCGGTCGGCTCCAGCGAAATGAGGGGCTTGAAACTGGGCACTGGCCCTTGACGGCTGAAGGCCGTCGGCGTACAGTGCCGAGTTCCGAGTCTCTGAGAGAGCGGCGGCGAAAGCCGCGCGGCTCGCTTGGCGGCTGCTCTTTGACAAGTGCATACGCGGAAGATTGGGTATCGAAACCGAATGATTTCGAGCCGAGTTTCAGATGCATTTCGCGCGATGGCGGCGGAAGCTGGCTGGTTGTGTCATACACGGCTTGCGGGCGGAGGCTGCTGGCGGGCGGAGTGCGACCTGTTCTCTTGAATTGAATCGGTACGGCTTGAACACAGCAATTCATAAATGTGGTCAAGCTACTAAGGGCTCATGGTGAATGCCTAGGTGTGCAGAGGCGATGAAGGACGTTGTAGGCTGCGAAAAGCCTCGGGGAGCGGCCAAACACGCTTTGATCCGAGGATCTCCGAATGGGGCAACCCATCAGTGCCGCGCAAGCGGACACTGTTACTCCGGTCTGAATGTATAGGGCCGGTAGAGCGAACGTGGGGAACTGATACATCTCAGTACCCACAGGAAAGGAAATCAACCGAGACTCCGTCAGTAGCGGCGAGCGAAAGCGGACTAGCCCAACAGCCGTCGTAAGCAGAGTCGAACGTCCTGGAACGGGCGACCACAGAAGGTGACAGTCCTGTAGGCGGACGCAAGCGACGGTGAACGAGTAGGTCGGAGCTCGTGGAACTCTGACTGAACATGCGGGGACCACCCTGCAAGGCTAAGTACTCCTGCACGACCGATAGTGGACCAGTAAGGCGACTGAAAGGTGAAAAGCACCCCTTCTAGGGGAGTTAAAAGTACCTGAAACCATGTGCCTACAAGCTGTAGAAGGGCGATCACGCGCTTGCGCGTGCGCCTGACTGCGTACCTCTTGGATAATGGACCGGCGACTTGGCGTATACGGCAAGGCTAAGGGCTTACGGCCCGGAGCCGGAGCGAAAGCGAGTCTGAATAGGGCGATTGAGTCGTATGTGCCAGACCCGAAACCACGTGATCTACCCATGGCCAGGTTGAAGGAAGGGTAAAACCTTCTGGAGGACTGAAGCCGTTAACGTTGAAAAGTTATGGCATGAGCTGTGGGGAGGAGTAAAAGTCTAATCAAACGTGGAGATATCTGGTTCTCTCCGAAATGTCTTTTGGGACAGCCTCGGGACAACTACGTTGCGGGGGTAGAGCTACTGAATGAGACGCTGGGCCTTTCCGGCTACAGCCCTCAATCAAACTCCGAATACCGCAACGACTATCCCGGGAGTGAGTATGTGGGCGCTAATGTTCACGTACAAAAGGGAAACAACCCACACCGCCGGCTAAGGCCCCTAAATGACGCTGAGTGCGTAAGGAAGTCTGTTTTCTGCGACAGCCAGGATGTTGGCTTAGAAGCAGCCACCATTTAAAAAGTGCGTAATAGCTTACTGGTCGAGAAGATAGGCGCCGATAATGATTGGGACTAAGCGTCATGCCGAAGCCGCGGGGTCTGGAAACTAGAAACTAGACACTAGAAACTAGAGGCGCATTCGATGCCGTTTCACAATCTCGACGTATACCGCAAGGCCTATGACCTCTCGTTGGCGATGCACAAACGGTCGCTGGCGTTCCCGTCGCTCGAGCAGTACGAGCTGGCGTCGCAGTTGCGGCGTTCCAGCAAGTCCATCTGCGCGAATATCGGGGAGGGAATGGGCAAGCAAGCCTCCGCCAGGGACGTGCTCAAGTTCCTGCGGACGGCCCTGGGGTCATGCGACGAGACGCGGATCTGGATCGAATACGCGCGCGACCTCGGCTATTGTACGGCCGAGGAATCCGCGAAGCTCCTCGACGGCTACTGCGAGGTCGGCCGCATGCTGAACGGACTGATCAAGAACTGGTCAGCCCGAGCGGCGGCGGCGCAAGAGCAGCGGCGCGGTCGCGGTCTTTCTAGTCTCTAGTCTCCAGTTTCTAGTTTCTGGACCGGTAGGAGAGCGTAGCACGCGAGATACAAGCCATACCGTAAGGAGTGGTCAAGGCGCGTGCTAGTGAGAATGCCGGTATGAGTAACGATAAAGCGGGTGAGAATCCCGCTCGCCGTAAGCCCAAGGTTTCCTGGGGAAGGTAAATCCGCCCAGGGTTAGTCGGAGCCTAAGGTGAGGCCGAAAGGCGTAGCTGATGGTCAGCAGGTTAATATTCCTGCACTCCGTATGAGGTTGAACCGACGGGGACGCGATGCTGTAAGCGTGCAGCGCGATGAGAAACGCGCAGGCCCGATTTGTTGGTCGTGCACGTGGAGGCGTCGCCGAGAAAAACCGTTCGGGGACAAAATGCGGATCCGTACCAAAACTGACACAGGTGGGCGAGGAGCGTATCCTAACGGCGCTCGAGGGAACGGTCCTTAAGGAACTAGGCAATTTTACCCCGTAACTTCGGGATAAGGGGTCCCTCTCTCCTTCGGGAGAAGGGCGCAGAGAAACGGCTCTGGGAACTGTTTATCAAAAACACAGGTCTGTGCAAACTCGTAAAGAGGACGTATACAGACTGACGCCTGCTCGGTGCCGGAAGGTTAAGGAAGTCGGTCAGCCGCAAGGCGAAGCTGGCGACCGAAGCCCCGGTTAACGGCGGCCGTAACTATGACGGTCCTAAGGTAGCGAAGTTCCTTGTCGGGTAAGTTCCGACGCGCATGAATGGCGTAATCACTGGAGTAGTGTCTCAAGGACCGACTCGGTGAAATTGAAGTCGCGGTGAAGATACCGTGTACCCGCAGCAAGACGGAAAGACCCCGTGAACCTTTACTGTAGCCTGATATTGATAACGGTTATCGCATGCGTAGGATAGGTGGGAGGCGTTGATCCTTCGGTTCCGGCCGGAGGGGAGCCAACGTTGAAATACCACCCTTGTGCTATTCGTTGTCTAACCTCGTCCCGTGAAGCCGGGCGAGGGACAGTGTTAGGTGGGCAGTTTGACTGGGGCGGTCTCCTCCCAAAAGATAACGGAGGAGTGCAATGGTCGGCTCAGCACGGTTGGCAATCGTGCGTCGAGTGCAAGGGCATAAGCCGGCTTAACTGTAAGACATAAAGGTCAAGCAGACACGAAAGTGGGCCCTAGTGATCCGGTGATCCCGTGTGGAAGGGTCATCGCTCAACTGATAAAAGGTACTCCGGGGATAACAGGCTGATGACTCCCGAGCGTCCATAGCGGCGGAGTCGTTTGGCACCTCGATGTCGGCCCATCACATCCTGGGGCTGAAGGCGGTCCCAAGGGTTCGGCTGTTCGCCGATGAAAGTGGTACGCGAGCTGGGTTCAGACCGGCGTGAGCCAGGTCGGTCCCTATCTGCTGTGGGCGTATGAGTCTTGAGAGGCCATCACTCTAGTACGAGAGGATTGGGTGGTACATGCCTCTGGTGCACCTGTTGTCACGCTAGTGGCACGGCAGGGTAGCTAAGCATGGACTGGATAAACGCTGAAGGCATCTAAGCGTGAAGCCGTCCTCAAGATCAGGACTCAGTGCTCCCCTTCGGGGTGAGCTAAAGACCCCTCATAGACCATGAGGTTGATAGGCCGGGTGTGTAAGGGAAGAGATTCCTTCAGCTTACCGGTACTAACGGTCGAAGGCTTGACCGCATTTATGAATCGCTGTGGCCATGCGTCGCGCCTCAAAACGCGCCGCGAAACCACCTCCGATTTCACCGTACCGATTCCGCTCGGAATCGACGTTCCGGTGCTCAACTTCCGCGTTGCAGACTTGAGTGCAATCGCCGCGCGACGGTGACAAGTGCCAAGTGAAACGTGACATCTCCTGTCACCTGACACCTGCCCACCTGACATCGTACGTGCGGCGCACACGATCTGCCGGTGATCTTACGTGTGGTGAAATACCTGATCCCATTCCGAACTCAGTAGTCAAGCCCATACGGCCGATGGTAGTCCTGATCGGGCGAGAGTAGGTGGTTGCCGGCTTTTTGGGCCCCGTGATTCGTTCGCGAATCACGGGGCCGCCTTTTTTTATCGCCGATGCAGCGGGCCCGATCGCTCCGCCGCATGCAGCGACGGTGTCCCGGCCAACGCGCGATATGCCTCCAGCAGCCGCTGGTGACGCCGGTGCCGGATGTTGAATCCCAACGTGTCCATCTCCGTTTCGGCCTCGGCGGGCGCAACGCCCTGATTGTGCACGCGGTGCAGCGCGCAGAACATCGTCGTCCGCTGCTGGCCCAGGCGGCAATGAACCAGCACCGGACGCGTCCGCTCGCCGCGAGCCAGCTCCAGAAACTGCAAAACCTGCTCCGGCGTCGGCGGGTTCTTGTGGTTGAAGGGGATCGTCACAAACGCCGCCCCCTGCTCGCGGCACACCGCGCGTTCCTCTTCTTCCCACGCATCAGGGTCTTCATCGTCACGCGCGCCGCGCAGGCTGACCACCGTCCGCAGCTTGTGCTGCTGGATCAGCCCCGCCAGCTCAGCCGGCCGCGGCTGGCCACAGCGATAAAGCACGCCCTCCTCGACGACGCCGAAATGCCGCAGGCCGTCGTACGGCTGCCGGAAAAGGCGGCGGATGAACCGCGGGACGTTCAAACGAATCTCCGGCGGAAGCCGCCATCCCCCCGCAAAGCTGTGCGGCCCGTCGTCAGTCGCCTGACAGCGGGCCGCGAAGTGGAGCCGATGAGAGTCGAACTCACGACCTCTTCCATGCCATGGAAGCGCTCTCCCAACTGAGCTACGGCCCCGGGAAACTCCAACAAGACAAAGTGGTCAGGGCCGGATTTGAACCGGCGACACATGGATTTTCAGTCCATTGCTCTACCAACTGAGCTACCTGACCGCCGGTCGGCCGCCTCCGCCGTCGGCCACGCCCCGCGATCAAGCGCCGCGGGTCAAACAAGTTAGAGCAAGCCACGAAATTCGTCAAGGACCGCTCAGGGTACGGGAGCACGGGGGCGGGAAAGTGACCGGAGATTTCGGCAGGCCCGGCTGGTATGTCTGTCCGAACCCGCCGCGCCAAGCGGCGGGTTCACGTTCGGGGCCCATGGCTGCCGCGCGCTTACGATCGTCACCCCGCCGCTTGGCGCGGCGGGTTCGGAAAAGCGGTCCGGCCGGCGTCTGAACAAGAATGACAGTGCATCCGGTGGGGGCAGGGTCGAGGAGAGTATCAGCGTCCCGCCGGTGCGATTCTGCCGATGAGGAAAGAGACGCCGCGCTGGCGGTCTGCGCCCGGCGAATCTTGCGCTCCATAGGAGGACGCGCGTGGGCAGCCTGTTTTCCGGCACCGGCCTCATCTCGGGCCTCAATATCTCGTCGCTGGTCGACCAACTAATCGCCATCGACGCCCGCCCGCGCGAGCTGCTCACGCAGCGCTCCGGCCGGGTCGACGCGCAGCGAGCCGCCTACCTGGATATCTCTGCGCGGATCAGCTCGCTCCTTTCGCGCGTCGCGCTGCTCACCAAATCGAGCACTTTCCGCGCTACCAGCGCGTCTTCGTCCAGCAGCGACGTGCTCACCGTCACGGCCGGCGAAAACTCCCTGCCCGCTACGCACCGTTTCCTGGTGCGCTCGCTGGCCTCGACGCACCAGCTCGTCAGCGGCGGCGTCAGCAGCGACAGCTCCCCGCTTGCCGCCGGCACCATCACGCTCGAGTCCGCCCAGGCGCGCGTCGACCGTTCCACCCAGCTCGCGGAGCTGAACGGCGGCCGCGGCGTGCAGCGCGGCTCCTTTAAGATCACCGACAGAAGTGGGCGCGAAGCGACCGTCAGCATCGTCGACGCCCTCACCGTCAGCGACGTGATCGGCCGCATCAACGCCGCCGGCGTCGGCGTCCGCGCCGCCGTCCGCGGCGACGGGTTGGTTCTGACCGATTCCTCCGGCGGCACGGGCACGCTGCGCATCAGCGACGCGATCGGCGGGCGCGCGGCGGCGGACCTGGGGTTCGGCTCAACCAACAACGCCGTCAGCGGCAGCGAGCTGCGCGGCGGGGCCATTCAATACCTGGCCGGCTCCACGGCGCTATCGCTGCTCAACGACGGCAATGGCGTCGGCCATGGCCCAGGCGGGGCGGATTTCCGCATCGCGACGGCGACCAGCAACTTCACGGTTGATCTGAGCGGAATCCTGACGCACGAGACGCGCCTGGCGCGGCTGAATCGCGGGGCGGGCGTCAACCTCGGCGTCGTACGCCTGACGACCCACGACGGCCGCGCCACCGAGGTGGACCTGACGCGCGCGACCACGATTCAGGAGGTCGCCGACCGGCTGCAAACGGTCAGCGGCGTCACCGTGACGGTGTCGGGCGACGGACTGATCGTCAGCGACTCGACCACGGCGCCGGAGGGGCTGACCGGCCTGCTGAAGATCGAGGATGTCAGCGGCTATGCCGCCCGCGATCTGGGCATCAGCGGTAACACGAGCGAAGCGAAGATCGACGGCCGCGACGTGCTGCGTGTGGACACGGTCGCCGACGTGCTGAGCGCCATCAACTACGCCACCGGCAACTCAGGGACAATCGTCGCCGAGCTGGCGCCGGACGGCGGGCGGCTGGTGCTGCGCGACACGAGCGGCGGACAGATTCGGCTGATGAGCGAGGGCGGATCGCGGGCGCTCTTTGACCTGGGATTCAACGAAGAGGGCATCAACGGCGCGACCGTCAGCGGCCGGCGGCTGCTGGGCGGACTCAACACGGTGCTGCTCGACTCGCTCAACGGCGGCAGCGGCGTGACGCGCGGCGTGATTCAGATCAGCGCCAACCGGGCGGTGGTCGACGTCGATCTGTCCGACGCGGAGACGCTGGAGGACGCGCTGGAAAAGATCCGCACCGCCGCCGGCAGCGCCTCGCTCGGCGTCGACGTCAACCATGACGCCAACGGCACGCGTCTGGTCTTCACCAACACGGCCAACCCGGGCGCCGAGCTGGCCATCAGCGACCTGAGCGGCAATTTCGCCTCGACGTTCGGCCTGGCCCGCAGCGGCGCGACCCTGCGCAGCGACGACATGCAGCGGCGCTACATCTCGGAGACGACGCTGCTCTCGCAACTCAACGGCGGCCGCGGCGCGACGCCCGGCAAGCTGAAAATCACCAACTCCGCGGGGCAGATTTTCGCCGTGGATCTGGCGCAGGAGGGGGTCAAGAACCTGCGCGACGTGATCGACGCCTTGAATGGCCTGCAAGGCGGGTTCACCGCCCGGATCAATGACACCGGCGACGGACTCCAGATCGACGACACGCTGCACGCCGGGCTCGACCTGAAGATCGAAGACGATGGCGGCGCCGCCGCCCGCGACCTGAACATCGCCGGCGCGGCTCAGAACGGCGTCATCAACGGTTCATTCGAGTATCGCATCGCGCTGTCGGGCAACGAGACGCTCACCGACCTGGCGGCCCGCGTGAACGCCACCTCGCTCGCGACCGCCAACATCTTCAACGACGGCACGGCCTTTTCGCCCTTCCGGCTGAACATCGCCTCGCGCACCAGCGGAAAGGCGGGCGAGATGCTGATCGACAGCGGCGCCACCGGGCTGGATTTCTCGACGCTGGCCCGCGCCTCGGACGCGGCGGTGATCGTCGGCGGTTCGGCGGACGCGGGCGTGCTGGTGACCGGCTCCAGCAACATCCTGACCAACGTCGTCGACGGGCTGACGCTGAATCTGCTCGGCGTCAGTGATTCGCCCGTCACGGTGCAGGTCAGCCAGAACGACGAAACGCTGCTTTCGACGTTCCGCTCGCTGATCACCGACTTCAACAGCGCGATCGCGCGTATCCAGGAACTTTCGGATTACAACGCCGAGACCGAAACCAGCGGCGTGCTGCTGGGCGAGAGCCTGCCGCAGATCATCGAGTCGCGGCTCTTCAGGCTCTTCACCGGGCGAATTCCCGGTGCGACCGGCGCGCTGACGCGCTACGCCCAACTCGGCCTGAAAGTAGCCTCCGGCGGAAAGCTGGAGCTGGATGAGCAGAAGCTCAAGAACGCCATCGCGGCAGACCCGGACGGCGTGCGGCGGCTCTTCACTGACGCCACCAACGGTGTGGCGCCAAAGCTGAAGAAGGAGCTGGAATCCATCGCCGGCACGGACGGACTGCTCAAGCGCGAGGAGAACGCCCTGGAAGACCGCAAGCAGCTCTTCACCGACCGCATCGAGCGGATCAATGAGCTGCTGGCGCGAAAACGGGAGCGGCTGCTGCGGCAATTCCAGGCGATGGAGTCTTCGCTGGCCCAGCTTCAGTCGCAGCAGTCCTCGCTCGGCTCGCTGGCGTCCCTGGCGACAAGCGCGACCCAGCAAACGAGACAGTAATGCGCGGCTCGACCGAGTATCTGAAGAGCGCCGTCATGACGGCCACGCCCGAGCAGCTCCAGATCATGCTTCTGGACGGCTGCATCCGCTTCGCGCAGCGCGGTCGCGAGGCGATCCTGGCTAAGGACTTCGAGGCGTCGTTCGAATCGCTCGACCGTGCGCAGAAGATCTCGCTGGAGCTCAGCGCCGGGCTCAACCGAGACGCCAATCCGGATATCGCCGAGCCGATGCAGGCTCTCTTCACCTTCGTCTACCGCCGCCTGGTCGAGGCCAGCGTCCGCCGCGACGTGATCGCGATCGACGACGCCGTGGAGGTGCTGCGGCACCAGCGCGAAACCTGGCAGATCATTCAGGAGAAGGTCGGCAGCCTGGGGGTGTCGAGCGGCCCGAAGCCGCCGCAGGGCCATCGCACGGTCGCCGCCGCCGATGAGAGCTTCACCATCGAGGGATAGCGCGGCTCCGGGACCGCGAGCGTCCCGCCGGCGCTCGGGGGGCAGGCTCGGCTGGCGTGTTTGTCCGAACCCGCCGCGCCAGGCGGCGGGTCGACGTCCCCGGCCTGTGAGGCGCCGCGCGCTCACGATCGTCAACCCGCCGCTTGGCGCGGCGGGTTCGGACAAACGGCACGGCCAAACTGCCACACGCCCCGCACTCTTCTCTGCGCATTGGCGATCGCATCCCCAGCCTGCTACGATATTGTCGGCGAAGAATTACTGCCTGAATGAGGGATCGTACGATGAATCACGCCAAGGCGCTCACGCTCGCGCTGCTCGCGGCTGTCGCCATCTGCTCGATCGCCGTCACTGTCCGCGCCGATGAACTTGAGGGGCGCTATCGAATCGTCCTGCTCGATGGCAGGGTGCACGAGGGCACGGTCACCGACACCGGCGATGCCTACCAGATCAAGAACAAGGGCATCACCGTCACGATCAAGAAAAACCAGGTCTCGAAGCTCGAACTCCTGCCGGCGGACGGACAAGCCGCCGCCGCGAAGCGGGAGACTGCCAAGGAGTCCTCCACCGGACGCTCGCCCCTCGATGTCTCCGACGACGAAATCGAGTCGATCATCGGCGGGCTGGAGATCGACGAGGACGAGCTTTCCGCCGCCGTGATCGATCCGGCCGAAGCGCTTCCGACCGATGAGCCGCGCCTGGCCGAGATGATGCGCCTGGCCGGACCGAAAGCCAAGACGCTGCTGACGGATCATTTTGTGTTCGCCTACTCCTCCGACAAGGAAACCGCGGTGCGGATGGCCGCCAAGCTCGAAGGCGTCTACCGCTGGGTGCTGCGGTTCGAGGAAATCCTCGAGATTCCCAAGCAGCGTCCCGACTCGCGACTCGAGATTTTCTTCTTCGGCACCTACGACGAGTTCCAGGCCTACGCCGACAACGACGGCGGCATGCCCATGGGCGTCTTGGGGTTCTACTATCGCGATAAGCACCGCTCCGCCTTCTTCGACATGCACACCTGGCCGCCGATCGCCCGGCTGCTCGAGCAGACGAAGAACCCGAGCATCCCCTACACCGAGCGCTCGCGCGTCGCCAATCTCGTCCGCCGCTGGTCGCACCATCACAACCTCGAAGTCGTCCAGCACGAGGCGGCGCACCACATCCACTTCTCCGCCGGCGTGTACAACCGCCGCGGACTCCCGCCCCGCTGGGCGGTCGAGGGGCTGGCGACGATGTTCGAGACGCCGCCCAACAAGTCCGGCGGCAGCCTGGGCGCCATCAACCACCCGCGGCTGTTTGAGTTCCGCCGCATCTATGGCCCGAAGGGCGAGAACATCCCCGACATGAAGCGGTTCCTGATCGACGACCGCATGTGGCAGGGCGGACCGAGCTACTGCCTGGGATGGGCCATCAATCAATACCTTTGGAAGAAGCATCGCGCCGGCTACGCCAAGTGGATGCAATCCCTCGCGGCGGATGAAGACGTGATGTCGTTCGAAGGCGGCGGGAAGTTGCAGGGCGCCGAGACCGACCTGACGCCCAAGCTGAAACGGTTTGAGGACATCTTCGGCGTCGTGGACGAGAAATGGGAGAAGGATTTCAAGGACTACATCGCGAGCATTCAGCTCCTGCGTTCCGAGCTGCCGCCGGAGCTCTTCTAGATGGTCCGCACAGCGGACCCTACCCTCTAGATGTAGGGTCCGCTGTGCGGACCAGACGCCTCCCGGAGCAAGCACCCGCTGATGCGCGACTCCACCCCCCCGCCGGCGAGCGAAATCCGCTCAACGGCGCTGCGCACCTACTGGCACGCGACGCAGGAGCCGCTGCCCAACCTGCTCTTCCTCTTCCCCCTCGTGGTCGCATATGAACTTGGGGCCCTGCTCTTGCGGCCGATCGACGGCCCCGATCGCCTGGTGGCGTACAGCCTGGTGCGGACGCTCTTCGGCTGGATCGGCGTCACCGGCTTCTGGCTGCCCGGCATCGCGCTGATTCTGACGCTGCTCATCTGGCATCTGGCAAGCGGAAAACCCTGGCGCGTCCGAGCCTGGGTGCTGCCCACGATGGCGCTCGAAAGCGTCGTGCTGACGTTGCCGATGTTCGTCATCAATCGGCTCACGCTGGCAGCCGGCGCCGGCCTTTCCGCCGGCGACCCGGGGGTCGGCGCCCGCGGGCAGGTGATCCTGGCGCTCGGCGCCGGCGTCTTCGAAGAACTGGTCTTCCGCCTGGCGCTGCTCAGCCTGCTGCTCTGGGCGCTGCAGCGCGGAGCGCGGCTGCGCCCGCCGACGGCGGTGATTGCGAGCGTCATCATCGCGGCCCTGCTCTTTTCAGCCTGCCACCTGCAGCCCATCGGCCGCGAGACGTTCGCGCTGGCGCCGCTCTGGCTGCGCTTCATCGCGGGATGCTACCTCTCGGTGGTGTTTTTCGGCCGCGGGCTGGGTATCTGCACCGGCTGCCATGTGGCCTACAACCTGATGGTGCTGCGCTGAACCATCACGCCAGCAACCGGACGCAGACCACCACCCACACAAGCGACAGCCCGTCAATCACCACGCCGCACAGCGCCATTTGCCGCAGCGGAATCAGCCGCGTTCCGTACACGATCGCGTTCGGCGGCGTCGACACCGGCAGCACGAACCCGAGGCTGGCGGACAGCGCTACCAGGTAGATCGCCTTCGCCGGCGACACGTTCATCGGCCCGGCCAGCGCCGTCGCAATCGGCACCATCAGCGCCGCCGTCGCCGTGTTGCTGGTCAGCTCCGAGAGCAGCACCGTCACGCCCCCCAGCGCCAGCATCAGCACCATTTCTGACACCTGGAGCCCTGCGACCCAGTCGGCGACGGCCCGCGCCGTGCCGGTGCTCTCCAGCACGCGACCCAGGCATAGACCGCCCGCGATCAGAAACAGCGTATCCCAATCGAGCGCTTGAAAATCGTGGCGATCCAGCACCGGCCGGCGCTGCGGGCCGGTTCGCACGATGAACAGCAGAAGCGCCGCCGCGATCGGGATCAGCGACTCCGGAAGGTATCGCTTGATCGCCGCCGCCGTCTCGCCCGGCAGCGCCAGCACGTTCACGAACAGGTCCGCGGTCAGCCAGATGGACGCCGTCCCGATAACCGCCGCCCAGGTCCAGCGCCGCGCGGCGGCGTCCTCGTTCCAGCGTCGCCCGCCGTCGGCCCAGGCCGGCTCGGGCCCCACATCAGTCACGACGAACGGCTCGAACCACCCGGACGACGGCTCAACTGCGGCCGAACGGAAAAACCGGGCCGAGACGGCGAGCGTCGCCCACGCGACGAGCGTCGTCCCCAGCCAAACCGGAACCCCCACGGCCATCCACGAGAGAAAGCCAACGTCGGCGCCAACGCGCTTCATCTCCGCGAAGCCGAGGAAGTTGGGGGCCGTGCCGACAGGCGTCGCCATCCCCCCCAGCGTCGCACCGTAGGAGAGCGCCAGCAGCACGCCCGCCGGCGCCGCGCTGCGCCGCGCCAGAGCCAGCGCCGCCGGCAGCAGCATGGCGGCGACCGCGGTGTTGTTCTGAACGGTTGAGAGCGCGCCCGACACGAGCAGCACGCCCAAAATCAGCATGACCGCCGAGCCTGAAGCGGCCTGCACCCGGCGCGAACGGATGAGCGGGTCGAACGCGCCGTGCTTGTCCAGCGCCCGCGCCAGCAGGAACGCCCCGAGAAAAAGGAACACCACCGGATCGCCCCACGCCAGGAGAGCCTCTCTCCAGGTCGTCAGCCCCAGAGCGCTGGCGGCGATCGGAATCCCCAGCGCAATCACGCCCAGCGGGGCGATCTCGCTCACCCACAGCAGAAGCGTACCCAGAACGAGCGCGGCGGAGCAGCGAATCGGCTGCGACGGATGCCACGGAACAAGCGCCGCGAGCGCCATCGCGGCCGCGGTGAACGCCAGATTGATCGAGCGCCAGGAAATGCTCACGAGATTTGAAGGCCGAGTATAGCCGCCGTGCCCCGTCGCGCGCGGCTCGGCCGTGTCAGGTGGAACGGGCGTCGGGGGTGGGACGGGCGTCTCGCCCGCCCCTCAGGACTCCATGAGCTCTCGAATGGCGCGGGTCAGCCCGTCGAGCGTGAACGGCTTGCACAGAATCGCTCTGCCCGCCGGAACGTCGTCGCTGAGCGGCGTATCGGTGTAACCGGTGATGTAGAGCACTTTCACCTTCGGCCGCACGGCCAGCACCCGGGCCGCCAGGTCGCGGCCGTTCATGCGCGGCATCACCATGTCGGTGATCAGAAGGTCGAGGCGGCCCCCGATCTGGTCAAGCAGCCGCAGGGCGTCTTCGCCGCAGCCGGCTGCGTGCACGGTAAAGCCGCACCGCGCCAGCATCTCGACCATGATCTCCCGGATCTCGCGCTCGTCTTCCACCAGCAGCAGCGTTCCTTCGCCGCGAAAGGCCGCGGTCGATTCGACGACGTCCCCATTCGTCCGCGGCCCGCTGACCGCCGGCAGGTAGATGGAGAACGTCGCCCCGTGGCCGGGCCGGCTGTCGACGCGGATATGACCGTCGGCCTGACGCACGATGCCGAAGACGGTCGATAACCCAAGCCCGGTGCCGCGCTCCTTGGTCGTGAAGAAGGGCTCAAACAGGTGCGGCAAGTGCTCGTCGCTGACGCCGAGACCGGTATCCGAGACGCTAAGCATGACGTAGCGTCCCGGCCGCGCCGGTTCGCTGCCGACCCGCGTGTCGGGGTCGATCTCGACGTCCTCTGTGCGAATCCGCAGGACGCCGCCGTCGGGCATCGCCTCGCGCGCGTTGACAGCCAGGTTGAGAATGGTTTGCTGCAATTGCACCGGGTCGGCCCGCACGTTGACATCGGCGGACTCCAGCTCGGTGATCAGCTCCACGTCCTCGCCGATCAGCCGCCGCAAGAGCGACTCCGCGTCGCGGACGACGGCGTTCATCGGAAAAACGCGCGGGGCGACGACCTGCTGACGGCTGAAGGTCAGCAGTTGGCGAGTCAGCGCCGCCGCCCGCAGGGCCGCGTTGCGAATCTGCTCGACCTGCTCGCGGGAGCGCGCGTCGGGCAGCTCGCCCAGCAGCAGGTGCGAGTAGCCCAGGATCGCGGTGAGCAGATTGTTGAAATCGTGTGCGACGCCCCCGGCCAGCCGCCCGATGGCCTCCATCTTCTGCGACTGGAGAAGCTGCGCCTCCAGGCTCTTGCGGGCGGTGATGTCGGTCGCGATTCCCAGAACCTGGCGGGCCCGGCCGTCGCTGTCGATCAGCGGCCGCTTGACCGTTTGAAGCCAGCGCAGGTGGCCGGCCTTGTCGGTGATCTTCTCCTCGGTGATGAACTTCTCGTGCAGCGTGTCCATCACCTCGCGGTCGTCGCGCAGGAACCACTCCACCTCTTCCTGCCGTGGATTGAAGTCCGCGTCGCGTTTTCCGACGATCGCGTCAACCGTGGTGCCATAGATATCGGCCACCGCGCGGTTCACCAGCACGAACTTTCCGTCGTAGTCCTTCACGAAGATCAGGTTCGGATCCGTGTCCAGCACGTTGCGCAGAAATGTCCGCTGCACCAGCAACTCGCGCTGCGCCGCGCGCCACTCGGTCACGTCGACCGAAACCCCGGCGTAACCGCGGAACGCCCCCTGCGCGTCGAACCGCGGCGACCCGTGATCCAGCACCCAGCGATACGTCCCGTCCGCGCGACGCAGCCGGAACACGCTCTCAAACGGCTCACGCGGCTGGCCTTCGCCTGACAACAGCGCGCGGCGGTGCTCCACATCGTCGGGATGAACGAAATCCAGCGTGTCTGTCAGCGCCGCCCGCGACGCCGCCCCGGTGAATTCAAGCCAGCGACGATTGACAAACTCACAGGCCCCGCCCGGACCGGTGGACCAAACCAATGCCGGCATCTCGTCCGCGGCCAGGAACAGGGTATCTACCCCCTGCCCTCCGTCGGCGCGCGTGATCGACACAGCGGTCGTCGACTGTCGCCGGGCTTCAGCGCCGCCGGACCGTCCCGAGTGGACAACCGAATCCCCTGTCAAGCGGGACGCGCGGGCACGAGAATCGGGCGTTTCTGGATTCAACGTGACGTCCATCCGATCCGCGATCCGCGGAGATTGGCCGCTGCGGAGCGCACGACGTGGAACTGACGCTTGAGCGGCATTCCGGATAATCCGATCCGCGAACAGCAGCAGCACTCAACGGACACGGCCCTGTCCAATCTGCGAATCATCGTGCCCTTATCTTCCGGAATCAACCTGCCGCGGCCAGATTAGAGGTGATGGCGTGACAGACATTTCGGTGGGACGGGCGTCTGAGGCTGTGAACATTTGGGTGGGACGGGCGTCTGAGGCTGTGAACATTTGGGTGGGACGGGCGTCTCGCCCGTCTCGGCGCGTTCAGAAACAGGCAAGATGCCCGTTCCACGCAAAAAGTGTACAGGCTCAGACGCCCGCACCCCCCGGTTTCCCCAACGTGCGTGTGCGGAGCGCGGTTCCAGGGTTGCGCCGTATAATTCATCATGCTCCGAATCGGGCCGTTCAGCTTCGAGCTTCCCGTCGTTCAGGCCGCGCTCTCGGGTTACAGCGACGCAGCCATGCGGCTGATTGCGCGTCGCCTGGGGGCGCCCTACTGCCTGCACGAAGTGGTCCTCGACAAGATCGTGATCCAGCCGGGCAAGCTGCAGCGCGAGATTCTGGACGTCATGGCCGAGGACCACCCCGTCGGCGGACAGCTCATGGGGGCGCAGCCGGAGCAGTTCGCCGCCGCGGCCGAAGTGATGGCCCGCAACGGCTACGACGTGATCGATGTCAACTTCGGCTGCCCGGTGCGGAAGGTGCTGGGGCGCTGCCGCGGCGGGTTCTTGCTTTCCGACCCGCCCACCGCCATCGAGATCATCCGCCGCGTGCGCGAGGTCGTGCCGGCTGCGACGCCCGTGACGGTCAAGATGCGCCGCGGCACGGATGACTCGCCGGAAAGCGAGCGAAATTTCTTCGAGATTCTCGAAGCGGCGTGGGACGCCGGCGTCGCCGCGGTCACGGTCCACGGCCGTACGGTGGAGCAGCGCTACGTCGGCCCGAGCGACTGGCGCTTTCTGGAGCGCGTCAAGCGACACGCCGGCCCGCGGACGATCCTCGGGAGCGGCGACCTGTTCACCGCCGAAGACGTGGTGCGCATGCTCGAATCGACCGGTGTGGACGGCGTCACCGTGGCCCGCGGCTGCATCGGCTATCCCTGGATCTTCCGCGAATGCCGCGAGCTGCTGGCCGGCCGGCCGCTGCCGGAGCCGCCGAGCGTGGCGGAGCAGGGCCGCGTGATCCGCGAGCATTATGAGCTGATCGCCCGGACGCAGGGGCCGCGCATGGCGCCGCGCGTCATGCGCAAGTTCGGAATCAAATTCTCTGAGCTTCATCCGCTTTCGCGGCCGGTGCGCGACGCGTTCATCCGCGCATCGACGGAGGCGCAGTGGCTGGCGCTGCTGGACCAATGGTACGATCCCGCGCGCGACTGGCCGCCGGTGCAGCGCAAGAGCGGCCCGGGCGAACTGATCGCCGCGGGTGCAATGCTGGAGTGCGAAACGTAGCTCTTTCCGAGCCGCGACCGTGAGGGAGCGGAGGCGTGAAAACCGCTTGCTTACGCGCGCGGCTCGGTTCGAAACGACGGTTACGGGATAGCTTTTGCGTTACAGGCGGCGGATCAGCCAGACGCACGGGCGAACCGGTCCGCAGAGAATCTCGTTGGCGGCTCGCTGGCGGCGAAGAAACTCCCGGAGCGCTGCTCGCAGGCGCGGGTGATCGCGCCGCACGGCCTCGGCGTTCCGCGCCAGGCGGACGTAGAGCCGCTCGTTCATCCGGTAAGTGCGGCTGGGACTTGGAAGGTCGATCGCCTCCACGCGGTCGCCCAGCAACTCGATCAGTGCGTCGCACTCCGCCGGCGTCGGCGTTGCAGCGAGCTCGCGCGGCGGCCGGCCGCGGCGGTGATCCAGAACGCAGTCATCGATCACATAGATGCCGCCCGGGCGCGTGAGGCGGCGCAGCAATTGGGCGGCCTCCGCAAGCGGAAACAGACCGAGCATCAAGGCGGCGTCGAAGCCGCGGCGCGATCCGCCGCGCAGAACTTGCCGCGGCGCGCGGCGAACATCGGCGTGCAGCCAGCGGACGCGATCCGCGGCGCCGCGGCGGACGGCGTACGCTGCTGCGGATTCCAGGAATGCCGGGCAGGCATCGACGGCGAGGACGCTGCAACCGACGCGCGCGGCGAGCTGGATCGCGAGCGCGCCCTTGCCGCAGGCGAGGTCGAGCACGCGATGTTCGCGCCGCAGCCCCGCGCCGCGGAGCATGCGGATGACCGGGCCGGGACTGCTGCCGAGCGACGCGATACCGGCGAACAACTCGGAGAGGGCCGGCAGGAGCTCAATCGGCGCATCGACGGAGCCGGCGATCTCATGTGCCAGTCGATCGTCGCCCATGCAGCGGGGAGCATAGCGGCATCCCTCTCACAGTGCGTCCGAGAACGATTTCCGAGCCGCGCGCGTAAGCAAGCGGTTCTGAAGTCTCCGCTCCCTCACGGTCGCGGCTCGGAAATACTCACGGTCACTCTTCGGAAATACTCACGGTAGCGGCTCTGAAGCGCGGGCTTCATCCAGTTCGGCCTGAAACGCAGCGGCGTCATCCGCCTTACCCCATCCGGTGTACAAGTCCACGAGTCGTTCGAGGGCGCGCTGCACGACGATGTGCCGCGGGCCGAAGCTGCGCCGCAGCGTCTCGAGCGGGTCGCGCAGGTGCGGCTCCGCCTCGGCGTAGCGGCCCAGCTTGGCCAGGCAGCGGCCGTAGTTGCCTTCCCAGATGGCGACGTACGGATGGCCGCGCAGCCGCGTCTCGCGCCCGCGTTCAAAGACATGTTGGAAAAGTTTCAACGCCGCCTCACCCTCGCCCGAGGCCAGCAGGACGTTCGCCAGATTCGTGTTCGCCAGCAGCGTCTCGTCTGAGTCCTCGCCGAACGTCTCGGCGGCGCGCGGGATCAGGTCTCGAAAGACATCGGCGGCTTCCTGCGGCTTGCCGCCGAAGTCGAGCACCTGGCCGAGCAGCGACTGCGTGTGCAGCGTGTCCTCGATGTTCTCGCCCAGCGCCTTGCGTTGACCGGCGAGGCACTCGCGCAGCAGCGGTTCGGCGTCGGCGTAGCGCTTGGCGTCCTTGAGCAGGCCGGCGAGGTTGTAGATCGCGATCAGTGTGTGCGGATGGGCGTCACCCCAGACGCGCCGCGCGGCCTGCGTCGCCTGGCGCAGAAGCGGCTCGGCCTCGGCCAGCTTCTCCTGGTCATGCAACATCCGCGCCGCGTTGTTGAGAACCATGATCGTCTGCGGGTGATCGTCGCCCAGGCTGCGCCGCGCGGCGCTCAAGGCCCGCTCGCTGAGGGCGCGGGCCTGGTCGAGATTGCGGCGGGCTTCGGCGATGGCCGCCAGGTCGCTGATGGCCGCGACCGCGGCGTGATCGGGCGTACGGGCCGGATCGTCGAAGTAGGCCAGTACGCGACGGGCAAGGCGCTCGGCCTCGTCGTAACGCTTCGTGTCATAGAGCAATGACGCCAGGTGACTTTCTGCGTTCACCGTGCGCAGGTGATCGTCGCCCAGCGTGCGGCGGGCGGCGTCGAGCGCGTCGCGGTAGAGCCTCTCGGCTTCGTCCGTCCGCGATTGATCCTGCCGCAGGCCGCCCAATTCGAGCAGCGCCTCGATCACCTCGACGCTCCCTTCGCCGCGCGTCTGCCGCTGCAGTTCGAGAGCCGCGGACAGGTGCGGCTCCGCGTCGGAGTAGCGCCCGATGCGGCGGTAGGCCTGGCCGATGGTCATGCGAACGTCGCCTGCGATCTCAGGCTGGCCGGCCAGCTCGGCCTCGACGCGGGCGGCGGAGCGGTCGAGCGCGGCGCGGATCACCGACACGTCGCGACCCTGGGCCACCTCGGGATCGATCGAAGCCAGCATTTCGCGCAGAAAGCGGCTGGCCTGCTCGGCCCGGTTGCGATCGATCTCCGCGGACTGGCGGGCGGCTTTCTCCGAGTCGCGGGCGCTGTCGGCGGCGGCGCGGGCGCGCTCCGCCTCGCGGCGCATGCGATCGGCGTCGGCGTAGAGCACGCTCATCCACGCCGCCACGGCGCTGATGATGACGAAAAGCAGCGACAGCGTCGCAAACGTGGCCGGGTGCCGGGCGATGAAGCGGCGAAGCTGGGCGATCCGCCGCGGCGGCTGGATCAAGAGCGGCTCGCCGGCCAGCCAGCGGCGCAGGTCTTCGGCCAGGAGCGCCGCGCTGGGGTAACGCTCGGCCGGGTTTTTCTCCATCGCACGGTGGATGATCGCGTCCAGTGGGCGCGGCACGACGCGGCAGTACTTGCGCAGCCGGATCGGATCGTCCAGCAGCACTTGCCGTAGCGTCGATTCGCGGTCGGGCCCGTCAAACGGCGGGCGGAAGCAGGTCAGCTCGTAAAGCGTGACCCCCAGTGCGTACACATCGCTGCGCTCGTCAATCGGCCCGGCGCCGCCGCGAGCCTGCTCCGGAGACATGTAGCGCACGGTGCCGATGACGTCGCCCGTGAGGGTGAGCGAGACGTGCGCGTCGCGCCGCGCCAGGCCGAAATCCGTGACCCAGACGTTGCCGTCCGGGCTGACGAGCAGATTCGAAGGCTTGACGTCGCGGTGAATGACGCCCTGCTGATGTGCGTAGGCCAGCGCATCGGCCACCTGCCGGCCCCACTCGCCCACGCGGCGAAAGTGCTCCGCATCCGGCGTGCGGCCCTCCTCGCGCGACAGCCGCACCAGCGTGGAGAGCGTCACACCGTCAATGAACTGCATCGCGTAGTAGGGCACGCCATCGTGCTCCCCGATCGCGTAAACCGGAACGATGTGGCGGTGCTGCAGGGCGCCGGCGGTGCGGGCCTCGCGGTGAAATCGCTCGACCGCCGAGGAGGAGAACCCGACGCCGGGAAGCAGCACCTTCAGCGCGACGCGACGGTCGAGCGACACCTGGACCGCTTCGTACACGACGCCCATGCCGCCGCGGCCGACCTCGCGCAGGATTCGGAAATCGCCCAATACGGGCGGACCGGCGGCGGCCTTGAATCGGGCGACCAGCTCGGCGGTGGGGCTCAGGCGGTCAGCGGCGCCGTCGATGAACTGCATGACGGCGATGAGCTGGCGAATCGAGTCGGCTTCCTCGGGATAGCGGGCGATCAGCGCGTCGATATCCGGGGCCGCACCGCCGCGGACTTGCTCAAGCAACTCGTCCAGCAGCATGCCGCCGCCGGGCGAAGTACGGGTTTGTGATGAGCCGCTGGTCATCTTCAGGCGTTCTCTCGCGATCGCAATGTCGCGATGTCGCGGCGCGGTATGATCCACCGCCAGACTCATGTCCGCGGCGTCAGCAACTTGCTGCGAATGTACCGCACCAGGGCCACCAGCCGGCGGACTTTTTTTCTTTCGCCGCGCGACTCGGACGCGATGCGGCGGGCGCAGGGATATTGTCCGCTGTTGAATTCCTCGACGATCCGCGCGACGACCGGCGCGTCACGATCATCCTCGCCTTGCGGCTCACGCTCCATCGGCCGGCTCCCCTGCCTGCCTCGCTTGCGGCGGCGCCGCGCGGTCCCCTGGGGCGACGCCCGACCGATCCGCGGCGATCACCGAGCCGAGCCGCTTGACCGCCTTTGTCAGCAGCACGCTCACGGCCCCCGGACTGCGGCCCATGATCGTGGCGGTGTCGGAGACGCTCAACCCTTCGAGAATCCGCAGGACGATCACCTCGCGGTAGGACTCCGGCAGTTCGCCCAGCGCCGCGCGCAGCGCCTCGCGCTGCTCATGCGAGCGCAGCCGGCCGCTGGGCGACGTGCCGCTGTCGGCCAGCAGCGCGCCCAGCCGGACGCTGGTTGATCCGGGCCCGGGCGAAGCCAGCGGCGCCTCGCGGCGTGCATCGCGAACCGCGGCTTGCAGGTGCCGGCGGCGCACATCGATCAGGCGCTGCTCCACCACCTTGCACAGCCAGGTCCAGAAGGCCGCCTCATTCTCGACCAGCAACGCACGAATCTGCTGCGAGACGGTGAGCAGAACCTCCTGGAGCACATCGTCGCCGCTGACGCGAGCCCGCACGGTCGGCGGCAGCCGCAGATCAATCAGCCAGCGCAGACGCGGGCCGTACAAGCTCACCAGCGCGGCGAAGGCTTGCCCGTCGCCGTTGACGGCCGCGTGGATCAGCCCGAGCTCACTGGCGTTTGCGCTGGCGGCGTTCACGGCTCCTCCACGAGATGAAACGCTTCGGCCGAGGTTATCTTAACCCGACGTCTCCGAACCCGCCGCGGCAGGCGATCAAGCGGCGGCTGCCTCCGACGGGCCGCGGTCGCCCTGTATTTCCGAACCCGCCGCGCCAAGCGGCGGGTTGACGTCCAAGCATCTGGCGACCCAGGCGGCGGCGACATCACCCCACCGCTTGGCGCGGCGGGTTCCGACAGAGCGATCCGATTCCCAACCGAAGTCCGGATGCGCCGCCACGCGGCAGGCTGCGCCGCTGTGGTTTCTTTCCGCGTGTCGCTAAACTCTCTCCGAGCCGGCGGCGGAGGGCCGCGGCGATCTGATACTGCAGCGAGTGGATGCCGTGAATCGAGTTCTGTTGCCGCTACTGACGGGTGCGCTGCTAGGCGGCGTGCCGGCGTGTTTTGACGGGCCGCAGGAGGGCGTCCCCTTTGGCGATCTGGCCTCGGGGAAGATCAGCTGCCCGACGCGGGCCTACCTGCTGCGCGGGCTCTGGGACTACTACTCGACCGGCCTGAATGGGCTGCAGGACGAGCTGCTCGGCGCCGGCGTCACGGCCGAAGCGATCAGCGGTGCCGACTGGCCCAACCTGCTCCCACGGGTTGTGGAGCTATATGCGAACCAGGGAGCGACCGAAACGCTCGTGCTCGTCGGCCACAGCTACGGCGCGGACGACGCCATCCGCATGGCCGACTACCTCGAGGAGTACGGCCTCGGCGTGCCGCTGCTGGTGCTGATCGACGCAACGCGCCCGCCGCCGATCCCGCCGAACGTCGACCGCTGCGTTCATGTCTACGTGCCGAATGTCCTCGGCGACGAGTTTCCGGACGGCTTCGCCGGCAACCCGGTTGAAGCCAAGGCCGGAAACACGCACACGGAAGTCGTCAACATCCCGGTCAGTAGTGCGACGTTCGGAGAGGATGCGGCGGAGATCGGACACCTGAATATCGAGGCGGCCCGGGCGATTCACGCATTTGTGATGAAGGAGCTGGAACTGCACTGCGAAGCGACGTCGGCGCCGTAGAGCGGCGCGATCGGGGCTAGCCGATGAGTCTGCACGCCTTCCCGATGTTGGCGCTGGCCCTCGCCGTCAGCGTCTACTGGCTGTGCGTGGCGCGCATGGTCTGGCGCGTCCGCCGGCGAGCACGCGGCGTGCGCGGGGTCCTGATCCCGAGCCAATCGCTCGAGCGCCTGATGGGGGTCATCTGGACGCCGGTGATCATCGCGTGGCTTGTCCTGCCGTGGATCGCCGTCGCCCGCCCGGACTGGCTGGTGGTGCGTTCCGTTCTTCCGGCGGCGGCAAGCGGTCACGTCCTGGCGCTTGCCGTGCGTCTGGGAGCGGCTGCGGTGGCGATCGGTTGCCTGCTCGGGTCGACCCTCTGCTGGCGACACATGGGTAAGCACTGGCGGATGGCCGTGGACGCGGACGCCGGCAAGCTCTTTGTGAACGGTCCATTCGCGTACGTCCGGCATCCCATCTATGCGCTCAGCATCCTCCTGATGCTCTGCTCGGCGCTGATCCTGCCGGCCGCGGCTATGCTCGTCGCAGCCGCGGTTCACATTCTGCTGATGCACCTCAAGGCGCGCAACGAGGAGGCGTTTCTTCTCAAGCGCCACGGGACGGAGTACGCCGCGTACTGCGGGCGAACCGGGCGTTTCGTGCCGCGCGGCCGGCAGCGGATAACCGCGGCATGACGGCGGCCGCGACGATTCCGCTGAACGGTTTCCAGCGCACGATGCTCCTCTGGGAGGAGATTCACCCATACATCGCCGTGCACGCGGTTCGTCTGCGCGGACACTGCGACGGCGACGCCCTGCGCGACGCCATCGCCGCCGCGCGGCGCGAGTTAGGAGTGGGTTCGATCTGCGTTGCGCCCGACGGACGATCCATGGCGATTGCGCCGCCGGCGGAAACGGCCGCGCTTTCCGTTTCAGAGTGCGACGGCGCCGACGCAGCGCTGACAGCGGCGATTGACGAGGAAATGAACCGCCCCTTTGGCGCCGGGCGGCACGACCCGCTGCGCTGGCGCGTGCTGCAGCGCCGCGACGATTCGTTCTGGTTGCTGCTGGCCTACCATCACGTCGTCGCCGACGCGCGCGGCATCGAGAGGTTGATGGCGCGCATCGTCGCGCGATGTGTTGGCGCCGCCCCCGTGGAAGCGTCACGCGCCGCCGTGAGCCGGCCGCCGCCGGTCGAGCGGACCGCGTCGGCGCCGGCGGCATTTGTGCGGGCCATGGGGCTGTATTTCCGCATGCGCTACGCCCACAAGATGCCCGATGAACGGGAGATGGACGATCGAACGGTCACCGCCCGCCGAAGCCTGGCGGCGCCAGAGACGGCGAGGCTGATCGCGGCTTGCAAGTCGGGAGGCGTCGGGGTGAACGACGCCTGCCTGGCGGCGCTAACCGCGGCGCTCGCCGAACAGACGCCCGACCGGCGCGTCAGCCGCCATCGCCGCGAGCTGGTGCTGGCCAGCGTGCTCAGCACGCGCGCCGCCGAGCGCTGCGGCGCCGGCGCCGCGAGCCAGTCCGCGTGGGACGTTCGGCTGGCCGACATGCTGGTGCGCGTCCGCCACCCGGACGCCGGCATGTCATCGATACTCAGGACGATCGCCGCCCAAACGCAGCAAGCCAAGCGACGACGCAGCGCGACGCCCGTGTCCGTGATGCATGGCTTTTTCGTCCGCAATATCTGGCCGATTTTCGGCATTCCCAACCACCGCCGCAGCTATCGCAAGCTGCTGCCGATCAGCGGCGGCGTGAGCAGCGTGCGTGTTGCGGAGGCCGGCTTCGGCGCGGCGGCGGACTCGGTGCTGGCGTACGTGCGCGCCTGTCCGCCGGGGCCTGCCATGCCGCTGGTGCTGGCGCCGACGCTGATGCGCGGGCGAGTGGAGCTGACGCTCGTGTTTCGACCGGCGACGATGCCGATGCTGCGCGGCGAGGCGCTGCTGGATTCGGTCGTGGCGGCGTTATCGAGACCGTAGCGTCGGCGATCCGTGGCCGACGATGCGAAAACTCGGAGGACCGCCGTGGGCACGGAGGGCCGACGCGGCACGCGCCCGGTCCGCACAGCGGACCCTGCCCTTGCTACCCTTATTTCAGCCGTAGCGCCAGGAGCGTCAGATCGTCCGCGTTATCCCGCCCGCCCAGGTGCCCGCGAACCAGCTTCAGCGTGCTCTCGATTATCGCGTCCGTCGTACGCTCCGGCAGCGCCAGCAGATTGCGAATGACCGGCTGCGACCCGAGCATCGTGCCGGCGGGGTCGGCCGCTTCGATCAGCCCGTCCGTGAAAAACAAACCCGCCGTCACACCGCGCTCCGGGCCGATCCGCCGCACGTGATACGTGTCGTCCGGCAAGACTCCCAGCGGCAGCGCGTTCTCGCTGTCGGCGAACTCGATGATGCCGCCGTCGTGCGTGATGAGGATCGGAGCGGGATGCCCGCAACTCACGAATTCGAGCGTACCGGTGTTCGAGTCGATCCAGCCCAGAATCGCCGTGATGAACACGTTCGACGCCGTGTTCTGGCAGACCAGCTTGTTCATGCGGGCCGCCAGGTCGGGCAGCGAGGTGGTCGGCGTCAGCGCGACCTGCACGGCGGCCTGCAGGTTGGCCATCATCAGTGCCGCGGGCAGGCCGTGGCCGGTCACGTCGGCGATGATCAGGCCGATGCGCCCGTCGCCCAGATCGAAGTAGTCAAAGTAGTCGCCGCTGACCGCCGAGGAGGGCTCGTTGTAGCCCTCGACACGCACGCGCCCCATCTCCAGCGGCTCGGCCGGCAGCAGGCGCTGCTGAATGCCGCGCGCCTGCTCCAGCGAGGCGAACATCTTCTGCGAGCGGACGTGCTCCTGCAGCAGCCGCAGATTCGACGTGCCCACGCCCACCTGCTGCGCGATCGCGGCCAGGAAATCGACGTCGGACGGGCTGTAGCTGCTGATCGAGCCGCGCGTCACGCGGTCGCCGTAGATCACTCCGAGCACTTCGTCGCGGTGCAGGATCGGCACGCATAGCGCCGAGCAGATCGGAAAGCGCACCATGCTCTCGCTGAGGTTCTCGACGTCCGTGGCGGGATTGTTGACGATCGCCCGCTCGCCGTAGACCAGGGCCTTGTTGATCAGCGTGCGGCTGACCTTGTAGGCGCCGTTTTCGTCCTGGCCGATGTTGCGCGTGATGGGGGCCTCGGTGTCGCCGCGGGCGGTTTTGAGGGCGATCAGGGCCCGCTCGAATTGCAGCGCCTCGCAGCAGGCGTCGACGGCCTGCTCCAGGAGCTGCTTGCGCTCGAAGACGCCGCCGATGCGCGCGGTGAGGCTCATCAGCAGTTGCAGCCGCTGGTTGCTGAGATCGAGCTGCTTGCTGGACGGGAAATAGCGCGTGCTGCCCAGGTGGGTGGGCGTATCGGGCAGGAATTTGACGTCCGACGTGCGCCCCGCGCCGCGAACGCCGACCAGCTCCACGTCGTGCTCACCGATGCGGACGGTGCGCGTCGCAATGCGCGTCTCGTTGTGAAAGACGTCCCCGTCGTCCACGCGCGTGCCGTTCTTGCTCTTGCGATCGGCCACCACCACGTTGCCCGACTCGTCCAGCCAGATCTGGGCGTGCTCGCGCGAGACCTCGGCGTCATTGCGCAGCACGATGTCGCAGTTGTCGGCCCGGCCCAGCGTGAGCGGCCGCCGCGACAGCTCGAACGTGCCGAGCAGACCGGTCTTGGAGCGGACGACGATCGAGGGCATCGGAGCGCTCATCAAACGTACCGCGGGAGAAACGCAATCCGACGCGGCCAACCTCGGCCAACGTGGAGCGCCCGACCTCGGCCCACTCGAGGCGACCGACCTCCGGCAACTCGAGGCGGCCGACCTCCGGCAACTCGTAGCGGCCGACCTCCGGCAACTCGTAGCGGCCGACCTCCGAGTCGGCCGAGCCCCACCGACCCGAGCCGGAAGGTGTTGGCCGGCATCACGCAAACCTCGTGAAGAAAGCGAACAGCGGAAGCACCGCGTTATAGGGAAGCGTCAAGGCGTTTTCAAAGGCGCCCGGCGACAGCAGCCGATCCAGGTTGCGCAGCGCCCCGCTGCACGCCCCGATCGGCAACAGTCCGATCGCCGGCGTCAGGAGACACAACCGCCGCCACACACGCTGCGTGCGCATCGAGAACCATCCTGAACTGGGGGCGCGTGGACTACCGTCCGAATGGCCGGAGTATATGACGATGCGAGCGAGACTTGTAGGGGGGTCCAGAGCAAGCTCGGCACGGATATCTGTCCGAACCCGCCGCGCCAAGCGGCGGGTTGGCGTCGCAGTCCCGTGTGGCGCCGATTGCCTACGATCGTCGACCGGTGTTGGTCGCGCCCCCACCATCCGTTTTCGCCGTCGCCCGCAGAGGGCCGACGCTACGGCGTCGCTCAGTCCGTTTCCGCGGCGCTGCCCGCAAGTGCGTCGGCGGTGTTTTCGCCCATGCCGGAGTCGGGCGCGGATTCAATCGCCGTCGTTTCCCCGCCGATGCCGCGGAGCGTGCCGCCCAGGCGCGGCCAGCCGTCCAGACTGCGGCGGCGGGCGCGGGCGCTGGTCTCGGCCAGCGAGACGCGCACCTCGGCGAAGGCCTTCTTCACGCCGGCCAGGGCGGCCTCGATGTTGCGGTTCACCGTGCGCAGCGACGTGACTTCGCTTTCGTAGAACTGCCGCTGCTCGATGAGCCGGGCGTTGTCGCGCTCGTGCTGCGCGAGCTGGGCCAGGATGTTCTTCCGCTCGGTCCGCAGCGTCTCCATCTTGTCTTCCAGCGCTTCCTGCGTGCGCGTCAGCTCACGGTTGGACTCCTCCGCCGACTTCAGGTTGTTCAGCAGGTCCTGCCGCTCGGCCCGCAGCACGTCGAGTTCCTGCTGCGCGTCCTGCAGCCGCACCTGCAGACCGGTCTTCTCGTCGGCGTTGTCGCGCGCCCCGCGCTCCAGCTCCTCCACGCGCGCCGCGAGCGTCTTGACGTCCGCCCGCAGCCCGTCGCGCTCCTTCTTCGTCGCCCACAGCTCTTCAAGCTGCTTGTTGTTGTTGCGCAGCTCCTGCGAGACGCGATGCCGTTCCTGCTCCGACCGCGACAACTGCTCGGCCGTCCGCTGCGCGCGGTTGGCGGCGTCGGTCAGTTCGTCTTCCAGCACCGACACGTCCTTGCGAAGCTGCTCCAGCGATTCGCAGCGCGTCTGAAGCGAGACGATCTGCCACTCCAGCTCCTGGTTCCGCTGCGTCGTCGTCTGCAGCTTCTCGCTCTTGTCCGACAGATCGCGCTCCAGCGCGTCACGAACCTCCTGCTGCCGGTCGAGCTGGTCTTCCAGCTCGTGAATGACCGCCAGAACGTCGTTGCGCTCGTCCAGGAACACGTCCTGCAGAACGGTCGAGCCGTCGTCGCCGCCCGGGATCGACGCCGGCGCAAGCGGGCGGGCCGCGGCGGCCGAATCGGCGGCCGGCCGCGACTCGCTCGGCGGCGGCGCCTTCTCGTTGGCGGTGCGGCGACCGGACTTGCCATTCTCATTCGTGCCGGCGGGCTTGGTCGCGTTCGGGTCGTTGTCCGCAGTTCGGTTGCGCGCGTTGCTGGATTCCATGATGTCTGTCCGTCCCGGAAAGGGTGTCGGGAAGTGCGGGGCCTCCATGCCCAACTGCAACGTCGCCCCGCGGCCGCCGCCGGCTCGCGCCGCGGCTGCTGCTGATCCGGTTTATCGGTGCGGCCGGTGCTTGCGCTTTACCCGTCGATCATGCACGCTATACTGACGCCCTGCGCGACCCGACGCGGCGGATTCGGCCGCGGATGGGGGCGCAGCAATTGCGGTGGCGTAGCTCAGTTGGTGAGAGCGGTGGATTCATAACCCGCAGGTCCCCGGTTCGAGTCCGGGCGCCACCAGTTTCGCGTCGATTCCCGTCGTCCGGGGGCTACTCAAGAAATCGACCATTCCCCGTGATGATGCGGCCCACTCCCTCGCTCTTGCCTCGGCGGTCGCCGCGCAGGTTCGCGCCACGCGGCCGTCCGAAGGAGTACGACGCCATGGCCCCTGGACGTTCATCGCGACTGAAGCGCTTGCTGGCCCCCGCGGGACTGGTTTCGACCGCCCTGCTCGGCGGTTGCCCGAACGCCGAACTGCCCGAATCGCTGCCGCTGGAGCTGCCCGGCGGAAAGACCGTCACTGCCCCGCGGGACTCGGGGACGGCCGATCTGAAAGACTCCACCTGGATGGTCTGGATCGTCGAATTCGAAAACACCCACACCGGCAGGCACTCCTGGGCCGAGCCCGGCGAGTGGCCGCTCGGCCGCGTCGAGCTGGACGATAAGGGCGGCATCCGCGCGCTTGAGACCATGGACCTGTGGCTGAACGATGTGGCCGTGTCCAGCATCATCGGCGAGCGCGTCCTTCTGGACGGCGCCGGGCACCCCGCGGGACTTCCCGGCTCGACGATCACCGCCGACAACTACACCGCCCGTGATGAGAGCGGCGTGAACCTGGGCGGATTCGGCGTGATCTCCGTCGCCGGCGTCGAAGGCGGAAACCTGCAATTCTCGCTGATCGGGGCGATGAATGAGCCGCTGACGACCTGCGAGGGCGAGGTGCTGGTCGATTTCAGCGTGAAGGGCGCGTTCGCCGGCGGCGAAGACCTCGCCGAGCGCGTGCGATACACCGTCGTGGCCTACCGCGAGTAGCGCCGTCCTTGGCCACTGGAGTGAATTGGGTGGGACGGGCGTCTCGCCCGGGTGGGACGGGCGTCTCGCCCAGGTGGGACGGGCGTCTCGCCCGGGTGGGACGGGCGTCTCGCCCGGGTGGGACGGGCGTCTCGCCCGGGTGGGACGGGCGTCTCGCCCGGGTGGGACGGGCGTCTCGCCCGGGTGGGACGGGCGTCTCGCCCGTCCCGGCCGCGTCGGGAACGGGCAGGATGCCCGTCCCACCCGAAGAATCACTAACTACGCTCCGATTACGCCTTCACGATCTTCTTCGTATTCTGCTTCACGTCCTTGCACGCGTTCCGCGAATCGACCACCAGCGACGCATGCCGGCAGACCATGTCGTAGTCAACCGTGCTGTGATCGGTCGAGATCAGCACGCAGTCGAATTTCTTCAGGCTCTCCGGGCTGAGCGGAACGCTGCGCATATGCGTGATGTTGTGCTCGCGCATCGGCTTGGCGTTCTTGATGAACGGATCGTGATACGAGACCTTCGCCCCGCGCTGCTGCAACAGCTCGATCAGCGTCACCGACGGCGATTCGCGCACGTCGTCCACGTCCTTCTTGTACGCCAGCCCCAGAATCAGCACGCGCGACCCCTTCAGCGCCTTGCCGCGATCGTTCAGCGCTTCGCCGACGCGATTGATCACGTGCTCGGGCATATGCGTGTTGATTTCCGCCGCCAGCTCGATGAAGCGCGTCGGCCGGCCGTACTGCTTGGCCTTCCACGACAGGTAGAGCGGGTCGATCGGGATGCAGTGCCCGCCCAGCCCCGGGCCGGGATAGAAGGGCTGGAAGCCGAAGGGCTTGGTCTTGGCCGCGTCGATGACCTCCCAGATGTCGAAGCCCATGCGGTCAAAAATCAGCTTCAGCTCGTTCACCAGCGCGATGTTCACCGAGCGATAGACGTTTTCGACGATCTTGCACGCCTCGGCGACTTCGCAGCTTGAGACCGGCACGACGCGCGTCACCACCTGCCCATACAGCGCCGCGGCCAGCTCGCCGCAGGTCTTGGTCATGCCGCCCACCACCTTCGGAATATCGCGCGTGGTGATGTTCGCCCGGCCCGGGTCCTCACGCTCCGGCGAAAACGCCAGGAAATACTCCTGGTCCAGCTTCAGACCGCGGCGATCCAGAATCGGCTGCACCACTTCGCGCGTCGTGCCCGGATAGGTGGTCGATTCGAGCACGATGAGCTGCCCCTTGCGCAGCCGCCTGCTGATCGCCTCCGCCGTCGCCACCACGTAGGTCATGTCGGGGTCGCGCATCTTGTCCAGCGGCGTCGGAACGGCGATCAGGATCGCGTCCGGCTCGCGCAGGCGGGTGAAGTCGGTGGTCGGGTCGAACAACCCTTTGTCACACAGCCCCTTGAAGAACTTGCCCGGCAAGTGCCGGATGTACGTCTTGCCCGACTTCAACATGCTGACCTTCTCGGGGTCGACGTCAAAGCCGATGACCTTGATGTTGTTGGCGCAGAACTCCCGCGCCAGGGGCAGCCCGACGTATCCCAGCCCCATGATCCCGACCACCACCGAGTGGTCCTGTATCTTCTTCATCAGTGCGTCTGAGTGCTTGCTCATTCGTGAATCGCTCCAGGGGCCGCCCACGGTGTCTCTCCACCGCGCCGGCAGCGCCAAACCGCGCCTCCGCGCCATGTGTCAAAGAGCGGCGAATCTAGCGGAGTTATGCACGCCGGGCAAGGCAGCCCGGGCCGGAGTCACGCCAGCGGCTGCGTCCGGTTTCAGGCGCCGATCCGTCCGAACCCGCCGCGCCACGCGGCGGGGTGACGTTCGCGGCTTGCGGGGCGCCGGTCGCAAACGATCGTCAACCCGCCGCTTGGCGCGGCGGGTTCGGACAGACCGCGCGACGCGACGGACAGCCGCGGGCGGCAGCTCAATACCGGACTGGTTCAGGAAGCCTTCGGCGGCGCGGTCGCCGGCTCCGCCTTCTCGTCGTCCGGCTCGGGGTACTTGATGCGCGCGTGGTAGATGCTGTTGAGGCTCTTGATGATGCTGTTTTCGATCGTCTGGAGATCGCGGAAGGTCAGGTCGCACTCGTCGAACTGGCCGTCGAGCAGCCGCTTCTGCACCAGCCGCGACACGGTGTCCTCGATCCGTCCCGGTGTCGGCTCCGGCATGGCGCGCACCATTCCCTCCACCGCGTCGCAGATCATCAGCACCGCCGTCTCGCGCGACTGCGGCTTGGGTCCCGGATAGCGGAACGACGTATCCGGCACCTCGGGGTCTTCCGGGCGGCGCTGCTTGCTGGCGGCGTGGTAAAAAAACTCGACTAGCGTCGTCCCGTGGTGCTCGACGATGAACGCATGCAGCGCCGCCGGCACGCCGTACTCGCGCGCCATCTCGATGCCGTCCTTCACGTGGTTGACGATGATGAGATGGCTCATCGCCGGGCTGAGGCGCTCATGCCGGCTGTCGCCGGGATCCTGGTTCTCGATGAAGTACTCGGGCTTGTTCACCTTGCCGATGTCGTGGTAGTAGGCGCCCGCCCGCGCCAGCAGCCCGTTCGCGCCGATCGCCTCGCAGGCCGCCTCCGCCATCGTTCCCACCATCAGGCTGTGGTTGTACGTCCCGGGCGCTTCCGCGGCGAGCATCCGCAGGAGCGGCTTGTTGGCGTCGCACCACTCCAGCAGCGTCATGCCCGTGCTGATGCCGAAAACGCGCTCGATGCCCGGCAGGATGCCCTCAACCACGAACGCCGCCGCCAGCGTCGTGATCGCCGCCCACATCGCGTGGTGACGCACCGAAAAGAGCAGCGATTCGCCCTCGATCAGCCCGGTGGCGATCGTCGTCACCAGCGCCACGCCCGCCGCGACGACGCCGACCAGCACGATCGTCCCGCGGTTGCGCACGCCGCGAAGCTGAAAAAGCATTGTCGCGCCGACGGCCAGCATCATGAGAAAGAAGCCCAACCCCTCGCGCGTCGCCAGCGTAAGCAGCGCCGCCAGCGCCCCGCACACGCCGATCATCGCCCCGCGCGAGTACAGAATCGCCACCAGCGCCGCCGCCAGCGCCTGCACGCCGACCGCGAAGTGCCCGTTCCCCCAGACCAGGTAGAGTCCGCGGCCCGCCCCCAGCAGCGCCAGCAACAGCGCCGGCGTCAGCGTGTACTGCATCGGGTTCAGCAGCAGCCGCCGCTGGTAGCGCCACAGGTACGCCGCCAGGCCGACGATGACAATGAAGACGATCAGGCTCCGCGCCAGAGCGATCAGCGTCTGCACGCTCCGCCCCTCGGGACTGGCGGACATCGCTGCAACGAATTGCTCCTGCTCCGCCCGCAGCAGCCGGGACTCGTCGGGCGTGATCGGACCGGGGTCGGCGATCAGCGCATCACGCCCATACGTGACGAACTGCGGCTCGACGCTCCGCTCCGCCCGCTGCGCCGCTTCAAGCGAGCGCACGCCGTCGTACCGATAAAGCGGCTTGCCGCCCGCTCCGGCTCCGTCGCGCAGCATCCCGAGAATCGAGCTCCTCATGCTCGCCTGAAGCGGCGGCGGGAATTTCCGCGCCGCGGCTTCGGCGACTTGCTCGACATCGCTCGCGTCGTTCGCGTACAGCAATGCGGCCACGTCGACCGCGCGGCATTCCCCGCCCGATCCGCCGCACAGCATCGCCGTCAGAGCCGTCCGCCGCTGCGTCGCCTCCGTGGTCTCCACCAGCGGCCGCGAAACAAGCTCCTGAACCGCGGCCTCCACGGCCCGCGTGAACGCCGCCGCCTCATCCTCGACCGACATCCGCCGCAATTCCGCGACCGCTTCGTCATCGAGCTGCAGCTTGAGTTGCGTCGCCGCGTCGCGCATCCGCTCGGGATTGTCCGCCGACTCGCGTACCACGCGCAGCGCGCTGGTGAGCCGCCCCTGCAGGTCCGTCCGCAGCGCGTCGTCAAGCTGGTAGTAGTTCGGCGTGTTGTCCTGCGCCCGGATGCGGACCGCCCGCGTCTGCTCTTCATCCAGGACGCGGAAGTTGACGCGCGATGGAACCGCCCGGCTCAAGTACTGGCCGGCATGATAGGGCGACGGGTCGTTGCCCGTGTTTAGAATCAGCGACGCCAGCACGGCGACCAGCAGCGTCGTCAGCGCCGGCGCCAGCGGCAGCCGCGTCGGACGCCATTGATACCACGCCAGCCCGCGCTCGGCCTTGGAGCGCCGAATCTCTTTGCGGCGAACGTTGGATCGATCAAACGGCCACATTCGGCCTTTGCGTGGTTCCGTTCCGAAAGCCCGGCCATACGTCGGACCGCGCGTCAGGTCCGATCGCGGTCGCTCGCCGCCCTCTGGCGGCGGTTTCCGCTGATCGTTGCCAGCCCGGGCCGCATTCGCGAGACAAGGACGCCGGCGACCTGTCGGAAGCTAGTCCCTATTATCGCCGTCAGATTCGCGAATCTCTATGGTCTCGGGACGGTCATATCCGTGCCGCTCGTTGATCGGGCCCCCGGTGCCGTTGCGGTTATCGGTCTCTCTGCCTTGCCCATACCGTGCGACCACATCCTGAACAAGTCGGTGCCTGACAATATCGGACTCTCGTAAGCGGACAATGTCGATACCGCGCACGCCGCGGAGTCGCTGGACGGCATCCACCAACCCCGACTGCGTGCCCGGCGGAAGATCCGTCTGGCTATCGTCGCCCGTCACGATCATCTTGCTGTGATGCCCGAGCCGCGTCAGGAACATCAGCATCTGCGATGGCGTCGCGTTCTGGGCCTCGTCCAGAATGATCACCGCATTGTTCAGCGTTCGGCCGCGCATGTACGCCAGCGGGATGACCTCGATCACATCGCTGACCATGAACCGCTTGAGCTGGTCATAGGTCATCATGTCGTGCATCGCGTCGAACAGCGGTCTCAGGTACGGGTTCACCTTCGCCTGCAAATCGCCCGGCAGAAACCCGAGCTTCTCGCCCGCCTCAACGGCCGGCCGCACCAGGGCGATTCGCTTGGTCCGGGCGTGCTTCAGCAGGTGGACTGCGACTGCGACAGCCAGATAGGTCTTCCCCGTTCCGGCCGGCCCCAGGCAGAACACCATGTCGTGCTTCAACATGGCTTCGACATACTCCCGCTGGCCGTCCGTCCGTGGCGAAAGCGCCGCGTCGCGGGCGAAGACCGTCAGCCCGTCGTGCGCCGCGCCGGCCTCGCGCTCCTCGACCTCGGCGAAGGCCTCATCCACTTCGGCGTCGTCGAGATACTCGCGTCCGTGCAGCAGCTTCTGCATCCGCTCCAGTACCGCCGCCGCCTTGGCCACATTCGGCGCCTCCCCCATGAGCCGCACCGTCGCGTTGCGGGCCTGAATCCGCACCTCGAGCAACTCGCGGATGCGGCGCAGATGCCGGTCCCCGGCCCCGAACAGCTCGGCCCGTCGATGCGGCTCCGCCAGCGTGACGCTGAGTTCCATTCACTCAGCCTATCTTTCCGGCCAGCCGCACACAAGCTGCGCAATCCGAGCCCCAAGCGCGAGCGCGCGGGTGTTTGTGCGAGTGAACTCGACCCTGAGAACGCCCACGCGCTTGCGCTTGGGGCTCGGTTCCCCGTGGGCCGCCGCCAAAACTCTCACGCACCCCGCTGGCGGGGTTTGCTTCGCCAAGCTAAACGTTTTCCCACGCCCTGCGCTGCGGGCTTTAGTCTTCGCCGCTATTCGCGCGGATCGCGTTGGCGCGGTGCGGACGACGCCGGCGCGGGCGCCGTTGGCGCTGGGACCGCCGGCGCGGTTTCGGCGCGGCGTGCTTCGAGCGCGCTGAGCTGTTCGCGCGTGAGCAGGGCGCGGAGGCGCGGGGTCAACTGCTCGCGATGAATCTCGTGAATCGGGGCTTCAAGGTTCACGACTTGCTGGCGAAGGCGCTCGAACTCGTCGGGGCGGACCTCGCCGGCCGGCTTGCTCGAGGCCGTGTTCCAAGTGGCGTCAATCGTAGCGAACGAGGGCTGCTGCCGCGCGACGTAGGCGCGGGCCTGCTCAAGACAGTCCTGCAAGATGAGACGGGCGCGTTGGGTCTGCTCGGCGTCGAGCCGGTTTGCCTTAATGAAGCGTTCGACAATGTCGCGCCAGCGAGATTCGAACGAATTGTGAATCTGGCCGCGTGAAAGGAGGCGGTCCACTTCGGCCTGAAAGGCGGGGCTGTACTTGAGTTCGCCCGCCCGGACGCGCCGGACCACTTCGTCGTTGGGAACGCGCTGCTTGCCGTCCCAGGCGAGGAGCGGCTCAACGCTGATACGCTGGCCGTAGGGCGAGGGGGCGAGGAGCTCGATGTTGGTCCCCGTTTCCAGCTTCAGGTATTCAGGCGTGAGGCGTGCCGCGTGAGACGGTTTGTTGAAAGCGGCCCGTCTGATTTCCAGCGTTTGATCGCCGCGCGGCTGGCCGTCCTCCAGGAAATGCACGAACGTGATGCGGCGCGGAAACCAGACGCCGTCGATGCGGTCGTTCTCGATGGTCGCCTCGGCACGGAGCACGTCATCATGAAAAACACGGGCCCGAACCGGACTCCATCCGGCGCGCTGGCTGATGAGCCACTCGAGGCGTTGGGCGCCGTCGCGGACGGTCGCCTTGAAGAGGCCGTCTTCGACGCGTTCAGAGGAGGCCTGCAGGTTTCCGGCGCGGAGCGAAGCAGTCACGTCCCGGGCGGTGAGCGCGGCGCCCAGGCCGAACGACCGGGCGTCGATGAAGTCGTTGCGGGCCTGGTGGACGTCGACTTTGAGCGAACGCTCCCGGTGTTCCCAGAGCTCGCCGTCGACCCACAACCAGCGGAGCGGGTTCTGCCCGTACAGCGGTTCGATCTGGCCGTCGGCCGTCCGCGCCACGACGCCTTGCGCGTCCCCCTGGTCTTCAAGGAAATAGCCCTCGATCCCGAAGACGGCCCTGTAGTTGCGGATCTGGGCCGGCGTCGCGCCGGCCCCGTCAATGACGGTCCACTCGATTTCGGCGGTCTTGACGGCGTCACGCGCGGACAACATCTTCTGCAGCGGCTCGGGCAGCGGATCGCCGGCGAATAGCGCGAACAATGCGAGGGGGATCATCTCTGACCTCATGTTCCCGTGCCGCCGCTGCCATCACAGGAGGCTTGAACCTGAATGTACGACATCTGGCTGGCAGTCGATTCTCCGCACTTGCGCCAGGCACAGGGAAGCGTGACCGGATGGCAGTTGAACAAGCCCGCCTCGTTCGCACAGCAGATGAAAATGTAGCACTTCAACGGTCCGCTCTCAATCACGATGGTGTCCGTTCCCGTCCGCTGGGGTCTGGATCGAATTGCAGGCGATGTACGCCGTGCCCGAGCTGCCGTCGCTGCTGCGGCAGGTGTCTCCCGGACACGAGCAGGAGCCGAGTTCCGCGGATGTGCATCCAACACAGGTCGTGCTCATGATCTCTTGGCATGGCGGCAGGCTTCCTTGTGCGTGACAATAAGCGACCGCCAACTGGGCACAGAGAAGGGCGAGAACGGTTCGAGCAAGCATCATCGGGATTCCCTCGACGTGAGACCAGATGCAAATTGACTTCGCCACGCGAGGATGCTACCCCTCCCCCCCGTTCATGCAAAGAAATTGATCCCGCCGATTGCATTCCGGATGCTAGAATGGTCGCGTTGGGAGGTTCTCGCCTATGCGCTGGGCACTCGTCGGTTCCTGGACCTGCTGTCTGCTGGCCGCCTTCATCCTCACTCAGCCCGCGCCGGTCATCGGCCGCGGCTCGTCGGACCACGACGCCGGCCGCGCCAGCGGCGCCGACGTCAGCGTCAGCGATCTGCCCGTCATCGGCGGATACGCGACCGTCGCCGGCGTGACCGGCTACTCCATCGGCACGACCTCCTGCAACGTCGGAACGATCCCGCTGAATTGGTTCAACGCCACGGCGGACCATCCGGTGATCGCCCAGAACATGTACCGCCTGAAGAGCGGGCGCTTCGAGCAGATCGGCATGAGCTGGGTGAAGCACGCCTATTGCGCGACGCAGAACAACACCTGCGCAAGCTGCTCGCCGGCCTGCGCCGGTTGCTGCGACTACCTCGGCGTGGGCTGCTCAGACCCCTACGGTTCCGGCTTCAACGGCGATCAGTCGCGGCTTGGACCGCGCTCCGAGATCAACCCCGCCACCGGCCAGTTCCCATTCCCGCCGACGCTGGCGTGGGGCCAGACCGGCGACGGCGTCTACAAGCGCGTGGCGGTGCCGGTGGCGGATCTGAATCCGGCGATCAACTCCGGGGCGCAGTATTTCTGCGAGGGAATCTACCTGGCGCGCGATGACGCGCTCTCAGGAAATACCGCGAACAACGCCTCGTACCGGCCGTTTACGGTCGGTGCATTCAGCGGCGGTCTGTACCTGCTCAACGTCACGGGCGCGACGACGCCGGAGGCGCCGGCGATCTACGCCTGGGCGGCCGCGGAGCCGGGCGTCACGATCCGCGAAATCGACGTTCCGAGCGACGGACGAGTGCTGGCGGCGTTCAAGACGACCGACCTGGGCGGAACCTGGCACTATGAACTGGCGGTTTTCAATTTCTATTCTGACCGGGCGGTGCAGGCCGTGCGCGTGCCGACCGCCGGCCAGTCGCTGACGAACATCGCCGCGCGCGACATCGACCATCACAGCGGCGAGCCCTACTCAACCGCCGCCTGGACCGACAACGCCGGCGCGGGAGGTGAGCTGGTCTGGCAGACGGAAACATACGCGGCCAACCCGAACGCCAACGCGCTACGCTGGGGCACGCTCTTCAACTACCGGTTCGACGCGGCCGGCCCGCCCGTGCCGTGCGACGTGACGCTCACGCTCTTCAAACCCGGCGCGCCGTCCGCGGTCGCCTTCGCGGGCATGGGGCCGGCGGCCGACGGCGACCTCAATTGCGACGGCCAGATCAACGTGCTGGACATCAATGCTTTTGTCCTGGCGCTCAGCGATGCGGCGGCGTACGCGACCGCGTATCCGACTTGTTACCGCGGATTGGCGGACGTGAACAACGATGCGAGCGTCAACGTGCTGGACATCAACGCGTTCGTCGCGCTGCTGGCGGGAGGTAACTAACGGCCTGTTGACGAAACCGTAGCGTCGGACCTCTGTGTCCGACGGCGATTTCAGCGTCGGACGCGGAGGTCCGACGCTCCAGAAAAACCAGAGCGGCTCTCGCGCTGGCACTGGGTTGCATTAGACGCCTTGGAAAGACCGAACTTCGCAGCCGCCCGAGGGCGACGACTGCGAAGTCCGCGCAACGTCAGGAGTTTGCGGCGGGCGGCCGTGCCGCCCGTTGCCCGATCAGCCGCCCGAGAGCAGCGCGATGAACGGGTTGATGTCGAGCACGTCGATGTTGTCGTCGTCGTTCACATCGGCGTGGTGCGCGTTGCAGTCCGGGTACGCCGCGCTGTACGCCGCCGGATCGCCGAGCGCCAGCACGAACGGATTGATGTCGAGGATGTCCACGGCGCCGTCGCAATTCAGGTCGCCGTCGGCGGACTGCACCGTGATGCCCTCAAGCTCGATGGGGCTGTCCTGGGACGATACGCGGCACTGCCGCATCGGGGCTGAGCCGGTGTGATTGAGCGGCTCGAAGGACGCCCGCGCCACGCCGGGAACGACGCCGCCGCCGGGCAGGACGAATTCCATCGGATCGACGCAGGCGATCAGCCAGCACTTGTAGCCCTGGCAGAACCAGGTGGCGCGGCGCGGCGGCGGGCACTGGTCCCAGTAGGCGATGGCCTGCAGGCCGCTGAGCACGAACGCGCCGCCGATCTCGTTGTCGTTTTCGTCGTACAACACGACTTCGTATTCCAACGCGTCGATGCCGGTGTAGTCGAGCGTCAGGTCGGTGGCGCCGGTGGCCTGATTGTCGCTGCTGGCGGCGCTCATCATCACGCGCTGCTCATTGTCGTAGACCTTGATCAGCGTGACGTGTCCGGGCGGGCAATCGGGGCAGCGCTTGCTGCGAAGCGACAGGCTGCCGGCGTCGTGTCCAAGGTCGATGGCGACGCCGTCCTGGCCGCTGCTGCCGATGTTGTCGCACCGCAGCGTGATTTCCTCGGGCGTGCAGCCGCCGGGATTGTCGCACGTTTCAGACAGGTGCCCCTGGCCCAGGCCCCAGCATTCGAGACCCAGCGTGTGCAGGGAGCCGTCGCGAAGCTGCAACTCGCCCGCATCGGTACCGGTGATCTCCAGCGAGGCGAGGCCCGCGAGGACCGGGGTGCCGGGGGGCAGGCCGGGCGTCAGGACGATCGTGCGATTCGTGCTGCTGTCGTCCGGCGGCCCCGGCACAATGCAGCGAAACTGCAGCGTGAAGACCCAGCTTTGCGTGTTCGGATTCCACGTCGCCAGGAAGTACCAGAAGGGCACCGATCCGGGCGGGTTGATGCAGGGAGGGATCATCTCGATGCCACCGACCGGAAACTCGCCCTGACCGACGAGCGCGCCATTGGCGTCGTAATCTTCGTAGTGCAGGCTGGTCGCGCCCATGTCGGAAAAGTCAGCCGTCAGCGTCGAGCCGCCGCTGCTGCCGGTCATGCGCACGGTGCCCTTGATCGTTCCGTCCCAGCCTCTGGGGCGAATGCGCATTTCTGAGCCGGGGACGAACGCGTGCTGGATTTCCACCGCGGTGGCGCCGCCCCAGGCGCTGTTCAGTTGTATCTCAACGCCGTCCTGGCCGCTGCTGCCAAGGCAGCAGGCCGTCAGGCGCCGGCCCTGCACATTCGTGATGGAAACGCCGTTAAGCGTCTGATGCAGCAAGCCGCTGACATAGGCGTCCGGCGTGCCGACACCGCCCAGCGCCGCGGCGGCAACGGTAAGACCGGATGCGAAGCTCGTCATTACGGATCGAAGATTCATGACTGTCGTCCTTTCAACGTTCGGTTCTGGAGAGCGGGTTCAGCATCCATCCGGCCGACGCTGGCGAATCTCCACGTTTCAGCTTGGATTTTTGCGCTCTTATTCGGACGGCACGCGAACGCGGCCCTCCCCCGGCCTGCGGACGCGCGGCCCGCGCGAGAAGTGCTTTGAAGCGCGCAAGCGGCTGGTTACGATGGTCTTACGAATTCCAGACGCGAGGCGCGCCGTGTCTCCGCTGACCGCCACGATTACGACCACCGAACTCCTCGATGGCCTGCACCAGCAGGGGAATCGCGTGGCGTGGGGCGAATTCGATCGGCGCTACCGCCCGATCCTGGTGGGGTTCCTGCGGCGGATGGGGCTGGACGAGGCCGATGCGGCCGACGTGGCGCAAGAGACGCTGACGTGCTTCGTGCAGGACTACCGGCTTAAAAAGTATGACCGGCAGCAGGGACGGCTGCGGTCGTGGCTGATCGGGATCGCACGCTACCGTCTGGCGGACCTGCGGCGGGCGAAGGGCCGGCGGCGCGAGTTGCGCGGCGAGTCGGCGTTTGAGAATGAGCCGCAGGATGCGGACGCCGACTCGATCTGGGAGGCGGAAACCAAGCGCGTGATCTTCGAGCAGGCGGTGAGCGAACTGAGGCACACGTCCCGGTTCAACGAGCGGACGATCGAGGCGTTTGAGCGGGTGGTGTTGAAGCACGAAGACGTGGATGCGGTGTCCGCGCAGATGGGGCTGACGGCTCAAGAGATTTACAACGCGAAGAACCGGGTGGTGGAGCGGCTGCGGGAGATTGTGAAGCGGTATGAGGAGGCGCTGATTGGGGGGTGAGCCGGTGCGGGCGCACGAATTGCGTTGCCCCACTTTCGAGTGGTTCGTAGAATCGAGATGACGATCGTACGCATCGGGAGACCTGTGCGTGGAGGCTCGATTCTATCTCGACCCGGAAACGAATCAGCCTCACATTTTCCGACATGGCGTGACCCAGGCCGAAGCGGAGCAGGTTCTGCGCGGCCCCGGCGAGGATGTGCCGACTTCAAACAAAGCTCGGATGAAGATCGGACGGACCAGCGCTGGACGTTATCTTCGCGTCATTTACGTTCCGGACGAGAATCCGAACAGCGTGTTTGTCGTCACGGCGTACGAATTACGCGGCAAGGCTAGAAACGCCCACCGCCGACGGCAACGCAGGAGACACCGATGAGCACGCAGAATTTTCCGCCCGGCTGGGATGAGAAACGCGTTCGCGAGCTGCTGGCGCACTACGAAAACCAGACTGAGGATGAGGAATTCGCGGAGATCGAGGCAGCACTGCAGGCCGAGGATGTCACGGTGATGGCCGTGCCGACGGACCTGGAGCCGGAGGTGCGGGCGCTTTTGGCCCGACGACGCAGCGCGTAGAGACGCAGAATGGCGCCGGATATTCAGACTTCCCGCGCCATAAGGCCCGCCATAGGCGTATTCACCATCATGACTGACGCCGCACGGACTGCCGCGGATGCACGTCTTCAATCAACGCCGGAACAGAATACCCTGCTCTGGTTCGAATTGACTGATCTCTGCGAGTCGTTCCTGCTGGCCGGGCTGAGAAGGGAAGTCGGACGCAATGGGAACCTGGAGGCGGCCTATCGCGACTGGCAGCGGCGGCAGATGGGCGAGCACGACCGAACATTGATCCGCATGCTGCAAAGGCTGGCGGACATCCCCGTGGCGGATCATGCGAGTGATCGCACCGGCGGGACGCCGATGCTCCCCGACCGCCGGCGGAACGTCGACGCCCCCTGAACACCGGCAACACGCCGATGCTCCCCGAGTTCACGAATTCGCATGGCGACACTTCCCGGTCACTGTCCGCCGCCCGACGCACTCGAAGCCGCCGCCGTCGGCCGCGAGACGCCGGAGGAGCTGCGCGAGCACCTGGCCGCCTGCATGACGTGCCGGACGGTGCTGGAGCGGATCAGGGAGGATAACCGCTTCCTCAGCGGCTTCGCCGTCAACGGGGCGCTGCCCGCGGTCGCCTTGCCGCGCGAGACGAACTACCAGATCGATGTGCCGGGCTACGAGATCGTCCGCGAAATACGCCGGGGCGGACAGGGCGTCGTTTACCAGGCGGTGCAGCGCTCCACCAAGCGCGATGTGGCGATCAAAGTGATGCGGCAGGGGCCGTTTGCGACGCTGGCGGACCGCTCGCGCTTCGACCGCGAGGTGGAGACGCTCAGCAAGCTCGACCACCCGAACATCGTCACCGTGCACGACGCTGGTGTGGTGGCCGGTTTTCACTACTTCGTCATGAACTACATCGACGGGCGGCCGCTGGACGAACTGCCCGACTGGCGCTCGTGGACAGCGGCCGTCGGCGAGCCGCAGGACGCGTCGTCGAGCGATGACAGCGTGATCGCCGCGCCGCTTCCGCCGCGAAAGGCGGCCGTGGCTCCGCTGATTCGCCTGTTCATCAAGGTGTGCGACGCGGTTCACGCGGCCCATCTGCGCGGCGTGATTCACCGCGACCTGAAGCCCAGCAACATCCGCGTGGATCGCAGCGGCGAGCCGTTCGTGCTGGATTTCGGCCTGGCCAAGTCGGTCGACGCCGTCGCCGACTCGGCCGCGACGCGCACCGGGCAGTTCGTCGGGTCGCTGCCGTGGGCCGCGCCGGAGCAGGTGGAAGGCGCGTCCTCGCGAATCGACCTGCGAACCGACGTCTATTCGCTGGGGGCGATTCTCTATCAACTGCTGACCGGCGCCTCGCCCTTCGACGTCGGAAGCAATCTACGTGACGCCTTCGACGACATTTTGAATCGCGAGCCGAGACGCCCCAGCGCCATCGTGGTCGCCTCCGGCGCGCCGCGCATTGATGACGAGCTGGATACCATCGTCCTCAAGTGTCTCTCCAAAGACCGCGAGCGCCGCTACCAGAGCGCCGGCGAGCTCGCCAGAGACCTGCGGCTCTACCTGGCCGGCGAGCCGATCCAGGCCAAGAGCGACAGCGCCATGTACGTGCTGCGCAAGACGCTGAAGCGCTACCGCTATCGCGTCTTCGCCGGCTCGGCCTTCGTCCTGCTGCTGGCGGTGTTCAGCGTGGTGATGGCGGTGCTCTACCGCCGCTCGACCGTGCTGGAGCAGCAGGCGTCGAGCTCGGCGGAATCCCTGGCCGACCTGCTTTCGTACAGCAACGTCGAGCAAGGCCGCATGTCCGGGATGCTCGGCAACCTGGAACAGGCCGAGCAGTTGCTGTGGGGCGAGCTGTTGACGCGGCGCGGGCCGGGGCAGGGGACGCGGCTCCGCCTCAATGACCCGCCCGGCCCGCCGGAAGCATACTGGGCGTTGTGGGAGCTTTATCGCCGGCGCCCGTGCCGGATGACGCTCGCCTCCCCGCCGGGAGTCGTTCGCAACCTGACGTGCGACGCGACGGGGGCGCATCTGTGGGCGACCGTGAGTGGATCGAGTTTGGAACAACTCGATCTGTCCGGTGGCTGCCGGGAGCGGGTTGACCTGGGCTTCGACCCCGGAACCCGAATGTCATTGCCGCGCGCCGGCGGGCGCGCCGCGATCGCGCCCTCGAGCGACGGCTGGTCGATCTGGGTGCGCGGCGGCGGGGCGCCGGTGCCTCTGCCGCGCGTTTCAAACACCGATGACAGCGCGGTCTCGTTTTCGGAGGACGGCGCCCGGGTTGCCGTGGTCCGTGACGGCGAAGCGATCGTGATGACGCTCTCGCCCGCAGGCACGTTGGCGCAGTTCAGCGTCGGCGAAGCGATCTGCGCCGCCGCCCTTTCGCCGGACGGCCGGCGTCTGGCCGCACGGGACCGGGTCGGCGGGTTGTATGTTTGGGAAATCGACGGGCAGCGACTGGTGCGCCGGGCCGCGCCCAGCGTTCGGCCGCGCGAAGCGGCATTGCTCTTCGGGCCGCTGCTATTCTCGCCGAACGGCCGCCGGCTGGCCGACGGTTGGGCGGAAATCGCCGGCCGGATTTGGAATCTCGATCCTGATCCGCCGACGGCGACGCCTCTGGCCGAGGCGCCGGGCGGACACCGCACGCTGGCATTCAGCCCGGACAGTCGGCTCCTGGCGGTCGGCGATCTGGTTGGCGCGGTGCGCATTTTCGACGCCGAGTCGTGCGCATGCCTCGATCGGTTCATCGCCCACGCGGCGCGCATTTACAGCATCGGGTTTACGGCCAACCCCCTGTGTCTTTGGACGGCGGGCACTGGCGAGATGCGCTGCTGGGAAGTGGATCGCTCGGCGGGTGTCCGCACGCTGCGCCTGGCGGGCGACCGGCTGCACACGGTGGACTTCACCGCGGACGGCGAGGCGCTGCTGGCCGCGGGCGGTCTCGGCACGCTGTACACGTTTGATGTCACGAGCGGCGCGCTTTCGGCGACGCCCGTCGGCGATTCCGCCACCATCTGCGCCGTGGCGGCCTCGCCGGACGGCCGCCGCTGCGCCGTGGCGACCTACGGCGGGGCTGCGTACGTGTGGGATTCGCGCCTGCCGGTCGGGCCTCCGATCAAGCTCCCGCACGCGGCGCCGCTGAGCTACCTGTGCTTCAGCCCCGACGGGTCGCGACTGGCCACGGCGTCCGGCGACCGAGTCATCCGAATCTGGCGTGTCGATCAGGCGACTCCCGAGCAGGAGCTGCTAGGCGCCAGCGACCGCATTCCGCAAGTGACGTTCGACCCGAACGGGACGCGGCTTGCCGGCGCGCTGCGGTCCGGGGCGCTGATGGCGTGGGATCTCAAGTCGGGACAGTACGAGACCTGGCGCGGGCCGACCAATGCACCGCTGCGGACGGCGCGATTCTCGCCCGACGGCCGCTGGCTGATCGTGGCCGGCGCCGACCGCACGGTCGATGTCTGGGACGCGCACACGGCGGCCAGGGTCGCGTCACTGGTCGGGCACAATCAGGAAATCTACGCCTTCGACGTCAGCCCCGCGGGCGACCTGATCGCCAGCGGCGACACCGGCGGCGTCATTCGCGTCTGGCACCTGGGCCTGCGGCGCCCGTTGGCGTCGCTGGACGGGCACAGCGATCCGGTGATGGACCTGAGCTTCTCGCCGGACGGAATGTCGCTGGCGTCGGCTTCTCTGGACGGCACGGTGCGCCTGTGGGACCTTGCGTATCACGCCACGCACATTGCGGGAAACGTGGAGAGCCAGTTGGCGCGCATCGGCGGCGATGCGATCGACTCCGCGCGGGCCGCCGCATGGCGCGACTGGGCCCGCGGGAAGCTGCACGGAGAGTAGAGGCTGTCCCAGCACCCTCTTTTCGATCCGAGCCGCGCGCGTAAGCAAGCGGTTCTTGAGGCTCCGCCCCCTCACGGTCGCGGCTCGGAATGAGCTTGCGCCGGCTTCTATGAACCGCCGGACGCGGATGGCATTCGGACGGGGAAAGGCTTGATGGGCTTGGATTGCCGCTCGCCGGTCGCCGGATCGCGCGAGACATCCTTCATGATGTGGCCGTTTTCGATGTGATCGTACTTCTTCTGCAATTCCTGCATGCGCTCGTCGACGATGACGTTCCAGAAGCTGGGCACGCCGGTCAACTCGTCAACGTGTCGAATCTCGCGGATCGCGTCCTTGGGAAACAGGCCGATGCAGACGGAGCTCTTGTCCGGCCCATGGTAGAAGTAGGCCTCCTCGCCCTGCTGCCGGAGCATCTTGCAGTATTCCTGGGCCGCGGTCTTTCGCCGCCGCATCCGCTCGGTGTTATAGAACACGCCCACCTGCAGCGACCAGACGCCCTTTTTCCCTTCAAGATTCCATGCCGGATCGCCCCCGCGCGTGTCCGGCAGCTCCTCCATGCTTGCCAGCCGGAACGGCCAGTTGTCCGGATCATCCGGCCTCAGCCGCGAGTTGCTGAGGTTCAACGAACGAATCAGCTCGAGATCTTTGGCCGGGTCGGGTTGGTAGCGCGCGATGCCGGCGCGATCGTCGTATTCGCGGCGATAAAGGCCGTAATACACCGCCGTGCCGTCCTCCTGCTCGACGACCTCCACCCGCTCCGCCCGCAACCCGCTGACCTGCTTGAGCGCAGCCGCAAAGCGGGCGGCGATGCCCGGGCCATCCGGGCCGGCCGTGGTGCAGCAGCGGATGGTCCAGATGTCCTCGTCCGGATTGGCGCGGAATCCGACGGCTGGATCGCAGCCGGTGAGCAGCGTCAGTGCGGCGGTTGTGAAGATCGCGACGGCGACGCAGCGCAAGCCTTCCGAGCCGCGCCCGTTAGGAAGCGGTACCCGGGCTCGAAAACTCCTGGGCATCCCCGCTCCCTTACGGTCGCGGCTCGGACTGCGACCCGACGCATTTCGAAAAGCGCTCATCAGACGGCCTCCCCTGCCAACGCACGCCGCTGCGCCTCAAAGAGGGCCTCGATGCCCTGCCGCCCGACGAGCTGCATCGCCAACAGTTGCTCGTCGGTGAAGGTCGCCCGTTCTCCCGTCGCCTGCACTTCGATCCAGCGTCCGGCGGCGGTTCTTACGAGGTTGCAGTCCACTTCCGCGGCCGAATCCTCGCGGTAGTTCAGGTCGAGCAGCGCCTCACCGCCGACGATGCCCACGCTGACCGCGGCCACGGCGGTTTCGATCACGTCCGCGCCCCACAGTCCGCGACGGCGACCTTCAGCGACCGCGTCGCACAGCGCGACATGGGCGCCGGTCACCGATGCCGTTCGAGTCCCGCCGTCGGCTTGAAGTACGTCGCAATCGATGAAGAGCGTATTTGGCCCCAGCCGATCCAGCCGCACCGCGGCCCGCAGGCTGCGGCCGATGAGCCGCTGAATCTCCTGCGTCCGGCCGTCCACCTTGGTTCGGTTGCGTGGCTTGCGCGAGGAAGTCGAGGCGGGCAACATGTCGTATTCAGCCGTGAGCCACCCGGCGCCGCTCGCTTCGCGCCACTCCGGGACGCCCTCTTCAATGCTGGCGGTGCAGAGCACGATCGTCTCGCCAGTCTGCATCAGCACGGAGCCGGCCGCGCTGCGCGTAAAGCCGCGGCGGATGATCACGGGGCGCAACTGGTCGGGCCGTCGGCCGTCGCTACGCATAGCGGCAAGTGTTATCACAGGCACGGCGCGGCGGCAACCGTCGGCAAAGGGCCGGTCGCGCCGCGGAGTGCGGACTTCTGGACCTTTGATCTCCTTCGCGTGGAACGGGCATCTTGCCCGTTCGTGAAAACACGGGACGGGCGAGACGCCCGTCCCAGCTAAATGCTCAGAAGCTCCCTGGCGCGCCGGTTCGGAGCCCGCAGCCGGTGATTGGTTCAGCCGATCTGGTTCGGTGCCCGGCAGTATGATGCTCCCGCATGACGCCGCAAAACGCCGAGCGGAAGCACACGCCGCGCGCCGCGCTTCGACCGACGGGGCGCGCGCTGCCACCCGTGCGTCGCTGGTGGCGGCTGGCGCGGGTCGCCGTGTCGGCGGTGCTGCTCGTGATCTTCGTGCACTTCGCCTATGTGCGCTACGTCACACCGCCGGCGGCGGCACGTGAAACCGCGGCAGCGAACACGGACGCCGCGCTCGTGCAGCGGCTCCGGCAGGTTCTTCGTGACTGGCCGATCTACACGCCCACGCTCGCTTCCACACAGGCGGCGTTCCGCGGCTGGATGGGCAACGAGTTGCTGCTCGGCTTGCAGTCCGGCTGGACCCCCGCGTCGCGGCCGGAACTGCGCGAGATATCCGCGTATGTCGGCGGGGACGCGCTGGCGATGGTGCTGGACCGGGCGCAGCGCGCGCTCTCCTCCGCCAACCCTACCGCGGCGGCGGCGGATGGCGCCCCGCCATCGTGGGACTACGTTGACCGGCGCGACCAGGCCGCTATTGCGCTGACGGTGCGCGCCCGCTGGCGACGCATGGAAAATAACGACCTGCCTGGGGCCCTCGCTGACCTTCGCCTGGCTCTGCAGATTCTCGCGCCGGTGTCCGAGCGGCGCCGCGCGTATGAGTGGCCCGGCTTTGACATTCCCATGTTCGAACTGGCTTGCCTGGCGCAGGAGACGCCCGTGCCGCGCGAGCTGGCGGCGACGATGATCCGGTTTCTGCGCGACGAACTGGGCACGTCGATCGAGACGTGGGCCCGGCACATGCTCGGCGTCGGCGAGCGTCAGCAGGCTTTTCTGGATCGCTACTACACGGACGACGGGCACGGCGACGGCTGGCTCGTGCTCAGCGCGATCGACGACAACTTCGCGCGCTGGAACGTAACGAGCGTCCGCCGCAGCCGCGCCTGGAACGTCCTCTCGCCGCTCTTTCGCGGCCGGCGGGCCATGGCGGTTCGGCTGGAAACCTGGCAGGCGAGCCTTGAGGGACTCGACCTGCTGGGATCGGACGAGGCGCTGATCCGGTTGAATTCGCGGCGGAGTCTGGCGGCCCGCGACGTCTTCGACGGTCCGTTGACCGTTCTGGACAGCGGTCGCGATCCAACGGACGTGCTCCGTGTCTACAACGACGTTGCTCGCCGCCGGGCGTGCGTCGTGATGCTGGCGCTGGCCGCAGTTCGGCACGATCGCGGCGGCTACCCGGAAGACCTGTCGGCGCTGACGCCGGCTTATCTCGACGACGTTCCACTGGACGCGGTGTCCCATGCAGCGATGGTCTACGTGCCGTCGGCCGACGGGGGCTATTCGCTCAAATCGTCAGCCGCTTCGCAACATGTTTACATGCCGTGGTGGATGTCCGGGTTCGACTGGACGCAGGATCAGTACAGCGTCTCGCGGGACGGGGCGGTGCGTTCAAACCCATGATCGAGGTGCCGACGACATTTTCTTGTCGACGCCGCCGGCCGGATTGTTTTTCCGCGCCCACCGCGCCAAGCGGCGGGGTGACGACCCTACGTGAGCGGCGCGACACTGCCCCACGCGGGCAGGGGGGTCAACCCGCCCCTCGGCGCGGCGGGTTCGGATAGATAGGCCCGCGGCTTGGCGCGGACACCAAGCGCGTCCGGCGCGCCCGCGCTGGCCCGCACGGCAACATCGCGGTACGATCGCCCCGCAAACGGGCGCTCATTCGCAACTGGAGATACGCGTGGTTGTCGGCGAACTCACCGAAGAGGTGCAACTGGTCGTCATCGGCGGCGGGCCGGGCGGGTACGTGGCGGCATTCCGGGCCGCCGACCTGGGGGTGCAGACCGCGATCATTGAGGATTCGCCGCTGCTCGGCGGCGTCTGCCTGCGCGAGGGCTGCATTCCGTCGAAAGCCCTGCTGCATGTCGCGCACGTGATCGAGGACACGCAGGAAGCCGCCGCCTGGGGCGTCGAATTCAAGCCGCCCGCCATCAATTTCGACAAGGTCCGCGGCTGGCGACAGCAGGTGGTCGATCGCCTGTGCGGCGGCGTCAAGACGCTCGCCGGCAAGCGCAATATCCGCATCATCAACGGACGGGCGCGCTTCGAGGATTCGCGCACGCTGAGAATCGAAGGCGGCGAGGTCACACGGCTGAAATTCAAGAACGCGATCGTCGCCACCGGTTCGCGGCCCAGGAAACTGCCCGAGTCGCTCATCCCCGCCTCCTGCTGCATCGACTCCACCGCCGCGCTCGAGATGAACCCGTTCCCGAAGTCGCTCCTGATCGTCGGCGGCGGATACATCGGCCTGGAGCTGGGGCAGGTCTACGCCGCGCTCGGCTGCAAAGTGACCGTCGTTGAAGCGCTCGATCGCCTGCTGCCCGGCTGTGATGACGACCTCGCCCGTGTCTTGGCGGCGCGGCTGAAAAAGCAGTTCGAGGCGATCCACACCGGAGTCAAGCTCGAATCGGCCCAGCCCACCGGCGGCGGCGTCGAGGTGAAATTCAGCAAGGCGAGCGAGAACCACAAGCTGCTCTTCGACCGCGTGCTCGTCTCCGTCGGCCGACAGCCGAACTCCGACGGCCTGGGCCTTGAAAAAACGAAGGTCACCGTCAACGAGCGCGGCTTCATCGTCGTCGATCAGGCCCGCCGCACGACTGACAAGCGCATTTACGCGGTCGGCGACGTGGCCGGCGACCCGATGCTGGCCCACAAGGCCAGCCGCGAGGGCATCGTCGCGGCCGAGTCGATCGCCGGTAAGCCGAGCGTCTACGACGTGCGCGCCGTGCCGGCGGTGGTCTACACCAGCCCGGAAATTGCCTGGTGCGGCGTGACGGAGAGCGAAGCGAAACAGAAGAACATGGACGTGAAGATCGGCAAGTTCCCCTGGGGCGCGTCGGGCCGCGCGATCGCGATGGGCCGCCCGGAGGGACTGACCAAGATCATTGTGGATTCCAGGAGCGAGCGCGTCCTGGGCGTCGGCATCGCCGGCGCTCGCGCCGGCGACCTGATCGCCGAGGCGGTGCTGGCGATTGAGATGGGCGCGCACGTCGAGGACCTGGCAATGACGATTCACCCGCATCCGGCGACGTCGGAGACGATCATGGAAGCGGCCGAAAACGTGTTGGGGACCGCGATTCACGTGGCGAAGTAGGCGGATGTTCGATCGGTGCCTGCCGCAGGGCGCAGGGCGCAGGGCGCGGGGCGCAGGGCGCAAGGTGCGCGGCGGTCGCCGCGCCCTGCGCCCTGCGCCCTGCGCCCTTCTCCTGCTCGCCTCGCTCTCCGCCTGCCAGGCGCCGCAACCCGCCGCCCCGCCGCCCAGCGACTCTCCGGCCGACCGCCGCCGCGCCGCGCTCGGCGACCTCGACACCGGCCGCTTCATCCGCGTGGCCGATTTCGAGTCGCCGGCGCAACTGCACGACATCAGCCTCTTCCCGCCCCCGCAGGATTCGGCGCCGGCCGCGCCGCCCATTGAAATCACGCGCACCGAATTCGGCGGCCAGGCTATGCGTGTGCCGCTCACCGCGCATGAGCGACTCGCGGTCGAACTTGAACCGGCAACGGACTCCGCCCGGCCGAATGACTGGCGGCCCTACACGCTGCTGTTGATGAACATCCGGGCCGCCGCCGCCGCGGCGTGCGAGATCACGATCGAATGCGACGGGGACCCGCAGCGCTGGTCGCAGACTGTTCAGCTTTACCCAATGTGGTGCCTGCTGCGATTTGACCTCGTCGAGCTGGCTGAGTGCATCGACCTGACGCGCATCCGCCGCATCACGTGGCGCCTGCTTACCGACGACCCCACCGAACTCTGGCTCGACGACCTGATCCTCTCGGACAATCGTAAGTACCTTTTCGGCGAGAGCACCGCCGCCGGTGAGTTGTACGTCCGCCGCGCCGGCCGATACCTGGAGGTGGGCGCCCGCGGCCGGCTGGAGCTGGCGTTCGACGACGGCGTCATCGCCCGCGCGACGCTGGGTGACGGCGTCAACGTCGCCGGCCCGTTCGGCCTCGGCCCCTGGCCGATCGCGATGGACCTGGCAGACGGCCGGCCGCCGGCGCGCTTCTTCGCCGATCCGGCCGCGGCCGTTGAGCGGGCGGGCCGCGTACTATTCGCCTCTGAGCGAATTGAAGAGGCATCGCCATTGCGTGTGGTGGTGACTGGCGAGTGGCGTTTCATTGACTCGGACTTTCAGCAGGACACGCCGCCGGCCAATCTGGAAGTACCGCCGGCCCAGCGTTGGCGCTACACGATTCACCGCAGCGGCCAGGTGTTCATCGAAGTCGTCTCCGACGCCGGCGACGAGGGCTGGCCCGGGCGCGACTTCGGATATTCGCTGACCTTCCGCGGCGCGACGCGACGCGACACGCCGCGCAGCGCCGACAGCGGTCCGCGACTCGTGGCCGCCGATCCGTGTCAGATCGACTTCGGCCCCGGCTCCGCGTCGAATGTCTGCTGGGCCACGTTCCCGCGCATGACAAGTCTCACGACCGCCGATTCGGACGACGGCGCCGCGGTGGGTTTCGTGGCCGCCGGCCAGCCGGCGACGGAACGGTTTCGCGCGGTGCATGGGCTGCGCTGGTCGCCCACGCTCACGCCGCGGCCGCTGGCCGAGCAGTTCGCCACGCTCCTGGCCGACGAGCCGCGCTGCCACATGCGCGCCGGCCGCCTGCGCACCGACGCGCCCGGCGACGCAGACGCCGATGGTTTCAACGAGGCGGAGGGCTGCTACGAGCTGGCTCTCGACGGCAATCTGCTGCGCTGCACGTTCGATCAGCCGGAGCGGCTGCTGATCGACCCGATGTTCCGCATCGACGGCGCCGCTGGTCGGCAATGCTGGATCTACGCAAACGGTCGAGCGGTTCAAGCGACGGCTCGCGACGCGACGGGGCGTTTGCTTTTCACACTTCCGGGAATCGTCCGCCCGCCGCTGCTGATTGAGGCCAACGTGAAATAGCCGAGCCGGCTTTCGGACCGGGGACTATTACTAAGCACGTCGTATGTATACTATGAACATAGTATTTAGCCGTGGCGGCCAATTGGAGCTGCAACCCCGAGAGCCGGCGAACTTCTGGGGGGGTGAAACGGGCATCTTGCCCGTTCGTGCGACCGCAGGGACGGGCGAGACGCCCGTCCCACCCGAAAGTTCGCAGGCTCCCTCGCCCGAACCGGCGGACTGGAAGCCCGCGCTCCCCACGGCCCGTTCGCGCGGTTCTGATGGTGACAAGGAGACTCGATATGTTCGTGCTGCGGCGAATCGTCGGCGTACTGGCGTGCGTAATCGGCGGACTGGCGTACGCGGGCGACCTCGGTTCGCTCCTGGCGGCGCGACGCGATGAGCTGAAGTTCCCCGGCGCCGCCGCCGCGCTCGTTCGCGACGGAAAGATCGTCGCCGAGGGAGTCTGCGGCGTGCGAAAGCTCGGTGCGCCCGAGAATATCGCGCCCGCCGACCTGTTGATGATCGGTTCGTGCGGCAAATCTTGCACGCGCCTGCTGATCGGGCGGCTGGCGGAGCGCGGGCTGCTGACGTTCGACTCCACGCTCGCCGCGTTGCTGCCCGACGTGCCGATGCGCGACGAGTATCGCACGGTCACGATCGCAAATATCCTCGGCCATCGCGGCGGCATTCCCGCGTATACGGAGATCAGCCCGCAGCGCACGCCGATTCTCTTCGAAGAAAAGGGCACGCCGCTGGAGCGCCGGGCGCGCTTCGCGGCGCACGTGCTGCAGGAGCCTCCCGCGGCGCCGGCGGGGACGCGCATGGTCTACTCAAACGCCGGCTACGGGCTGCTGGGCCACATTGCCGAACGACTGGCAAAGAAGCCGTTTGAAGAGCTGATCCGGGATGAGGTGTTCGCGCCGCTGCAGATGAAATCGGCTTTCGTCGGCTTCCCGAACAGCGGCCCCGGGCGCGAGGGTCTGTTCGGCCACCTCAAGGGCGATGACGGCACGTTCGAACCCGCACAGCGGCAGCGAACGCCTCTGCCGGCGATCGCCCCCGCCGGACTGATGAGCTGCTCGATCGGCGATTTTGCCAGGCTCGCCGCCCAGCTCGCGGCCTGCGAAGCCGGCAAGCCGGGCGAATTCCTGAAGCCCGAGACCGCCGCCCGCATCCGCGAGCTGCGCCCCGGCGGCGGCGGGAGCGGCCGCGAAGGTGGCGGCGAAGGCGGCGGTGAAGGCGAAATCTTTTACGGCGGCGACGGCCTCTACACAGCGGCGTTCGCGCTCTGGCCCAGCAAGGGCGTCGCGATCGTCGTCGGCACCAACGCCGGCGAGAGCGATGAAATCTGCGAAGCGATCATCAACGCCGCCCGCGAGAAGTACGCTCCCGACGTTTCAATCGCCGACGGCGGCCCGACACCGCCCGCCGGCAAGCGCCCGCGCTTCGGCTTCGGCATCGAAGCCAGCAGCCCCGACGATTTGCGAATCTCGCAAGTGCGCCCCGGCTCGCCTGCGGAGAAGGCGGGACTCAAGGTTGACGATCGGATCGTGGCGATCAACGGCAAGTCGCTGGCAGAGCTGAGCGAAGAGCAGCGAATGCAGGCGTTCTACTCGTCGCCGCTGACGCTGACCCTGGAACGCGGCGGCAAACCGCTCACGGTAACGATCGAGAGTCCCAACTAACCCGCGCCTGGGGAGTGCGGGCAACACGCATGCAGTGTACCGCCCGCAGTGCGCCGCCCGCAGTGCGTCGCCCGCCGCGCGTTCCGCCCGGAGGGCGCGCGAACGTAGTCCCCGGCGGCAGCCCCGCACGGGGCATCGGGCTGCAGCAACGGGGGAATCGCCGCAGGGGCTTCGCTGCCCCCGGCTCCCCGTATAATCGCCCAATGAGGAATCATGATGAGCGACAGCGACGCCCTGTCTCGCCTGCGCAGCCTGCACCGGGCCTTCAGCCCGGACCCCCTCACCTACGATCAGAAGGATCTGTACGTCGACTTGCAGGAAGTCCGAGGCCACACGGCGTTCGCGGACAAACTGGCGAAGATGATTCGCTCGCGCGAGCGCTGCACGTTGCTGCTCTCCGGGCACCCCGGTGCCGGAAAGTCGACCGAGCTGCGCCTGCTCCAACACAATCTCGCCAACTGTGATCCGCGATATTTCACAGTCATTTGCGACCTGGCGAAGGAAATCGAAGTTCTGGACGTCGACATTCCCGACCTGCTGATCGCCGTCGTGCGGCGGCTGGTCGCGCAGCTCGCGGACGCGGGCGTCACGAGCGACGCCGCGCCGTTTCGTAGCATCTGGGACAGAATCAGAAAGTACATGCCCGGCAGCGGCGAGATCGACCTTCAACTCGGACTGCTCAGCCTGACGACGGCCTTGAAAAGCGGCCCCGAAGCCCGGCGCGACATCCGCGAAGCGCTCGAGCCCCACACCGGCGGCCTGCTGGCCGCGGCCAACGACGTCATCGGAAAAGCCACGCTGGAGGTGCAGAAGACGGGCTACTCCGGACTGGTGCTGATCGTCGACGACCTGGAGAAAATGGCCCTCCGCGAAAACCCCCTGCTGCACTGCGCCAGCGACGAATACCTCTTCCTCCACCGCGGCATGCAGTTGCAGGGGTTGAAGTGCCACACCATCTACACCATGCCGCTGACGCTGGCCTATTCCACCGATTACCAGAACCTCGCCAGCAAGTACGGCACGCCCCCGCTGATCGTCCCGATGACGCAGCTTCGCACGCGCCCGCCCCAGTCCGGCGCGCACGCGCCCGGCGTGGAGCGATTCCGCGAGATCATCGTGCGCCGCCTGGAGTCGCTTCAAATGAAGCCCAACGAGCTGTTTGAGTCCGATGTGGTTCGAGATCAGCTAGTCATGCTCACCGGCGGACAGCCGCGCGAACTGATGATCCTAATCGGCGAGGCTCTCATCGCCGAGAACCCGCCGCTGACCAGCGCCGGCATCGAGCGCGCCGCCCGCGAATTGCGCCGCGCGTTCGCCCGCCAGCTCTCCGCCGCCCACTGGCCGATCCTCCGGCACGTCGACCGGACCGGCCAGTACATGGACCGGGTCACGCACGAAACCGAACCGCTGATTCGCGAGTTGATCTACGGCCGGGCGATACTCCAGTACTGCAACGACGCCGAGTGGTATGGCGTCAATCCCCTGATCCAGATGCCGCCGACCCCGCCATGACGACGCAGGCACAGGCTTTTCAGACCGGAATCGAGGTTGACCGCCAGGCCGCCGAGCTTGCCGCGCTGCGCCGAATGCTCGACATTGCCGCCGGCGAGTCTTCCTTCAGCATCGCCGTTTGCAATAGCCCGCCGCTGCGCGACCACCTGATCGGCGAGCTGGCGCGCTCTCACCCCGGCGTCGAGACGCTGAGCGTCCCCCCCTCCACGACCGACCTCTTCGCCTTCGCGAGCAAGCACGCCGCCCACGTCGGGAGACGAGCGTTGTTCATCGTTGACTTCGAGAAGTCGCTGCCGGGCGCAGCCGACCTGGCGACCAGCCTGCCTGGCGACGATCCCTTACGAAGCGCGCTACACGTTCTGAACGCGTCGCGCGATCGCTGGCGTGATGTGTTTCCCGTTCCCATCCTCATCTGGCTGCCGGAGTACGGCGCGGCGCTGCTCTCGCGGCATGCGCGCGATTTCTGGTCGCTGGTTCGCCACCGCTTCGAGTTCGTCATCGACACGGTCACGGGAGCTCCGCCCGCTCCGCTGGAGCACTTTGACGACATCGACTGGGCGTCCAACCTGGACGCCACCGCCAAGCAGTTCCGCATCGCCGAGCTGGAGCAGCGCCTCAAGGACGCGGGCGACCCGCCGAAGGAAGAACTTCTGCCATTTGTCTTGTATTGGCTGGATGAGCTTGGATTCCTCTACCACATGGTCGGGAACCTCGACGCCGCCATCCGCGTCCGCGAACAGTCAATCAGGATTGGTGAATCGCTGGACTCCCCGAACACGGTCGCAACCGCACTCGGCAACCTCGGCCTGATCTACCAGAAACGCGGCGACCTGGAAGAAGCCGAGCGGATGCACCGCAAGGCGCTGGAAATCACCGAGAAACTCGGCCGACTCGAAGGCATGGCCAACCAGTATGGCAACCTCGGCCTGATCCACCGAAAGCGCGGCGACCTGGACGAAGCCGAGCGGATGCACCGCAAGGCGCTGGAAATCGAAGAGCGGCTCGGCCGACTTAAAGGCATGGCCAGCGAGTACGGCAACCTCGGCCTGATCTACGATAGGCGCGGCGAGCTGGAGGAAGCCATGCGGATGCACCGCAAGTCGCTGGAAATTGAAGAGAAGCTCGGCTGGCTCGAAGGCATGGCCGGCCAGTACGGCAATATCGCCCTAATCTTCCGGAAGCTCGGCGATCTGGACGAAGCCGAGCGGATGCACCGCAAGGCGCTCGAAATTAACGAGAAACTGGGCCGACTTGAAGGCATGGCCCGCGATTATGCAAACCTCGGCGCAACCTACGAGGCGCGTGCCGAACTCGCCGAAGCGCGCCGCCTCTGGACGCTGGCACGCGACATCTTCAGAAAAGTGGGAATGAAGCCCGAGGAAGCCAAAGTGCAATCCTGCCTCGACCGCCTGCCCCCCGATCAACCAGCCCCGTAGGGGCGACAGAATAAAGCCAACGGCGTCAGCCGTGGGAAACCCGCCCTTCTCCCCGCCAAGCCCCGGAGGGGCCAAAGAAAGACGCTCTCACTTTCCCACCTTCCCACCTTCCCACAGCACCCCCGCCGTTCTTGAATTACTACAATACCATGCTATCCTATATGCGGGCGCACCCCGCGCGCCCGCCAACCGGGGCCTCAAGATGCGCATTCAGCCGCCAACCGCACCCAACCGCCCGATAAGACCGCCCCGCCCAACCGCGCCCGCCGAAGGTGCGCAATTAGACCTCGCGCACCTGCGCACCTTGAACCGCCGCCCCCAGCGCCCGCTTGATCCCCCCGCCCGCCCGCTACAATGCCCGCCCGACTTCGTCTCCCTCGCAAGGAGCCCGCATGAGCCTCAGCGCCGTCGCCATGTCCATCCTGCTTCTCGTCGGCCTGGGCCTTTTCGCCCGCACCATGCAGAGACGCCTCGCGCTCATGTTCGTCGCCGCAGCGCCGGAGCATCGGACCGACGAGTTGCCGCGCCGCATCGATTACGTGCTGAAATACCTCTTCGGACAGGCGCGGATGTTCCGCTATCGCGGCGCCGGCGTGGCGCACGCCATGATCTTCGGCGGGTTTGTCGTGCTCGCGCTGCGGACGCTGGTCATGTATGCCCGCGGCTTCTCGGCCGATCCGCACTTCGGCTTCTGGCTCTTCGACGACGACGCGCCGCTGGGCATGGCCTACCTGCTGCTCAAGGACCTGATCGGCGTCGCGGTGATCTCCGGGGTGTCCTACTTCCTCTATACGCGCCTGGCGATCAAACCATCGCGAATGACGCTCTCGCGCGAGGGCGTGTTCATCCTATGCATGATCCTGGGCATCATCCTGTCGGACCTGTTCTACGAGGCGGCCGGGTACAACGTGCATGCCGTCGCGGGGCAGTCGCGCTTTCACGCCGTCACGCCGATCGCATCGACGCTGGGCCTGGTGCTTCGGCCGCTGCCGCACGAAGTCACCGCGGCCGTTCACTCGATCGGCTTCTGGCTGCACGCCCTGATAGTCATCACGTTTCTGAACTTCCTGCCGCATGGCAAGCACTTCCACGTCCTGACCATTCTGCCGCAGGTGTTTTTCAGCAATCCGCAGCCGCGCGGCCGGCTGGCGCCGATCCACGACATCGACGAAAAGCTGGAGCGCAGCGAAACGCTGGGCATCAAAACCGCCCGCGACCTGAGCTGGAAGCAGGTGCTCGACCTGTACACCTGCACCGAGTGCGGCCGTTGCTCGGACAACTGTCCGGCGACGCGGACGGGAAAGCTGCTTTCGCCTAAACAGCTTTCGATCGACTTGCGGGATCACATGTATCGAAATGAGGGGGCGTTGTTGGCCAAATGGTCGAGGGAACGGGGAACAGGGAACAGGGAACAGCAAGAGGGGAGCGAGGGATCGAGGGATCAGGGGATCGAGGGCGCGGCGCCGACGTTTGTGGGGCGCGACGGGGCGGCGATCGGCGAGGACGGGGACGCGCTTGTGCCGCACTGGATCAATCCCGAGACCATCTGGGCTTGCACGACCTGCGGCGCGTGCGAGCAAGAATGCCCCGTTTTCATTTCGTACATCGACAAGATCGTCGGCATCCGCCGCAATCTGGTAATGGAGAAGGGCGAGTTCCCGCAGCAGCTTCAGAACGCCTTCCGCGGGCTGGAGTCAGTCGGAAACCCCTACAGCTTCGACAACGCGCAGCGAGCCGCCTGGGCCGATGGGCTGGATGTCCCGCTCAAGTCGGAAAAGCCCGACGCGGAGGTGCTCTACTGGGTCGGCTGCGCGCCGTCATTCGACGACCGCTCACGCAAGATCGCCCGCGCCACGGCCCAGCTCCTGAAAGAAGCCGGCGTCGATTTCGCCATCCTCGGTCCCGAAGAATGCTGCACCGGCGACCCGGCTCGCCGCGCGGGAAACGAGTACCTCGCGCAGGTCTACGCGAAGCAGAACGTCGAAGTGCTGAACAATTACGGCGTGAAGAAGATTGTCACAACCTGCCCGCACTGCTTCAACGCGCTCAAGAACGAGTATCCGGATTTCGGCGGCGCGTACGAGGTCGTGCATCACACCGAGTTTCTCGCGGAACTGATCCGCATCGGAAAGCTGAAACCAACCCATCGCGTCGAGGGCCGCGTCGCCTATCACGACGCCTGCTATCTCGGCCGGCACAACGACATTTACGATCCGCCGCGCGACATCCTCAAGGCGATCCCCGGTTTGGAAGTAGTCGAGGCGCCGGAAAGCCGTGACCGCGGAATGTGCTGCGGCGCCGGCGGAGCGCAGATGTGGAAGGAAGAGGAGCACAGCACCGGCCCCAGCGCCGGCAAGGTCAACCACGCCCGCACGCGCCAACTGCTCAATGTGCTTCCGTCCGGCGACTCCCCGCGAAAAGTGGCCTCCGCCTGTCCGTTCTGCATGACGATGCTGGGCGACGGGCTGCGCGACCAGGGACACCACGATGTGGAACAGAAGGACGTGGCTGAGCTGCTGCTCGCGGCGGTGAAGGGGATCTGAGCGAGCGCTGTGCACAATCCGATCCGAGCCGCGACCGTGAGGGAGCGGAGCATTAAGAACCGCTTGCTTACGCGCGCGGCTCGGATCGAAAAGAGGGTTCTGGGATAGCCTTTGGTTGGATTCGCTCTACTCGCCCGGATTCTGAATCTTGAACACGGCCGCTGCGACCGCACCGCCGGCCAGCGGTCCGACGATGTAAATCCAGATTTTCGCCAGCGACCCGCCGCCGGCGATCATGTGCATGACGTTCGGGCTGACGCCGATGGCCGGATTGAACGCGCCGCCGGAGATCGCCCCGCCCGAGAAGGCCGCCACCACGATCGTGAAGCCGATCGCCAGCCCGTAGAACGAGTTGTTCGCCGTCCCTTTGGCGGTGGCGACGTTCAACACGACGATCGCCAGCGCGAACGTGTAGAAGAATTCAATGGATAGCGCCGCCACGTCGCTGACACCCGCCCCCGGCGCCGGGCCGAACGTCTTGCCGACGATCCCGTTCACCGCCGCCGCCGCCGCAAACGCGCCGACAAGCTGCGCGATCCAGTAGGGCACCGCGTCTGAGGCCGGCAACTTGCCGCGCAGCAGGACTGCGAGCGTGACTGCCGGGTTGTAGTGCCCGCCTGAGATGTGTCCGCCCATGTAGACCATGATCATCAGCGAGCAACCGATGGCGAGCGGGGCCATGGGCACGTTGCCGGTGACCGTGAGGCCGACGGTGAGAGCCAGAAAGAACGTGCCGATGAACTCGGTGACGTAGTTTTTCATGCGACCTGCTCCCGGATTTGAACTCTCGCGAAGTGACGGTGGTGCGGACGCCCGCACGGGCGGAACGATACCCGAATTCCGACGGCAGGGAAGCCCGCCGGCGCTCGCGGTAGCGGCCGGCCCCCGTGCCGGCCGTTCAACGCGCGCGGACGTTGCTTGCCCACCACGGCCGGCACGGGGGCCGGCCGCTACCGGCTACCCTGAAACCCGAACTCCCCCGCCGCCCCGCTCGAGCACCTCCCGGCAAACCCGGCCCATCGCCGCCAGAAACCGCGCCTTGCTGAACCGCCCGGCGTGCGCGTGCATCGCGACTGGATCGAATCGCATGCGCTCCGCCGACAGCATCGCGTCCGCCAATCCGGTCGCAGAAGGCTCCTGAAACAGCACGCCTGTCACGCCCGGCACGACCGTCTCCGTCGCGCCGCCGACGCCGAACGCGATCACCGGACAGCCGTGCGCCATCGCCTCGACCGGCACGATTCCGAAATCCTCTTCGCCGGGAAACAGCAGCCCCGCGGCCCGTCTGTAGTAATCGCCGATCGACTCCGGCGACTGCCAGCCGAGCAGTGTGACGTTCAGCGCCGCCTGCGGATCGCGCGCCCGGCGCGCCTCGAATCGTCGTACGTCCGGTCCGTCGCCGATGATCACCAGGCGCCGGCCGAGTTTCTGGCAGGCCGCAATCGCCAAATCCAGCCGCTTGTACGGCACGTGATAGCCGACACACAGATAGAACGAATCGCGGCCCGGCGAAATGAACGGCTCCTCCGGCACGTCCACCGGCGGATGCACGACCACGCTTTCGCGGCCGTACCAGCGGCGGATGCGCTCGGCGACGTGTCGCGAGTTGGCCACGAACTGATCGACGCGCCGCGCCGCGGCGAAATCCGCCCGCCGCACGGCGCGGGTCACCAGCGGCCAGAGCGGCCGCAGCGGCAGCGGGAGCGTGCGGGCATATTCGATGCTGATGGGCGGGTCCCAGGCGTAGCGCATGGGCGAGTGGCAGTAGCAGATGAGCGTGCTGCGCGGGTCGGTCCGCATGGCCTTCGCGATCGCCGCGTCGGAACAGACCACAAGGTCCACCGGCGGCAGGCGGACGCGTCGCGCCGCCCAGTTCATCAGCGGCAGCAGTTTCGGGTAGTGACGCCGGGCGCCGGGAAAGCGCTGCAGCCAGGACGTGTGAATCACCGGCCATTCACCGCCGAGTGCGGCGGCGTCGTGGACCAGCGTGTAAATCGGCGCCCGCGGCAGCAATTCGCACAGCGCCGCAAGCACGCGCTCGCCGCCGCGCGGGCGGACCAGCCAGTGATGCGTGAGCACGGCCGAGCAGCTCAGCGGTGCGAAATCTGAACTGGGGGCGTCGGGCGCGGGCTGCACGCGGGCATCATGCGCTCAGGGCGGCCTGCTGGCGAATCGTGGGGACGAAGAACTTTCCGCCCAGACCGTGGCGCTGGGCAAAATCATGCATGACCGCCAGGTCGTTCAGGCAGCTCAGGTCGTCGTGGGTGTCCGTGCCGAGCGAAATCGGCACGCGGTGGCCCGGCAGCGTCGTGTACCACGGGTCGCCGTCGGCCAGCGGCAGGAACTTCGAGTTGATCTCGTAGAAGATCCGGGCGTTGGCGAGCGTCCGCACGATCTGGTCGTGCGAGGTGGCGGGGAACTGCTTTTCCACGGCCGCGTGAGCCAGGCCCACCGGGCAGGGCCAGCGGCGGACCTGGTTGGCGAGCTGCGTCAGGCCGGCCCAGTCCACATACTCAAACAGCACGTAATCCACGCCTTCAAGGTGCGTCTTGATCAGGTCCAGAAAGCCGCGGTTCATCGGCCAGTTCAACTCGACGCCGCAGTAGATGGTCATCTTGCCGGCCCAGCGGCCGCGGGCGGCGAGGACCTCGCGGACGTAGGCGCGCGCCTCGGCGACGAAGACGCGCTCAAACTCGCGTTCGTTCTTCACTTCGCGCGACGAGGGCGTGCAGAAGAGATGGTCGCAGATGCCCAGACTCTCGACCGTCACGTCGCGCAGCGCGCGGTGCGCCTCGCAGAGTTCGTCGATCGTGTAGGCCCCGTCAGAAAACGGCGTGTGGTTGTGCAGGTTGCACACCAGGGGACGCGTCATTCGTTTGCCTGCCCTTCGAGCATGCGTCGGTAGGCCCGCCCGCTAACGCGGATCTCGCTCCAAGTCGGTTGGGAGCGTACCCACGTGGTTTCGGACTCCCCGAACCTGGCGGCCTCGAACCACTTGGCCTCCCGACGGACGTACTATAACTCGCGAGCAGACCCGCGCCCATACGTACTTTTCATACTCTCCCTGGGAAGGCGCGGGCGTCCGAACTTGTGGACTTTGGGGGGAGACGGGCGTCTGAGGCTGTGAACATTTGGGTGGGACGGGCGTCTCGCCCGTCCCCGCGGTCCGGGGAACGGGCAGGACGCCCGTTCCACCCCGTTATGCCCACACGCGCAGCGGCCCGCACTCCCGGCAGCACATCGAGCAGTCGCCCAGTTGGGGCGCCGGCTCCCGAGCACGGCGTGCGGGGATCGCGTATGTCTCCGCTCGGGAGCCGGTCGGCTCTTTCCCCTCTCCCTGTCGAGGCGATACTTTCGTCAGGCCGCGGGGCGCTTGCGGCGGCGCGACTGGGCGGCGCGCGACTGCGTCACCCACTGGGACGTGCTGAGAATGTCACACCCCTTGGCCGCGAGCTGGCGAATGGCCATGTCCGCGTCGCTGGCGTTCCAATAGGCGCACGCGTCGTGAATCAGCGCGACGCGCCGGCCGCGCAACAGCAGTCCGAGTGAGAGCAGCTTGAGCGACGCTTCGAGCGCGACGCCGAAGATGATGAACCGGCCGGCGGGCATCTCGGTCAGCAGCCGGTCGAACTTCGGATTGGTGAATGGGTCGCGGTGGTGCTTGCTGAGAATGACCTGCTGGTGCAGGGCGAGCACGTCCAGCGGCACGCACAGGCGATTGTCGCAGTCGATGACCGCATGATCCGGCAGCATCGTGCAGCCGAGCTTCTTCTGTCCGAGCGTGCCGACGATGCAGTGCGGCCGCGGCAGGCCGCGCATCTCGTCGACGCGGTGAACGTCGACGCAGGAGAGCGTCGGCGCGTGCGCCCAGCGCGCCAGGGCCATCAGGTGGCGGACGTTGCGGGCCACGTCGTCGGCGTTGCTCGCCAGACAGGCGCCGCCGGGCGAGAGATAGTCACGTTGCGTGCAAATGTCGATAAGAACGTCGGAGCTGGCCAGACTGTTCACGGCATTACCTCGACGCGCCGCGTGCGCGGTGCGAGCATGAGGGGACCACGACTTGCGTCCATGCGCGGCGAACAGGCAGGTTTCAGAAAAGCGTTCGCGACAATGAGTAGGAGATTATCCCAGCGCGACTGCCGATTCGCTTCTTCCTCCGTCCGTCGCGGATTCTACGCGCACCGCGCCGCCCCCGACAATGCAATTTTCGTCTTCCTGCGGAGTTTTTTGAGTCCGAATAATGCCGCTAACTGAAGCGTTGATAAGCCTTTCGCACAACCGCGCGAATGCCCTGCACCGTATCGGTCCGTCCGAACCCGCCGCCCCAAGCGGCGGCGTGACGCCCGCGGGTTGCGCGGCGCCCATCGCCGATGATCGTCAACCCGCCGCTTGGCGCGGCGGGTTCGGAAAGACGCCGCCAGTCGCAACCCCGCGCCGGCGCGCGGCGCCTTAACGATTCATTAACCGGAGACGTGTAACAAGCACTCAAGGAGTGCGCCGACGACCGCTGCGGCCGCTGCGCTTCCAGGAGCCGATGATGTTTTTCTTCCGCACGCGGCCCCCGCACCGACAGACCGCGGTCGACGCTCGGCTGCGTCGCGGACTTGCGCTGCTTTTCACAAGTGCGCTCCTGGGCCGAAGCGCCGATGCGCAATCCGGCGCGCGGCTTCGCGGGCACGTGCGCATCGACGGCTCCAGCACGGTCGAGCCGATCATGGGCGCCGCCGCGGAGCTTTTCGGCGACGTTCATCCGCGGGTCCGCGTCACCGTGGGAAAGTCAGGCACCGGCGGAGGGTTCAAGAAATTCACCGACGACCGTCACGACCTGCGGATCGATATCGCCGCGGCGTCGCGGCCGATCAAGCCGGCCGAATTGGAGCGGGCGAAAAAGGTGGGCCAGGCATTCGTTGAACTCCCGGTGGCCTACGACGGCCTGGCGGTGGTGGTGCACCCATCCAACGACTTCTGCGACGACCTGACGATTGACGAGTTGAAACGCATCTGGGCGCCGGGCAGCAGCGTCAACAACTGGAAGGACGTGCGCCGCGGCTTTCCGGACCGTCCGCTGCGCCTTTACGGCCCGGGGCACGACAGCGGCACGTTTGACTACTTCGTCGAGACAGTGGTCGGCAAGGCGCGCGCCTCGCGCAGCGACTACATGCAGAGCGAGGACGATCATGTGCTCGTGCAGGGCGTCGCAGGCGACCCGGGCGCGCTGGGCTATTTCGGCTTCGCCTACTACGAGGAAAACCGCGAGCGGCTCAAGGCGCTCGCCATCGACAGCGGCGACGGGACGCGCGTCGCCCCCAGCGTCGAGGCCATTCGCACAAACCGCTATCACCCGCTGTCGCGCCCCCTGCTGATCTACGTCGGCGCGGACGCCGCCGCACGCCCCGACGTCCGCGCGTTCGTTCAATATTTCTTCACGCACGCGCCGCAGATCGTCGAGCACCCGCGCGTCGGCTACGTCGCCCTGCCGGCTGAGATTTACGAGGCCGCCTGGCGCCGTTTTGATCAGCGCGTCACCGGCTCGCTCTTCTCGGCGCCGGGCGCGGCGTCAAAACCACTGGTTGACCTGTACCTCCGCCCGGGACTCCAAGTGAAATGACGCGCGCCTTGCAGAAAATCAGGGAAGGCGGCATCCGCGGGTTCCTGATCGCCTGCGCGCTGCTGTCCGTGCTGACGACCGCCGGAATCATCTGGGTGCTCGTCAGCGAATCGGCGCCCTTCTTCGCAGCGGTCCCGCTGCGCGAATACGCGCTCGGCTTGAAGTGGGAGCCGCTGCTGGACCCGCGGAAATTCGGCCTGCTGCCGCTGGTGTGCGGCACGGTCCTGGTGGCGGGCGGGGCGCTGCTGGTGGGCGTGCCGATCGGATTGGCGACCGCGATTTTCATGAGCGAGTACGCCCCCGGCTGGCTGCGGCAGATCGCCAAGCCCGTGCTCGAAATCCTGGCCGGCATTCCCAGCGTGGTCTACGGCTATTTCGCCCTGCTCTTCGTCACGCCCTTCATCCTGCGGCCGCTCATTCCGTCCACCGAGGTCTTCAACGCCGCCAGCGCCGCAATCGTGGTCGGGGTCATGATCATCCCGACGATCGCGTCGCTCGGCGATGACGCGCTGCGGGCCGTGCCGCGGACGCTGCGCGAGGCGGCCTATGCCCTGGCGGCGACGCGCCTGGAGGTATCGACGCGCGTCGTCCTGCCCGGCGCCCTATCCGGCGTGGTGGCGGCCTGCCTGCTGGCGCTGGCGCGGGCGATCGGCGAGACAATGGCGGTGGCGCTGGCGGCCGGCATGCGGCCGCGCCTGACCGGCAACCCCTTCGAGAGCGTTCAGACTATGACCGGCTACATCGTGCAGGTCAGCATGGGCGATACGCCGCGCGGCACCATCGAATACCAGACGATCTTCGCGGTCGGCCTCTCGCTGTTTCTGATCACGCTCATAGTCAATCTGGTCGCGCAGCGCGTGCTGCGCCGATTCCGGGAGGCGTACGAATGAGCGTCGCCGCCGCCCGAACCGACGCGCTCTACGCCCCGCGGCTCGGCCTGCGACGCGTCATCGGCTTCCTCTTCGCCCTGCTGTGCGCCGCGCTGAGCCTGGTGGCCGTCCTGGTGCTAATGCTGCTCCTCGGGCAGGTGCTGCGCGAAGGCTGGGCGCTGCTGCGGCCCGAGTTTCTGCGGGCCTATCCCTCGAACCTCAACCCGGAACGAGCCGGCATCCGCAGCGCGCTCCTGGGCACGATCTGGCTGATGGCCCTGACCGCCCTGATCGCGGTGCCGGTGGGAGTCGGCGCGGCCGTCTACCTCAACGAGTATTCCCGCCCGTCGCGGATCAACCGCTTCATTCAACTCAACATCGCCAATCTCGCCGGCGTGCCCTCGATCGTCTACGGCATGCTCGGCCTGGCGCTCTTTGTCCGCTGGATGCACCTGGGTCAGAGCGTGCTGGCAGGCGCGCTGACCATGACGCTGCTCATCCTTCCGGTCATCATCATCGCCAGCCGCGAGGCGCTCGCCGCCGTTCCGGGCACGCTGCGCGAGGCCGCCTTCGGCCTGGGCGCCACGCGCTGGCAGACCGTGCGGCATCACGTGCTGCCGGCGGCCCTGCCGGGCATTATGACCGGCACGATCCTCGCGCTCTCGCGGGCCATCGGCGAGACCGCTCCGCTGATTCTCATCGGCGCCGTCAGCTTCGTGCGCTACGTGCCCGGCGGCGAGCTGAGCGATTACGCCCCGACCCTCGGCGGACTGTGGGATTGGTTCTCCACCGCGCTGGGCGACGGGTTTACGGTCCTGCCGCTCCAGATTTACAACTGGACCGAACGCCCGCAGCCGATCTTCCACGAGCTCGCCGCATCCAGCATCATCGTGTTGCTCGGTATACTCTTGTCCATGAACGCCGTCGCGGCGGGAATTCGAGCATGGCAGCAGACGCGGAAGCTGTGATTTCTATGGCGGCCGGACCGGTCGGCAAGCCGCTGCTGGGCGTCGCGCCGCTGATCGGCGCGCGGCCGCGGGCCGCGGTGAGTGAGGCTGCGCCCATCTTCCGCAGCGAGGCCCTTTCGATCCGCTATGGCTCGTATTCCGCCATCAAGAGCATCTCGCTCGAAATCCCGCCGCGGCAGGTCACCGCGATCATCGGCCCCTCCGGCTGCGGCAAGAGCACGCTTCTGCGGGCCATGAACCGCATGAACGACTTCGCGCCCAGCGTGCAGGTCGAGGGGCGGCTGTTCTTCCACGGCCAGGACATCTACGGCGTGGAGTGCGATCCGGTCGAGCTTCGCCGCCGCGTCGGCATGGTCTTTCAAAAACCCAACCCGTTTCCCAAGTCGATCTTCAGGAACGTGGCCTGGGGCGCCGCGATCAACGGCTATCGCGGGAACCTGGCCGAACTCGTGGAGCAGTCGCTGCGCAAGGCGGCGCTGTGGGACGAGGTGAAGGACAAGCTGAGAAAAAACGCCCTCGAACTTTCGGGCGGACAGCAGCAGCGCTTGTGCATCGCCCGCGCCGTCGCGCTCCAGCCGGAAGTGCTGCTGATGGACGAACCCTGCTCGGCGCTGGACCCGATCGCCACGGCGCGGATTGAGGACCTGATCGACCAGTTGAAGGACCAGTACACCGTCGTACTGGTGACGCACAACATGCAGCAGGCCGCCCGCGTCTCGGATCGTACGGCGTTCCTGTACATGGGCGAGCTGATCGAAGTCGACGCCACCAGCAAGATCTTCACGCAACCGGGCAATCCGCGGACGCAGGACTACATCACCGGCCGCTTCGGCTGACGCGCCGCGGGCCGGGCCCTCTTTCCGAACCCGCCGCGCCACGCGGCGGGTTGACATTCGTACGCAAGCACGACCACACCGGCCGGGGACGTCAACCCGCCGCTTGCCGCGGCGGGTTCGAACAGGCGCTCCCGTTGACCCGCGCCGAGGCGATGACGATAATCAATATCGTCTGCCCTGCCAGGTGTGCCGAATGCAAGCCTATCAGTCCCTGCTGCTGGAGGACCTCGCCACGCAGCTCCTGCGCGGCCCGAAGCGCTTGCGTCTGCGGCAGCTTTTCAACATCGAGTTCGTGCTTACTCTGCTCGAGCCGGGCAAGTCCTTCCCCTACGACTTCGTCCGCCACGCCCTGACCGGCTTCCGCGCGCCGGGCGCCCCGTCGGACACGAGCGACGCGCATCTGATCGAGCTCGACGACCTGATCGCCGACCTCACCGCGCTGGCCGAAGACCTGTCCGAAGACGCGGGAATCCGAGTCGACGAATGGGCCGGACCGGTCTTCAGCGTCGCCGAGCTGGCCGAGCGCTTCGACGTCAGCACCAAGACCATCTTCCGCTGGCGGCGGCGCGGGCTGATCGGCTGGAAGTTCCGCTTCGCCGACCGCCGCACGCGCCTGCTCTTCACCGATCGTTCCATCCGGCGTTTCGTGGCCCACAACGCCGACCTGATCCAGCGCGGCAGCAGTTTCTCGCAACTGACGCGCGACGAGCGCGAGGTCATCATTGCCCGAGCCAAGGCGCTGGTCGAGCTGGGTCAGAAGACGGCCAACGCCGTCGCGCGCACGATCGCCGCCGAGACCGGCCGGGCCGTCGAGACTATCCGCCTGCTGCTGAAGGGCTACGACGACGCGCACCCGGCCGCGGGAATCTTCAATCGCTCGACGCTGACGGTCGCGGCCGACGACGTGCGGCTCTCCGTCTGGGAAGCCTACCTCGACGGCGCGAGCGTCGAGGCGCTGGCGGAGCGCTTCAGCCGGCCGATCGCCTGGATCTACCAGACCATCACGCAGATGAAGGCGCGTGAGCTGAAGTCGCGGCCGATCGAGTTCATGCCCAGTGACGAGTTCGAAGACGCGTTTCTCGAGGACGAAATCCTGAATGGCCCGGCGGTGCGCCAGCCCAACGCGCCGCTCGAGACCAACCGCCGCATTCCGCGCGACCTGCCGCCCTACCTGCAGCAGCTTTTTCGCATCCCGCTGCTCACGCCGGAGGGCGAGGCGGCGCTGTTCCGGAAGATGAACTTCCTGCGATTCCGCGCGGAAAAGCTGCGCGAGGCGCTCGATCCGGACGCATCCACGCCGGCCGACCTGGACGCGATCGACGCGCTGCTCGCGCAGGCCGCGGACGTGAAGAAGCAGATCACGCAGGCCAACCTGCGCCTGGTCGTCAGCACCGCCAAGAAACACCTGAGCAGCGTGCACGATTTCTTCGAGCTGATCAGCGACGGCAACGTGTCGCTGATGCGGGCGGTGGACAAGTTCGACTACTCGCGCGGCAATAAGTTCAGCACCTACGCCTGGTGGGCCATCAACAAGAACTTCGCCCGCACCATCCCCGAGCAACGGCACCACCAGGATCGCTACCGGACCGGCCAGGAGGAGCTTTTCGATTCGGTCGCCCTGCCCAGCGAGCCCGAGGCGGAGGACGATCAGCTCGCCGCCCTGCGGCGCAAGGTCGAGGACATGCTCGCGTGCCTGGATGAACGCGCCCGCGAGATCCTCCGGCAGCGCTTCGGACTGGAAGATCACGGCCAGCCGCAGACGCTGGAGCAGATCGGCAAGCGCCTGGGCGTCTCGAAGGAGCGCGTGCGGCAGATCGAGGCGCGCGCGATGGAGAAGCTGCGCGAGGACTTCGGGGCGGACTTGTCAAAGCTGCTGGGGCCGGAGTAGGCGGGGAGCATCGGCCTCTGGCCGGTGCGAATGCGGTTTTCGCACCGGCGGGACGCCCACGCTCCCCATGGCCTGCGCCGCGATAAATCTGAGGCACTAGATTAGCTCAACAACCCGCGAACGATCTCAAGCGTCGCCGGCAGCGGCCGCTGCCACAGGTGACGCGCGGCCAACTCGAAGCCCGGCAGGATGCGACTGCGGAGCACGGCATCGGTCGTCGCGAGCGGCTCAAAGCCCGTTGGCGTCATTACCAGCAGCGTGGCACGTGATTCGTCGGGGTCGATGATCCAGTATTCCGGAACGCCCGCGCCTTCGTAGGCCGCCCGCTTGTCCTGATAGTCGCGCGTCACGCTGTCGGGCGAGACGATTTCGACCGCGAGGTCGGGCGGGCCGTCAACGTATCCCGACTTGATGATTCCACTGCGCTCGGCGCGAACAAGCGCCACGTCCGGCTCCGGACCGTGAAGATCCGTGAGGCGAAAGGCCACTTTATTCAGGAATACGGTCCCCAATCCGCGGGCCTCGACGAACTGCCCCAGGATCGTCCCGAACCACCAGACGAGCTTGTTGTGCTCCGTGCTCTCCGGTGATGCCATCAGAATGACTCCGTTCAGCAAGTCCGATTTCTCGTCCTCGGAGGTTAGTTCGAGGAAATCGCCAAACGTGTAAATACCGCGGCGCGTGTTGGCAATCATGAAACGACTCCGGCCCGCATTATAGCGACGCCGCCCCCGGCGGATTACGTCCCGATAATCACTTCAGGCCCCCGTCCCCAAAAAGTTCACCAAAATTGCACCGCCAAAACTTGCCTTCGGTTTTCGGCGCGGCCTAGAACCGGGTGTCGTGAGAGATTGGGTGAGCGACACCCTTTCAGAATGCGTCTCTGGAGGCCGGAAGCACCTCCGCGAACCTAGTCATCCTTTTTTGGGAGATTGAACAGATGAAGAAGCTCTTTTCAACCCTTGCGGTCGTGGCTTTCGCGGCGGGCGCTGCGCAGGCTCAGACAGCGGCCGCGCGCTGGTTCCTGTCGACCGACGGCCTCTCGAACGCCGCCGACCCGCAGAGCGCCGCGGTCGCCCCGGCCAACCTGCCGACCCTGACGAACCCGTCGGTGGACGGCTCGGCCGGCACGCGCCTGTACCTCTGGGTGAACAACCCGGTCTCGTCGCGCGTCTGGAACGGCTTCCAGGACTACCAGATCCAGGTCCGCAACGGAAACGCCGTCATCACGAGCGTCTCGATCTACAACATTAACATGATCGTCGATCTCGGCGACGACGGCGAGCCGGGCGGCGGCGACGATGTGACGTCGCCTCGCTGGGCCGCGACCAGCAACGGCACCGGCGCCGGGTCGCAGACCGTCACCGGCGTCACGATGTTCTACGTCTCCGGTCAGGTCGGCGTCCGCAACGGCTCGCTGCCCATCGGCGGCGACCAGCACTTCACCGGCGCCACGGTCAACCGCGCCACGCTGGTCGGTCACGTTGAGCTGAGCGGCACGAGCGGCGACGTCTTCATTCGCCACGGCCTGGCCTCCGCCGCCACCACGGCCGGCGCCGGCATCACCGCCAGCAACACGTTCGTCCGCCTCGGCTTCGGCGACGAAGGCACGGTCTACACGGCCGGCGCCAGCGGCGACAGCCCGATCGCGGAAGCAACGATCACGCCCGAGCCGGCCAGCTTGGCCCTGCTCGGCCTCGCCGCCCTGGCTCTGCGTCGTCGCTAAGACTGAGCGACTCTCAGAGTTGTCCGATTGAATTCATGAGAGCCCGACGCGAGTCGGGCTCTCTTTGTTTCTTCTCCGGCGCTATCCCCGAGCCGGGACCGCGGCGTTTTTCCGAGCCGCGACCGTGAGGAAGCGGTTCCGAGAGTAGTGGTAGTGGTAGTGGTAGTGGTAGTAGCGGTAGGCTGGGCTGAGTAGCGGTAGGCTGGGCTGAGTACTCGAAGCCCAGTAGCGGTAGGCTGGGCTGAGTAGTAGCGGTAGGCTGGGCTGAGTACTCGAAGCCCAGCCCACTTGTCGCTGGGCTTCGCAAAGCTCAGCCCAGCCTACAGCTACTACAGCTACTCGAAGCCCAGCCTACCGCTACTTGCTGACGCGCGCGGCTCGAATCAAATGGGCATGTTTGAGTTGCAAATCTAGTGCGTCGGCGCGACCGCGACGTGTGCGTGGCCCGCATGCTTGCGGCAGGCGCAGCGCGGCGGCTCCAGCGCCGAGCGAGCCGCCGGCGCCGCCGCGCCGGCCGCCAGCGATCGGGCGCTCGGCTTGCCGCGAGCGGTGTCGGACGCGCCGAGAATCCAGGCCAGCCGCTCGTCGCTGTCCTGCGATCCCACCGGGAACACCATCGGATCGAGCACGCCGTTCTTGAACGCCTGCGGCTCCAGAATGCGGTTGTTGCCGCACGTCGAGTCCATCAGGTCGGCACAGTCAGCCGTATGCACCAGCCCCAGAAGGTGGCCGATCTCGTGTGCCACCGTATTGCCCAGGGCCTGCACCAGCTCATCCTGCGTCGGCGTCTTCGAGAACGCCCGCCCGCCGAAACTCTCGGTAAAGACGATCGCCCGATCGTTCTTGTCGGCGTTGAAGGTATCGATGCTCTCGGAAATGGCAAAGGCCCGTTCGTCGAAGCCGCCGAAAAAGACCGTCGAGTGGTCGCCCGAGGGCGGCGTGTCACGCTCGTCCGACGTAATGACGCTCAGGTTCAGTCCGGCGTAGGCGTCGCGAACCTCGGCTGCCATGGCCGAGGCGATCGCCGCCGTCTTCCCCGCGAAGCCAGAGCCGAAATCAGACGCGTCCAGCGGCTTGAGCGTGAACGTGCCGACGTTGGGAACCTCGATGCCCTCCCCGCCGCGGAAATCCAGATAGACCACCTGCGGCGTCCCGGAAGGCGTATCGCCGTCTGGAGAGACGTCAATCGTAATGGTGTACTTGCCGGTGCCGGTGCTGCCCGGAAACGACGTCACGCCTATGAAAAAACCGCTCTGCCCACCGGGCAGCGTGATTGAGAGCCGCGGGTTCAGGTCGCTGCCGTCCGGGATGCGATCGTCGTTGAACGCGATCAGTTGTTGGCGCGAGTCCAGCAGCGCCAGAACGCAATCCAGGTCGCCGCCATCAGACTGAACATCGACCGTGATGCCGTCCCCGGCCTTCAGCTCGCCGATGTTGTACAGGTCCAGGTCGTCGCTGCCGCTGACCTGTCCGCGAAACGCGATCGAGCTGCGCTGCAGGGCCACCGGCGTGGCCTTGTCAAACGTGAAGTTACCGTCCTGATCCAGGAACGGCAGTCCGCTGTCATCCGGCGGCGTCGGCGTTACCGGCGGGCAGCCGGCGGAGTTCAGTAGAAACCCCGCGGCAGCCGTCAGCGCCGCGGCGGGCAGCCGTCGCAGCGTCGGTGCGTTCGGTTTCAGGTTGCGGATCAGCGTCAGGCTCAGTCGTCGAGGTGGAGGCATGTCCCGCATGAGTGAGGCATCTCGCTATTGACCAGGCGGCGGATCGCGGCGCGCCTCTCCATTTTCAGCCCAAGCGGCGGCGTTTTCAACTTCAAACTTGCGTTTTTCGCCGGCCCGACGCCGAGTCTCAGCAATTCGGGTGAGTTTTCCATCCCGGTGGGGAACACGGCCGCCTCGAGCGCGGCACGCGAAAAGGCCTGGTCCTCGGCCAGGTCCCACGCGCTGCCGGTGGTGTCCATCAGATCGTCCGGGTCTTTGGTATGGTACAGGCCGAGCAGGTGTCCCAGCTCGTGGCTGGCGACGTTGCCGATCATCAGCCCCAGCTCATCCACGCTCAGCCCCATCGTCGCGAAGTTGGCGAAACTGCCCACGTAGATGATCGCGTCTTCGCCCGGCCGCTCGTTGTACTGGTCCACGCTGTCAGCCAGCCCAAGCAACCCCTCGTCGTCGCCGCCGAAGTGAACCGTCGAGTAGGCGCCGCTGGGCGGCGGGCCGTCGGACGTGTAGATCGTCACGTCGTAGTTGCGATAGTCCAGCGCCACGGCTTCGAGAATGGCGCGCTTCAGGCTCGCGGTGGCATCGGCATAGGCGTCGCCCAGCATGTCGCCGCGAAACGCCGAGAATGAAACCGCCGGCCGCGTGTGCACCTGCACGCCCTGGCCGCCGGCGAAGTTGAGGTAAACGGACTGTCCGCGCGGCGACGGGACGGCCACTCCGGTCCGCCTCGAAACGCGCATGTCGAACGAGCCGCCGGTCGTCCCGGAGGCCACCGCCACGCCGACGTACACCTGGCTCGTCGCTTCGCGCAGCACGTGCACCAGCGGCGCCCCGCCGGATACCACGGCGCGGCGCACCAGGTCGAAGTCCTCGTCGAACATCACGACCGTAAAGGCCGATCCCTCTTCGTCCGGACCGGCGACGGTCAGCTCATCGCCCGCAGATCCGCTGCCCAGGCTGAAGGTCTCGTAGCGCGTCGACGGCGACACGTTGCCCACCAGGCGACCATTCGCGGCCGCTCGCGGAGTGTCCACGACCGCCCCGGCGACGGCGTCCGCGCTGCTGTCGGCGCCGGTCAGCGCATCGAGCAGCGATGCAGCCGGGTTGTCCGTGGGGCACCCACCGCTGGCCAGCGCCGCCGCAACCGCCATGAACCACGCAGTCACGTGACGATTGCGCCGCTGGTGCATGCCACGGAACCGCCGGACGAGCTTCGTCGTCACATCGCACTGCATTCGTTGCGCTCCAACACGGACTGCTGACGGGCCGGGGACGTCGCCCGGGCGCGCCCACGGCGAATGGCCGGGCGCCGGGAGACAATGGGAGTATCGAAATGCGGAGGGGATGAGGTGAACTATGGCAGCACGCCGTCCGCCGCCGGCCGCGGACGACTGATAAACACTTCTCCCCTGGCCCCCACCCGGCCCCCTGTTCACGGTCCATCGCCGATCGCAGCGCGCCATGACCGGAAGCCGGCGCGACTAACGCACCGCGGCCGGCCGGTCGATACGCTGGATGAGCCGCAGCATTAAGCCGCGCGAGCGGGTCTAACGGCCGCGCGAGTCCCCCGCCGGCGGCGACAGGTGTTTGTCATGGATGCCGAACGGATCGTGAAGCTCTCCCCGCAGGCCGTCCGCGAGCTGGTCGACGCAGCCGCCGTCCCGTCGCACGCCAAGCAGGACCTCTCCAAACGCCGCACCGAACGCTGGCCTTTCGCCGGAACGGTGGAAATCTGGCTGCCGGACGAGTGCTACGGCGAGCGGCATCTGCTGGCGACGGTGCACAACATCAGCCTGCACGGCTTCGCGGTGCGGACGCGCCGGCCGATCCCCAATGGAACCCAGGTCTCATTCGCCCTGCATCAGCCGGAGTTGTCGGGCTACGGCACGGGCCAGGTGCGGCACTGCACGCGCGCCCAGGTGGGCTATCTGATCGGCGTGGAATTCGTTTTCGAAGACGCGAAAGAAGCGTAGATCGTCGCGGCCTGCGCGCGGACCGTAGCGTCGGCCCTCTGTGGCCGACGGCGTGTCGAAACGTCACCCGAATTCTTCATCGGCCACAGAGGGCCGGCGCTACGATCCCTTCAACCCGGCGACATACTTCTCGAACTGCTTTTCCAACTCCCCGGTAGACTCCTTGAAGTAGCGCTCGAACTCCGCTTTCTCATCGTACTTCGTCTTGTCCGCGTCATCGACGCGCTGCGCCAGCGCCTTCATATAGGCCGAGAGCTCCTTCGGATGCCGGTGAAACGTGAACGCGAACAGCGCCCAGGATTGTGAGTAGGCCGCATCGGCCGACGCCACCCGCTCGTTCGCCTGCAAGCCGACAAACGTCTCGAAGCTTGGCATGGCGGGCGTGCCGCGCAGTTTGCGATAGGCCTCCAGCCGGTCGCGGTTTACCAGCGCCGCCCCCTGCGCCGTGCGGCCCTTCTCCGGCGGCACTTCGAACAGGCAGGCCAGCCCCTCGCTGACCCAGAAAGGGTACGCCGCGCCGCGTTGCTGCACGCCGACGTTGAACGCGACCTGGTGCGCCCCTTCATGCTGCGTCACAACGGTGTTGAACGACTCCACCGACGTCATCACCCTCTGCCACTCGACCTGCATCTGCCGCTGGATTTCGGCCTTGCTCAGCGTCATCCGGCCGCGCGGCGTGGTGACCTCGACCTTGGTCTGCGGCCCGCCGGGGATCGACTGCAAGTCGCGCGCCATGTCGCTGAGCCACTGCTCCCACGCCAGGACTTCGGCGTCTTTCCGCTGATTGAAGAAAACGGCCCAGTTGTGCCGGGGCGAGTAGTAGCCGGCCACGCCGCCGCCCAGTCCGCCGCCGTCAGCCCGCCGGGTGAATTCCTGCATCTGCTCTTCGCTGTCCAGCAGGATCACGAGCAGCTTGTCGTGCTTCGCGTTGACCGGGATTTCGAGCCGACGCATGAAGCCCAGAAAGTTGCGGCGCGTGGCTTCGAGAATCACCTTGCGCTGCTCGGCGAACTCCTGGCGACCGACGTAGAGGACGTGGTAGTTGACGGAGCGGATCGCGGCCGGACTCAGCCCCATTTGCTGTATAAGCTCCGTCGCGCGGGCCGCGTCACCCGTCGCGCGCGCACGCGACGCGCCCCCCGTCTGCGCGGCGGCGGACGCCGTCAGCAGCGCGAGCGCTGCGACGGCGCCGGTGAAACGGCGACGGCGAAGGGCTGGACGCCTGTCTAAGGGTCGCGAGTAGCGCACGCGCAACGCATTCTACCGCAACAGGCGTCACTGGCGACTCGGCGTGCCACTGGCGGCTTGTCCGCCAGTGCGGCGGCTCGGGTGCCAAGCGTGGTTCGTCGCCCCCCTCCCCGCCCTCGATCCCTCGATCCCTCGATCCCTCAATCCCTCGATCCCTCGATCCCTCGAGAAAAAGCGTGCCCCGGCCTCCAGTTAAGGGCAGGCCGGGGCAGCCACACGAGTGGCGCACGAGGAACTCGTGTCGCGATCGCGCGGCAAGCCGCGCGACCGCTGTCTGACCGCGTCTATCCGCGCGGCCGCATTCGAACAATCACCAAAGCTCCGGCCGCCGCCATCACAAACCCCGCCGGCTCCGGCACGCCGTACACCTGATACGCATAGTCCGTCGGCGTCGCAAACTCACCAACCAGCGTCCATTCCGGCACGCCAAACGTCGCACAGCGGAAGGCGCCCGTCGTCAGGCCGCCGATCTGGCCGTTCCCGGTGGTGGCGACGAAATTCCGGCCGCTGCCGCTGTCAACCAGCCGTGCGCCCACGTAGTAGTGGCCCGCGGGCAGCTCGATGCTCAGATCGCCGACGCGGCCTTCATACACCTCGTAGCCCAGGAGCATCTCCAGCGGCGTCGCGGTGTAGGGCAGATTCACCAGCAGTTCGACCTGTTGAAACTGCGAATCCAGCAGGATCACGTCGGCCGAGGCGTACGCGCTCGTCTCGTCGCGCAATCCGATCCAACGCAGCTCCCGAACCTCGACCGCTGTGTCGAACAGCGCGTCGTCCACCGTCCAGGCGTCGGGCACGTCCGTGTTCCGCTCCGAGGCGCGGCCCGAGACGCGGTCATGCCCCAAAGGCGGTGTCAGGTAGTTGTCCCACAGGAGCATCGCCTCGCCGGCCAGCGCCGGCGTGATGCAACCCAGCGACAACAGGGTCGTCAGGAATCGCCTCATTTTTTGCGCTCCACTCACTGCCGTGTCACCCGGTGTCGAACGCCGGGATAGCTCCGAGCAAGCGAAGCGGAGCGGGCGCTCAGCCGTACCGCCGCGTCGGAGGCCAACAGCACCGCCTGCGCGGCGGCTCAGTCCATGAGCCAGTCGATCGGCGGCGCAATTGCCCCGGCCACGCGATCGCCCGGGCGCAGTCCAGTCGCGCCCGCTACTAACGCATACGCACGCTACCCGGCGGATTTCAACCCGCAGCGCCGAGAAAATACGTGGGCCACGGGAAACAGGGGTTTGGAGCGGGTTTTCGGATGAGGAAACGGACGGCCCGCGTCACTTCGAAGAGGCGCCGCCGGCGGTGGCGCGGGGAATATTTCAGGGGCAGATAATTGACTGGGGGACCGGCCTCCGGCCGGTCTTCTGAACTTCTTCGGGTGGAACGGGCATCCTGCCCGTTCTTCGGGTGGAGCGGGCATCTTGCCAGTTCCTGCGACCGCGGGAACGGCCGAGACGACCGTCCGACCCAGATCTTCACCAGCTCTCCCGCCCGCTCCGGCGAACCAGGGTCCGCGCTCCCCACCACTTACGGAAGACGCACGGGCCTTCCCCGCTCACGCCGCCCCGGGACAGGGGGCGCCGACCCGAGTATGATCCATCGCCGACCGGGCGGTTAGCTCAGTTGGTTAGAGCGTCTCGCTTACACCGAGAAGGCCAGGGGTTCGAGTCCCTTACCGCCCATTCCGCAGAAGAGCTTTGATTTTCGTTCGCGTAGCGTCCGACCTCCGTGTCGGACGACGCGTACCGTCCGACCTCCGTGTCGGACGACGCGTAGCGTCCGACCTCCGTGTCGGACGACGCGTAGCGTCCGACCTCCGTGTCGGACGACGCGTAGCGTCCGACCTCCGTGTCGGACGACGTTGGTGGGCGGCATGCTCTCGCGGCACTCCGCGTGAGCATGCACGTCGTTCCGAACATGCGGCATGCGTACGCGTGTGCGCGAAAAGATGCACCCGCCGCAACGGAAAGGCGATTGGCGCCAGAATATGGCGGGAAGTGGCGTGCGGGAAAGAAAGCTGCATCGGCTGGTACTTATCCGCCCAGCAGCAGCGCCACGAACGGATTAATGTCCAGCACTTCAACCGCCCCGTTGCCGTCGATGTCGCAAGCCATGATATTGCATTCGGGGTACGCCGCCCGGTATCCCGCCGGGTCAATTAACGCCAGAACGAAGGGATTAATGTCCAATACGTTCGCGACGCCGTCGCAATCTGCGTCGCCAAGCACGTAGGTATCCGTCGGCTGGAATTCGTAAGCACCCAGGTCGGCGAGCGGCGGCGGGCCGAACCCCGAATCGACCGTGTTCGGGTCGTCAACGAGGCGCGGGTTGCCCAAGATATCCGTCGTCGAGTACACCGCGTAGTTGTAGGCCGCATCGATGCATGGGGACATCGCCGCGAGCCGATAGTCTCCAGCCTCGGCGTCCGCGAATTGCGGCTCAGTGTCGACGTTCCCGAGCCCCCAATACAACGCGCCGGAATCCGTGAATACGCCGCTCTGCCCGCTTTCGACGTCGCTGTACGCCACCCACAACGCGCCGGTTCCGTATATGGCCGCCTGCGAGCCGAGCGACGACACGTTGTCCCAGAGGATGCAGTTCATGACTTCGACCGATCCGCTTTCAACGCTGACCCCACCGCCCAGATACACCGCAGTGTTGCCCACAACAGTGCAGTTGATGAGTGAGCCGGTCCCTGCGATTCCGCCGCCGCGCAGCGCAACATTGTCGGAAACAACACAATCGAGAAGCGTGCTTTCCCACGCCCCTCCGCCGGCGAGATCGGCGACGTTTCCCTGAATCACGCATCGGTAGCAGGTTGTGTTGCTGACGCCGGCGCCCGTCGCCGAGCGGTTGTTTCGAATTGTGGAGTCTTCGGCGAAACCGGCGCTAACAATGCCGCCGGCTCTGTTGTTCTCAACGACGCAACGCCGCACCTGCTGCGCGTTGAAAATCCCGTTGAATCCGTTCCGAGCAACGATGCAATCTTCGACGATCGCCGCACCCTCAATTCCCAACCCACTACAGTCCGCGACGACGCACCGGCGCACCTCAAATGGGTGCGAACCGCTGAATCCGTAGCTCACGCCGGAACTGCACGATCGGATCATGCAGTCTTCCACCAAACCGCGGTTTAGCACAACGCCACTCGAACAGTTTTCAATGATGCAATCCCTTACCGCCGGTATGCCTCCGGTGCCTACCTCGAAGACACCAACGCCTGCGTTCCGGATGGTCATCCCCCGGATCGTCGGCGTGGAAGCCGACACGCGAAATGCAGGCTGAAGATCACCCACGTCGATAATGCAGTCTGCTGGATTCAAAGTCGCGGATCGAACCTCGGTGACGTTAGAAAGATCGACTGTCCGGTTTCCGGGGCCGGCATAGACGCCGGATGCGACGATGACGACGCCGTTGATCGCCGTGTTAACGCCCGCTTGAATCGTCCGCTTGGGTCCGCACGTACCGCCGTCCCACGTCTCGCACAGCCCGGTCCATGCGTCGTTTCCGGTTGTCCCGTTTACGTAGATCGTCGCCCCCATCGCCGCCGACGCCAATCCCGCGATCAGCAGAAGTGCAAAGAAGCGCATCGTCCCAGGCTCCCGTTGCTCCGGGCAGGGCGGCGCGCCCGCCGACGTGAACGCATAGAATTGCGACCGAACCGACTGCGACGCGGTGTCACCGGCTGCCACAATCAGCGAGCATAGCGATTCCGTACGCCCGAGTACATCCCAACGCAGCGCTGCGAAGCGCCGGAAGGTGCGTGACAGTTTTGGCTCGCATTTGACCTCGTTTGGACCGACGACCGCGACCACGCCAGGCAGCCGCGGAGCGGCGAAAGAGTAAGGCCCACGGCGCAAGCCGTGGGATCGCGGCCGGGAACCTCCGTATCCTCGAAATACGCAGCCCCGTAGGGGCGAAAGAAGCGACGGACGCGGGAGGCGCCCCGGTCGTTTCGCCCCTCCGGGGCTGCCCTACGCCGCGGGCCGCTACCCCACGACTTACGCCGTGGGCTTTACTCTTTCGCCCCTGACGGGGCTGAAAACGCCGCCGCCGTTTGTGTTGTGCGGTCCGCCAGAGGTGTCACGCACCCAGCGCCGGATGCGGGGGGGCGCAGAGACAGCGGCGGGTTGCATGCTCACGCGATTACGCGAAGCACGCCGCTTGTCGAGAAATCGCGGCTTCGTGCGTCGGTGGGGACACCTCTCCGCCAGGCGCAGCCGCTTGCGCCCTGCCCTACCTACCGTCGCGGCGCGAACGGAGCGTCCACCGCCGTCTTCTATCGGCGGCGCAGCGCAAGCGCTGCCACGAGGCCGAGGAAGCCGAGCGACGCCGGCTCGGGCGTGATCGTCATCTGCTCGAACCCAATCTCCATTCCGACGTTGTCCGGAAAATTCCGCCAGGTGGTCCAGTTGTAAACCGTCAGGCCGGTGAAATCGTACGTGCCAAGGGCGTCGAGAATGTTGAGCGACGACAGCGTGCTGCCGCCGTAGGTCACGTAGTAATTCTCGAAGTAGCGCGCCCCGGTCGTGTGCGTCTGGTCGATCGGAACGCTGTCCTGAAACTCATTGCTGGTCGACACGATGAAGCCGTCGACCGCCGGATCGTTGTTTCGCAACACGAAATACGGCGTTTGGCCCGCGGGGAACGGGTTCTGCAGGCCGATCGAGGCCGCGCCGGAGCTGAGGACGAAGGACGACGGATCGATGGGATAGCCGCGCGTCGGGAAGTTCGGGCTGTCCAGAAAGTTGGCGGAATCCACGCTGAAGCTCATCGATGCCGGGGCGCCGCTGGCAAACCCGCTGAGCGGCGGAAGCGTAATGCCGTTGAAGGCGACCGTGCCGTTGACGGTGACGTTGACAATATCGGCGTACACGGGTGACGCGGCGATCAGCGCGGCAACTACGGCTGCGCACGAGCAAAGGCGAGATCTCATTTCCACTCCTTTATGCCCCGCTGAATACTTCGACGCAGGCGGCTGCGTGCCGGCCTAGCGTCAAACCAGCATAGCATGTCCTCTGCGTGATTCCAATGACAATCTCGTTCTTCTTCAAGGCGGCCGCCAACGTGGTATGGGCTTCCAGCGCGTGCGGTCATGCGGTACGGGCTTCCAGCCCGTGCGGTCATGCGGTACGGGCTTCCAGCCCGTGCGGTCATGTGGTACGGACTTCCAGCCCGTGCGGTCATGTGGTATGGGCTTCCAGCCCGTGCACGCTGTTTTCCCGGGCTTCCAGCCCGACGCCGATGACGCCGGCGCCGAGCGATGCGCAGCGCCCACCTGACGCCGTCGCCTTTCGCAACCTCCCGGCCCCCGTAGCGTCGGCCATCCGTGGCCGACGGCGTTTCGATGCCCGGCAGCGTCCGACCTCCGCGCCGATCGGCGCGTGCCGCCCCATCTCTCGCACGCGCCCGCTCCGTACTGCAGCCGGCGCCCCCTTGCCGCCGCCTCTACGCATGCTATTATTCCTAGGAAGCGCCCCGCCCGGGCGCAACGGCGGTCCCAGCGTCCGCATAACATAGGTGCTCAAGGGGGAGTCTCTCACACGTGATCATCTTGCTCACCTTTGTTATCGCGACCTTCAACCGCGCCGCCGGCCAACTCCCGTCGGCGGCAAATGGTGGGCGGTGCCCACCCTACAGGTTCGACTACGCTTCGGGAGCGGCATCGCCGCCTTCGCGGCCATCACCCGATTCACCGTCGGGGCCGTCCGCGCCTGCATCGGTGGAATCTGGACCGGCGTTGCTGGAGTCCGGCCCGGCCGGCGCGCCGTTGCCGTTTTCATCCTTCTCCGTGATGACCTTCGCGACAGCGACCACGCGATCCTCCTCCTCCACGCGAATGAGCTTCACCCCCTGCGTCGCGCGGCCGATCTCGCGAAGCTGGTCCAGCGTCATGCGCAGCAGCGTACCCGTCGCCGTGATCAGCATCAGCTCATCCTCATCCGTCACCGCCCGCAGCGCCACCACCGGCCCGTTCTTGTCCGTCACGCGCACGTTAATGACGCCCTTGCCGCCGCGGTGCGTCAGGCGATATTCGCTGATGTCGGTCCGCTTGCCGAAGCCCTTCTCGCACACCGTCAGCAGGCTCATGCCGGGCGTGATGACCGCCATGTCAACAACTTTGTCGCCCTCTTCCAGCTCGATGCCGCGCACGCCGCGGGCCGTGCGGCCCATCGGGCGGACCTCGTCTTCCTTGAAGCGGCAAGCCATGCCCATGCGCGTGCCGACCACGATCTCGTCATCTCCGGCGGTGAGCTTGACGCCGATCAGCGAATCGTCCGGATCGAGCGTCAGAGCCTGAATGCCGCTCGGCCGCGGGTTGCCGAAAGCCGCGAGCGGCGTCTTCTTCACGACGCCTTTTTCAGTCGTGAAAAAGACGTAGCTCTCCTCGCCGAACTCCTTCACCGGCAGCAGCGCCATCATCCGCTCGCTCGGCAGCATGGTCAGAATGTTCGCCAGCGCCCGCCCGCGCGCGGTGCGGGCCATGCTGGGGATGTCGTAGACGCGCAGCCAGTACACGCGCCCGCGATTCGTGAAAAACAGCAGGTAATCGTGCGTCGAGCAGGTGAGCAGGTGCTCGATGAAGTCGCCGTCCTTGGCGTCGGTGCTGCGAATGCCCTTGCCGCCGCGGCCCTGCGCCCGATAGGTCGCGATCGGGACGCGCTTGATGTAGTCCTCGTGCGTGATCGTGACGATCACGTCCTCCTGCTGAATCAGCGCCGCCTCGTCCACTTCGCCGATCGCCGCCTCGATCTTCGTGCGGCGCGGGTCGGCGTATTTCTCCTTCAGCTCGCGCATGTCCTCGGCGATGATGTCGAGCACCAGCCGCTCGTCACTGAGGATCATCTCGTAATCGGCGATCTCGTCGAGCAGTTTCGTGTATTCGGCCGCAAGCTGCTCAATCTCCAGCCCGGTCAGCTTGCGGAGCTGCATGGCGAGGATGGCGTCGGCCTGCGTTCGCGTCAGGTTCTGGTCGTCGGCCGTGCAGCGCGCCACAAACGCCTCGGGCAAGAGCCGCGTCACCGTGGCCTTCTCGCTCAGCCGAAGCGGCTTCTCGCACAGCCGCTGGCGCGCCGTGTCCACGTCCGGCGAGGAGCGAATGATGCGGATGATCTCGTCGATGTCCGCAACCGCAAGAATCAGCCCTTCCAGAATGTGGGCCCGCTGCCGCGCCTTGCGCAGCAGAAACTGCGTCCGGCGGCGGATCACGTCGATGCGGTGCCGCACGAAATGCTCGATGAGCTGCCGGAACGTCAGCGTCCGCGGCACGCGGTTGACCAGCACGATGTTGATCACGTGCAGGTTCGTCTGCAGCGGCGTGAACTTGTAGAGCTGGTTGATGACGACGTTGACGTTGGCGTCTTTCCGCAGGCTGATCACCAGCCGAACCAGCTTGTCGCGACCCGATTCGTCGCGCCAGTCTTCGATGCCCTTGATCGAGCCGTTCTCCACGGCCTCCGCGATGCGGTCCTTGATCGTCGGCAGCAGCACGCCATACGGAATCTCGTCGACCACGATCTGCATGCGGCCGTTCTTGAGCTCTTCCGTGTGCAGCACGCCGCGGACGGCGATGCTCCCGCGGCCGGTGGCATAGGCCTCGCGGATGCCGTCGCGCCCGTGAATGATGCCGGCGGTCGGGAAATCCGGCCCCGGCACGATCCGCAGCAGCTCGTCCAGCGTGATGTCGTGATTGTCGATGTACGCGATGACGGCGTCGCAAATTTCGCCCAGGTTGTGCGGCAGAAGCCGCGTCGCCATGCCGACGGCGATGCCCTCAGTCCCGTTCACCAGCAGGTTCGGGAATCGGCTGGGCAGGACAGCCGGCTCTTTGCGCGTGCCGTCGAAGTTGTCCTCGAAATCGACCGTCTCCGAGTCGATGTCGGCCATCATCTCGGCGGCGGGGTGGGCGAAACGCGCCTCCGTGTATCGCATGGCGGCGGGCGGGTCGCCGTCGATGCTGCCGAAGTTGCCCTGCGGGTCGATCAGCAGGTGCCGCATGGCCCAGTGCTGCGCCAGGCGGACGAGCGTGGGGTAGATGACGCCTTCGCCGTGCGGGTGATAGTTGCCGCTCGTGTCGCCGCAGATCTTGGCGCACTTGCGGTGCTTGGCGCCGGGCCGCAGGTTCAACTCGTGCATGGCGAAGAGGATGCGGCGCTGGGAGGGCTTCAGCCCGTCGCGAACATCGGGCAGGGCGCGGGCCATGATGACGCTCATGGCGTAGGTGAGATACGACTCCTGCATTTCCTGGGCGATGGGCGTGGGGATGTTGCGCGTCGCTTCGGCTTCGCTCATGAGGCCTCCAAGGGGGCTGAACTGACGGAATTCTACGCGACGCGGGCGGTCGTGGCACGCGGGATGCGCCAGTCGGTAGGCTGGGCTGAGTCGGTAGTCGGTAGGCTGGGCTGAGTACTCGAAGCCCAGCCACGACCGCGCGACGGGTCGCTGCGTAGCGGCCGGACGTCGCTCGCCAATCGAAATAAGGCGGTAGGCTGGGCTGAGTACTCGAAGCCCAGCCACGACCCCGCGACGGGTCGCCGCGTAGCGGCCGGACGTCGCTCGCCAATCGAAAAAAGCACGCCAGCGGGGTCGCCCACCTTGCCGATATCGCCCTGACGGAGCCCGGCCCAATCCCCCGAATGAACGCGGGCTCTGGCCGGCGACCGGTTGCACCGGCGTTCGACGCCGCCGGGCTTGCCGGTTTCACGTATTGGAATCGCGTTTCGATTCTGAGGTCGCCCGATCCCTGGTCCGCGTGAAGATCCCAAATGAAGCCAGACGTTCCACGCGACGGGCCCACTTGCGTGTCAATCCACGGGACGCCGTCCGGCGCACCGCGCCGCCCAGCATCCGGAGAGCCATCCGGGGCGCCCGCGAAACCAAGCCGCGACTGGATCGTGCGTATGTGCGTTGCGGCGTGGCTGATCGCCGTTGTCGCGGGCGTGTACGTCGTGCAGCGCAACACCTCGACGCCCGCCGCCGCGCTTGCCGCGCCGAAAAGCTGGCCGGCGGGCGCGGGACTGCCCCCGCTGACCAAACCCTGCATGGTGCTCTTCGTGCACCCGGAATGCCCCTGTTTCGCGGCGGATGTCTACATCCTTCGCAGGCTGGTCGACGCCTCGGCCCGGCTGGATACGCGCCTGGTGCTGGTCGGCGATGACGCGCCGATTCTGCGCGAAAGCACAAACTACCGCCGCGCCGCCGAATTGCCGGGAATCACGATTCACTTCGATGCCGATGGACAAATGGCACGCGCGTTCGGCGCTCAAGCATCGGGCCATGCGGCTGTCTATGACGCCGGCGGACAGCTTGTCTACAGCGGCGGCCTGACGAACGCGCGCGGGCAGGCCGGTCCGTCGGCCCAGGACGACGTCGTTCGCGACGTCGCCCATGGACGATCGCCGAGAGTGAACAGCGGCCCGGTGTTCGGCTGTCCCCTCTTTGATGCGCCCGGCGAGAACGCGAAGAAGGAACCCCCGCCATGACGAGCAACGCTTCATGCAACGCCGCCGCCGATCGCGCGCGGGCCGCGCCGGTCGAACCGGGCGGGCATGCGGCCGGTTGCGATGTTGGCCGGCGCGCGGCGGAGCTGTTTGAAAGCGCCCGGGACCGCACATTCCGCCAGACGGATCGGGCCCTGGCCGTTCTGCTGATCGTCCAGTGGCTGGCGGCGATCGCGGCGTCGTTCTGGATTTCGCCCTATACGTGGATCGGTTCCCGCAGTGCACTACACGTGCACGTGCTGGCGGCCATTTTCCTCGGCGGCCTCTTCGCATCGCTTCCGGCCGCACTGGCGCTGGCGCGGCCCGGGGCGGCCGTCACGCGCCAGCTCATCGCCGTTTCGCAGATGCTCTTCAGCGCCCTGCTCATTCATGTCAGCGGCGGACGGATCGAAACGCATTTTCACGTCTTCGGATCGCTGGCGTTCCTGGCCTACTATCGCGATTGGCGCGTGCTGGCGACCGCGACGGTCGTGGTGGCGCTGGACCACTTCGTGCGCGGGGTTTTCTGGCCGCTTTCGGTGTTCGGCACCGCGGCGCCCGAATGGTGGCGCTGGCTCGAGCACGCTGGGTGGGTCGTGTTTGAAGACTCGGTCCTGCTGGTCGGAATCTCGCGCGGGCTGGCCGAGATGCGCCTGCTCGCGACGCGGCAGGCGACGCTGGAGCGCTCCAAGGCCGAGGTCGAGAACGTGGTGGAGGAGCGGACGAGGGAGCTGGTGGTCGCGCGGCAGGCCGCCGAGGCCGCCAGCCAGGCCAAGAGCGCTTTCCTGGCGAACATGAGCCACGAAATCCGCACGCCAATGACGGCGATCCTCGGATTCACCGATCTTCTGATCGAACCCAGCGCCACCGCCTCCGATCGGCTGGACGCGGCCCAGACCATCCGCCGCAACGGCTCGCACCTGCTCGCGGTCATTAACGACATTCTGGACATCTCGCGAATTGAGGCCGGCCGGCTTCAGCTCGAACACCTCCCGGTCGGAACGCGCGAGCTGCTGGTCGATGTCGTGAAGCTGCTGTCCGAGCGCGCGGTGCAGCGCGGCAACAAGCTGGTCGTCAAGTTCACGCCGCCCCTGCCCGATCGAATCACGAGCGACCCGGTCCGGCTCAAGCAGGCCCTGGTGAACCTGGTCGGAAACGCCGTCAAGTTCACCGAGAACGGGACGATCTGCGTCACCGCGTCGTGCGACGTGGCAGCGCAGATGATCACATTTCAAGTCAGCGACACCGGCATCGGCATGACGCCCGGGCAGATGGCGCGCCTGTTCGAGCCGTTCGGACAGGCGGACGCCTCCACCACGCGCCGCTTCGGTGGAACCGGGCTCGGCCTGGTCATCACGCGCCGGCTCGCGGAACTTCTGGGCGGCCATCTGAGCGCGGAAAGCAAGCAGGGAATCGGCAGCACTTTTGCGCTCCGCGTCGCGACCGGACCGCTGGAGGGCGTCCCGACCATTCAGTCGCTGGACATCTCGACCCTGCTCGCGTCTCACCCCGATGCGCTGGACGGCTTGCCGGGAATCTCCGGGCGCGTTCTGCTGGTCGAAGACGGCCCCGACAATCAGCGGCTGATTTCGCACGTGCTGCGGCGGGCCGGCGCAACAGTGACCATCGCCGACAACGGCGAGCTCGGCGTGCGGCTCGCGCTCGACGCCGTCGCGCACAAGCAGCCGTTCGGCCTGATTCTGATGGACATGCAGATGCCGATTATGGACGGCTACGCGGCGACCGAGGAACTGCGTCGGCGCGGCTACGAGGGACAGATCGTGGCGCTGACCGCCCACGCCATGAAAGGCGAGGTGGATCGCTGCCTGGCCGCGGGCTGCGACTTTTACCTCTCAAAGCCGATAGACCGCCGTACGTTTGTTTCCGAGGTGGCCGCGCGCATGGACAAGCCGCGATCGTGTGCCAGCGGGCAATCGCACGGGGAGCATCGGCGTCCCGCCGGTGCGCACCGGCGAGACGCCGATGCTCCCCGAGACTGACGCGACGTGGCCTACCGCGCCCGGATCGGCCGGCTCCACAGCAACGGCGGATCGGAGCGCAACCGCACGGCTTCGAACATAATCCGATCGCCTTTGTCGAGCTGTTCGAGCACCAGGCCCACGTCCGCCAAGTTTTCGATGCGGACGCCGCCCAGGCTGGTGATCACATCGTCCGGACGAACCAGGCCGGTGACCGGACCGTCGGCTTCCACGTCGGTCACCAGCACGCCGCCGCCGGCCAGCATCTCGTCGAAACGCCGCCGCATGCGGTCGGGCAGTTCCGCCAAGGTCACTCCGAAACGCTTCTGCGCCAGCTCGCGCCCGTCCGGCAGCGGAACGGCCTCGAGCGGCACCTCAGCGTCGATCATCCTGCCGCCGCGCTCGGCCAGCAGCTTCACGCGCTGCCCGGGCGCTTCGCCCAGCAGGTGCACGTAGTAGTCGATGCCGTCGCGAATCGGGGCGCCGTTGAAGCTCACCAGCCGATCGCCGGGCTTCAGTCCCGATTGGGCCGCGGGGCTGGCGGCCCGGACGTCCACGACCGTGGCCTGCGGTCCGTCGACGCGCAGCCCGAAGCGGACGCGCGCCCGCTTCTCAATGTCGAGCATGTCCGGCAGCAGCTCCCACAGCCGATCGACCGGAATCGCGAAGCCGATGTTCTGCGCGTCGCCGCGGATCGCGGTGTTGACGCCGATCAGCTCGCCGTCGATGTTGAGCAGCGGGCCGCCGGAATTGCCTGGGTTGATGCTGGCGTCGGTCTGGATGATGCCCTTGTAGGCCACGTCCTCGCTGAAGCGCAGCTCGCGATCCAGAGCGCTGACGATGCCGCTGGTGACCGTGTGCTGCAAGCCGAGCGGATTGCCGATGGCGATCACCGTTTCGCCCACCATCAGGTCATCGCTGTGGCCCAGCTTGAGATGCGCCAGCGGCTGCTCGGCCGGAATCTTGAGCACCGCCAGGTCGTGCTCCGTGTCTTCGGCGATGCGGCGGGCCACGGCTTCGTGACCGTCGGCAAAGATCACGCGGATGTCCGAGGCGCGCGACACGACGTGCGCGTTGGTGACGACGAAGCCGCTCTCGTGAATGACGAAGCCCGAGCCGACGCTCTGCACGCGCTGCTCGTGGACGCGCGGCTTGTCGAACATTTCGTCGAAAATCGTTCCCTGTCGAACGAAACGCTGCACGCGCGTCGTGCTGATGTTGACGACGGCGTCCTTGCAGTTCTGGAAAACGTCGACCACCGGCGAGCGGCGGCGGGCACGGCTCTCGCTGCGATCGCCGGGCGGCGCGGCGTCGGCGAGCGCGGGCGTTCCGCCGTTCACAAGTGTCAGTAAGAGCGAGGTCAGTACAGCCAGGCGATTCATGAGTCGTTCATCCTTCCGGGGCCGATTTCGGCAACCGGATTCTAGACGAGTAAGCGGGTGCATTCCTTCATTGACCGGGGCTTCGCCTGAGTTTTCGGACGTTGTGACACAATACGGCGGTCACGTCTTATAATACGACCAACACAGCGTACTGAGATGCGAAATTGACGTGAATCAGGTGGATTGGGTGACGCGCGGCATAGGCGACGGAAGAATGTCCCAAACTCGCATCATACGTTGACCCAGGAGGTTTGGCTTATGAAACGCTTGATGTTCCCGCTTGTGTTCGGATTCGGCGCCCTGCTCACGCTTACAACCTCGCTGGGCGGCTGCCCCAGCGGCAGCAGCGGCACGACCGCCGGCGCCCTGACTGGCGATCTGCTGGGCGACTCGGCGGTGGTCGATGGCAACACCGACACGACCAAGCCGGACGACTCGAACACAGATGATGGCGGCACCGACGGTGGCAACACCGGCGGAAACACCGGTGGGAACACCGGTGGCAATACCGGCGGCAACACTGGTGGAAACACGGGTGGAAACACCGGCGGCAACGGCGGCGGCACCGCCAAGCCCGTCGTCGGCGATATGAACGGCGACGGCAAGTTGAACGTGCTCGACATCAACGGCTTCAACATGGCCTTCTCCGATCGCACGGCGTATCTCGTCAAGTACCCCAACGGGAATCCGGACAACGCCGACATGAACACCGACGGTGAGATCAACGAGGACGACTACCGCGCGTTTTACACCAAGCTGCGCGGCCTGCTCCGCTAGCTCTGCGACCTGCTCTCCGAAGGCAAGAACAAGGGAAGGGACTCGAATTCGCGCGAGCCTCTTCCCTCTTGCTTTGCGCCCCGGACAACTCCTTGTGGGTGGAACGGGCATCTTGCCCGTTCGGCGAGACCGCGGATACGGGCGAGGCGCCCGCCGCACCCGGCGCTCAGCTTTCGCCGCGCGGCGCCGCGTGAGCCCGCTGTGGATCCGGAAAGTCGCGATAGAGCGCGGAGCGAAAATCAGTCACCATTTCATACACGTGTGCGTGCAGTTCCTGCACGCGCCCGCTGCGGGTCGCCGCCAGACCGAACGCGCCGTCGAGCTGCGTCAGGTTCTGCACGTCGACGATTACGTGAAACTCGCCCAGCTCTGAAGGGCCGAATCCAAGCTTGCGGCGCGTCAGCCGATAGCCCGCGATCTTCGCTTCCTGCCGCAGGTGGCCCAGAAACGCATGCAGTCGATCGGCGAATTCAATATCTTTGTGCGTATCCTTCAGATTGAACCAGACGTGGTAGTAGTCCATCGTGCGCGTCCTGGCTGTGGGTCGGTGCTCATCGGCCGCGGTCATTCAGTGTAGCCTTCGCCTGCGCCCCCTGCTACGCTGCCGGGCGTGACGCCCCGTCGGCGAAACGCCATCGGAATCGCCCTGCTCTTGTGCGCGTGGCTGGCGCTCATGACGCCGCTGGCGCGCTGGGGGTTGCCGTCCCGCCAAAATGACGACCTGCTCTTCGGCGGCCGGCCGGCGTGGAGCGCCGCCGAATTTCGCGCTGCCGAATCGCTCTTAGAGCGCGGCACCCGCGAAGCCGGGGCCGACACCGATCTCAATCCGATTCGCGACCGCACTCGACCGGTCGACCTCACCAGCACTGATTCTGGCCGCGCGGAAATCCTGCGGCGCTACCGGCTCTTTTCGCGCCAGCCGGACGAGATGATCACGTTCATGGCGCTGCAGCGCATGAACCCGCGGAAGCTCGATTTCGACCCGAAGCTGTACCAGTATGGCGGGGCCTACATCTACCTGGTCGGCGCGCTTGAGGCGTCCGCGGCGCTGGTCGGCTTCACGCGGATTACGTCGGATGTCGGCGTCTATCTCGATCAGCCCGACCTGTTTGCCCGGTTTTACTTCGTTTCGCGGCTGTTGACGCTGAGCTTCGGCGTGCTGGCGCTGCTGGCGGTCTATCGGCTCGCGCGGCGCATCGGCGGGCGCGGCGCCGGCTGGGTCGCAGTCATCCTCGTGATGGCATCGCCCGTGTTCATCACCGCCGCACTCGAAGCCAAACCGCACCTGCCCTCGGTCGCTCTGGTGCTCTGGGCGACGGATTTCGCCGTTCGCTTCGCTTCAAGCGCACGTCCGCGCGACGTTTTGCGATTGGGACTGACGGCAGGAGCGGCGGCCGCCATGGTGCTCACCGGACTGGCGGCAGCGTGGCTCTGGGCGGCGCTGGCGATCGCGCGGCGATCGCGCCGCGCAGGCGGCCCGCTGGTGCGCTCGGCGGCTCTTGCGGTGCTCGTTTTCCTGGCTGCGAATCCGTTTCTCCTGCTCGGCGCGCTTTCGAGTCGTTCCGCGGCCGCCAGCAATCTCGGGAACTCGATGGCGATGTACGCCGAACAACTGACGCGCGCGGGGGAGGGAGCGCTGCGCGTGGCGGAGCTGCTGATGGTCGCGGGCGGGTTGCCGGTCGCCTTTGGCCTGCTCGCGACTGTTCTTCTGGCGCGGCGCCGGCCGCGACAAGCCCTGCTGATCGGGGTAGCGCCGCTGGCGATGTTGCTCCTGTGCGTCTTCCTGGCCGCGGGGAAACCGGCGGAGTTCGCCCGTTTCCTGCTGCTGCCGACGATCGCGCTCATGATCGCGCTGGGCGGGGCGCTCGGCTTGGCTGCCGCACCGGGCGCGGCGCGGGCGCCGGTCGCGCGGCAGGCGCTCGTCGCGCTCGCCCTGATTGCGTGCGTCGCAACGTCAGGGGCGACGGCCTGCCTGCGCTCATTCTGGATCGACGCCGGCGCGGTGCACGAGTCCCGGAGACGTGCCGCCCTGTTTCTGAAGGAAAGGGCCGGCGGCGAGCCGATCGCCGTCGTGCAGGAACCCGCACCCTATTCGATCCCGCCGCTCAATTTCGCGGGGCGGCGTGTTGTGCTCCTGCCGTTGCGAGAATGTAGCGAGCCCAGTGAGTTGCCGCGCTGGCTGGTCATGATCGCCGATGATCTCCCCGCTACTGACGGCTGGTGGTCTTCGCACTACGAACTGCGGGCGACGTTTCCGCCGGCGCTTCACCGCTGGTCGATCAGCCCCATCGGATGGGCCAACAAGCCGGTGTTCGTCTTCGAGCGTCGCGGCGTTAGGCGTGAACCTGAATCGCGACCGCGGTAAGGTCATCCAGCGCGAACCCGATTCGGCGCAGCGCGTCGTAGCGCACATTGAGCCGATCGAGCGCGACGCTCATCCCATCCACGGCCAACGTCTGAAACCAATCGGACGTGGTGATGAACTCATCCGCGCCGGCGAGCAGCGCATGCCGCGCATCGCCCGATACGTCGCTGTCGCCGTCGCATGTTACCAGCGCGTCCGGCTCATCGAGCGTCGCGACGCACGTTCCGCCGCCGACGTCTTCGCCGCCGGCTCCGATCGAAGCGAGCGCAGGACGGGCTGCATACCGGGCCGCACGACCAAACGCGCCCGCGACACGTGCGCCGCCGGGCGAAGGCGATACAACGCGCTCCAGCCCGTCGGAATAGAAAAGGAGCGAGTCGCCCGCGTCCAGTTGCACACGCTGCACCGGGAACTGCACGCCCGACTGAATTCCGAGCACGCCCCCTTCGCACTTCAGCACGCTCGCCGCGCCCCGGCGACGCCGCAAGATCGGATAGGGCACGCCGCCGCGCGAAAAAGAAAGCTCGTGCGTGCGGGTGTTCAGCAGGGCGTAGGCGCAGGCGACGAACTGGCAGTCGGAGAAATTCGTGCTCAGCAAGTCCTCGTTCAGGCGCGAGAGCACCTGGTCCGGCTGGAGAATGCGGTAACCGTCTCCCCAGGCTTCGCGGCCGCGCAGGGCGCGCTTGATGAACACCGTCAGCAGCGCCGCCGGGATGCCGTGTCCGGTCGCGTCGGCGATGGCGATTCCGATGTGCTCCTCGTCGAGCCGGCTGATGTCGTAGATGTCGCCTGAGACGTAATCCTCAGGGCGGTAGATGGTTGTGAACGATACGCCGCCGTAGCGGCCGTTGCTGCCCGCAAGCAGCTCGCGCTGCACGCGGCTGGCCTGCCGGAGCTGAGCGACGTAGTGGTCGTTCGAGGTCTCGCGCGAGCGGTCTTCGCAGCGGGCGGAGCGGTGCAGCGATTCCAGGCTGCGGCGCATCTCGAGCATGGTCGCCAGGCGGATCGCCAGCTCATCTTCGCTGATGCCCGAGCCGAACGTGACCGGCACGGTCGGCGGGTGGGCGATGCGCGGCACGAACCCGCCGTCGGATTTGAGCACCAGCGTGGCCCGCGGGCAATCCGCCAGCCGGTCCAGCAGGACGCGCAGCCGGTCGCCGGCGCCGCGGCCGTCGCCGGGGAGCAGCACGACAAACGCGTCGGCCGCGCCGAGCGAGCTGCGCTCCAGGGCGGCGGTGAGCGGCCAGAAGCCGGCCGACGCCCCGACCCGCTTCAGTGCGGCGTCGAGCGTGGCGGGGACCGAGTCGTCCGCGAGGATGATCTGAACGTGGGGCTGGGGCATGTCGGCGTCCAACCAGTTTCTAAGTCAGATGAGAATCGGCTGGGAACGCCGACCCACTCTCCTCATCGGACGAATCAATTTAGAACTTGTCGAGTTGGGGGAGATTCCGTATTCGGGCCGTCTCGCGCCGTGGAGCCGTGCCCGATCGTGTTTTTCCGGCTCTGGGTGAGGGTGGCTAAGCTGTGGTATGCGGGCGGCCGAGCTTGTGAACGTCTTCGGGTGGAACGGGCATCTTGCCCGTTCCTGAACCGCAGGGACGGGCGAGACGCCCGTCCCACCCAAATGTCAGGTAACCGACATCGGTTCCGGCTGTAACCGACTACGCTACCGGCGATTGGGTTCAGCGGTCTCAAACGACGCGATGGCCTGGTGCAGCTCCTCGGCCGACGCGGCCTGCGCTACGGCGGCACGGAAGCCATCGATATTCATGAGCCGGCTGATCTTCGCCAGTGCCTGGATATGCGGACCGGTCTGGTCGGGCGGGCTGATGAGCATGACGACGAACGTAACTGGCCGACCGTCAAGGCTTTGGAAGTCGACCGGCTGGGCCGGCTTGCCCGCTGCCATCACCAGTGTGCGTGCGCCGTCGGTCTTGCCGTGCGGGATCGCCAAGCCGTAGCCGATGCCCGTGGTCCGTTCCGCCTCGCGCTTCAGGACCGCGTCGAGCACGACGTTCCGGTCGGCCAGGGCGCCGGTGGCGGCGAGCAGATCAACCAGCTCGGTAATCAGAGCCGCCTTGTCAGGCGACTTGAGCGGAACGCGGATGCGCTCCAGCGTCAGCGTCTTGGCGAGTTCCATCGTCGTCCTTTGGGAAACCGAACGGGGGCGGAGTTTACCACGCGGCGCGGCCCCTGCCAAACCAGCGACGGCGCTCAGGCCGTTGCGGCCGCCGGCAAGGCGGGGCGGCGACGCACGGCGGCCAGATCGATCGCCAGACGGATCGCCTCGATCATGCTCGAGGGATTGGCCCGGTTCCTCCCGGCGATGTCGAACGCCGTGCCGTGATCCGGGCTGGTGCGGATCGCCGGCAGGCCGAGCGTGACATTCACGGCGCGATCGAAGGCGCTCATCTTGACCGGGATCAGCCCCTGATCATGATACATCGCCACGATGCCGTCATAGCGCCGCAGCGAATCGGGCGTAAAGGCCGTGTCGGCCGGGAGCGGGCCGCTGACGCGGATGCCCGCGTTGCGGGCCATGGTCAGGGCCGGCTCGATGATGCGCTGCTCCTCGTCCCCGAGCAGGCCGTTTTCGCCGGCGTGCGGGTTGAGGCCCAGCACGCCGATGTGCGGCTGCTCGACGGCGAACCATTCGCGCAGGGCGTGATCAAGCAGGTCGATCGGCTGATGCACGAGGCCGATAGTAAAGCGGTTGCGAAGCTCGAAGAGCGGGATGTGGGCGCTGGCCAGCGCCACGCGAAGCGCGCCGGCGACGAAGGCCATCGTGACGCGCCGCAGGTCGAAGCGCGTCGCCAGCAATTCGGTGTGGCCGGGGAACTTCTGATTGGCCAAAAGCCAGCTTTCCTTGCAGATCGGGGCGGTCACGAGCGCGTCGATCGCGCCGCACTTGAGGCAGCGAATCGCCTCGTCCACGAAACGAAATGACGCGACGCCCGCGCCGGCGTCGGGGCCGCGCTCGACGCCCGGCGGCACGACGTTCAGATCGTCGAAATCGGCGACAAGCACGCCGCTGCCGACGCGCGGCCCGCCGTCGTACGGCTCGCGCCACCAGAAGGGGTTGATCTCGCTTGCGTCGGCGGCGATTTCGAGCACTTCGTGCTGACCAAAGATGACGTAGCGCGCCAGGCGGCGCAAGTCCGGATCAGCCAGCGCCTTGACGATCACTTCCGGGCCGATGCCGAGCGGATCACCCATCGAGATGCCGATCAGCGGCCGGTCGCCGTTGCCATGGCCGTTGGCGGCGGGGGAGCTCATGCGACAAACCCCGCTTCGCGCAGGCGCTGGAGCGTGACCCGCGACGGCCGCGCGCTTTCGTCCGTGTGCGCGGTCTCCAGCCAGCGCACGACTGTTCGCGCGACGAGGTCGGTTTCGAGATTGACGCGATCGCCCGCGCGCCGCGCGCCCAGCACCGTCCGCTCCAGCGTCGTGGGAATGAGCGCCACCGAAAAGCGCGAATCGTCGACGTCAACGACGGTCAGGCTGACGCCGTCCACGGCGATCGACCCCTTGCGCGCCACCAGCCGCATCACGTCGTGCGGGGCGGCGATCCACAGTTTCCATTCCGCGCCGGCGCGCTCGACGCGCTCAACCGTGCCCAGCGCGTCCACGTGTCCCTGAACGAAATGCCCATCAATGCGGTCGCCGATGCGCAGGCTGCGCTCGACGTTCACGCGCGCGCCGCTCCCGAGGTCCTTCAGGTTTGTCAGCCGCCAGGTCTCCGGAACCACGTCGAAGCCGCCCACTCCACCCCGTGCGGCAGCCAGCGTGAGGCAGCAGCCGTTGATCGCAATCGAAGCGCCGAGCGTCAGTTCATCCAGGAGCTCGCCGAGGCGCAAATCAAGCCGATGTCCCGCGGGAGTGCCCCGAACGGCGACGATCGGCGCGACGGCTTCGACGATTCCGGAAAACACCAAAAGCCTCCAGACGACCTGCCGCTCCGTGCGGCGGGCCACTGCATACCTATCCTGCTCTATGTTAGTTGGGTTGAACGCGACTGTGAACACAAATTACCTGTTCACAGCGAGTTAAGGGCGCGGCCGAACTTCTTGGCAGACGTCCCGGCTGGGGGGTTCCGAACCCGCCGCGCCAAGCGGCGGGGTGACGTCCCCGGCCTCTGCGGCGCAGCTTGCCTACGATCGTCGACCCGCCGCTTGGCGCGGCGGGTTCGGACAGAAATGCCCCCCGAGCCTGCCAGAATCTGCGTTACTTCGGCGTCAGCCGGATGTCTATTGAATCGCTGTGGTTGCCGCCGGGCAGCCAGGTTGCGGCGCGGAGCCGGAGCGGGCGATCCAGCTCGAAGCTGCGGGCGTATGCCGGGCTGTCCTTTTCCGGCTCCGAGCCGTCGAGCGTGAACCGAATCTCGCCGGCGTGAAACGGGTTTTCGAGCATGATCTCGGCGGAGGCTGGAATCGCCGCCGGATCGCCAAGCGGCTTGCCGTCCACCACCACGCGCGGAGCCGGAACGCAGTACGTCACGCCCAGCTCGTCCAGCCGCCGATAGTGCGTCCGCATGCGGCGTTCGAAATCCTCCCAGTTGCGCGTGGACGCCGGTGACCAGGCGACCTCCGCCAGGGCGCAGAGCCGCGGAAAGACCTGGTGATCGACGCGCTCCTGCGGGGCGCGCTCGGTCCAGATATTGCCCTCCAGCCCCAGCACGTGGCGAAGCTGCTCTGCGGTCAGGTCCGGCGGCGCCGGTACGAATGAGTATGCCTTCTTCAAATCGATGAAGCCCATCCACTCCGGGGCGGCGGGGTTGGGTTCCTGCGGGTAGTCGAGGTAGCAGTGGCTGGTCGGCGAGCAGATCACGTCGTGTCCGCTGCGGGCGGCGGCGATGGCGCCGTCCAAGCCGCGCCACGACTGTACGGTCGCGTTGGGGGCCAACCCCCCTTCGAGTATTTCATCCCAGCCAACCAGACGACGGCCGCGGCTGTTCAGGAACTTCTCGACTCGGCGGATGAAGTAGCTTTGCAGCTCGTGCTCGTCCTTCAGCCCTTCGGCCCGCATGCGGAACTGGCATTTGAGGCACTGCTGCCAGCGCTTCTTGGGGCACTCGTCGCCGCCGATGTGGATGAGCTCAGACGGGAAAAGCTCGAGCACCTCGCTCAGGACATCCTGAAGGAACTCGAAGACGCGCTCGTTGCCGGCGCAGTAGACGTCCTCGATGACGCCCCATTCACGACCGACGGCCAGCGGCGTGCCGTTGCAGGACAGCTCCGGATAGCTGGCGAGAGCCGCGAGGCAGTGGCCGGGCATCTCGATTTCAGGGATGACGATGACAAACCGCGACTTGGCGTAGGCGACGATCTCGCGGACGTCCTCCTGCGTGTAGAAACCGCCGTAGAGATCGCCGCGGGTCGGCTTTTCGTCATCGCGGGCTTTTCGCCAGGCGCCGATTTCGGTCAGCTTCGGGTACTTCCGGATTTCGATTCGCCAGCCCTGGTCTTCGGTGAGATGCCAGTGCAGGACGTTCATCTTGTGAAATGCCAGCAGGTCAATGTAGCGCTTGACGAACGCCTTGTCCATAAAATGCCGGCCGCAGTCGAGCAGCATGCCGCGGTGCGGGTAGCGCGGAAAATCCCGGATGCTTATGCTTGGCACGTGCCAGTTCGCGGCTGCCCCCTGCGGACTTTTGCGATCAAGCAGCTGGAGGAATGTCTGCACGCCGTGGAATGCACTCTCGGTCGTCGACGAAACGATGAGGGCCCGTTCGCGGCGTACAAGCAGGTCGCACTGGAGTGCTTCCATTCGCGCCTCGCTGCGCAGACCGATCATCAACGTGATCGCGCCGTCCGAAACGGCCAGCGGCTCTACCGATTTGATGGCGGGTGAAAGTCCGGTCCGTTTCTTGAGTTGGTCACGGAGATACTCTGCAACTCCTCGGGCCTCAGGGAGGCTTGACGCAACGAGGATCGGTGTGGCCGGGCCGATTTCGAACGAGCCGTCGTGCAACTCGGCGTGAACTGGCCGCGGAACGAGATCGACCGGCGACGGTTGGCCGGCTGCGACGAGACCCGACGAGGTGACAATGAGGATCGCGATCAATCGGACCATGCGGGCACCTTTGGGTGGGACGGGCGTCTCGCCCGTCCCCGAGGTGTCAGGAACGGACTAGATGCCCGCTCCACCCGAAGAAGTTCTCAGGCTCGGACGCCCGCGCTTTCCGGTTTTTCTCGCAGGCTCGTATGCGCGACGAACTGTAGCCCTGGGCGTAAGCTCTTGGAAGGACGCCGGAAGTCACCGGCCGCTATGCCAGGCGCCGCAACGAAAGATGAATGATCTCCGCCGGGGCGTTGACGCGCAGCGGGAACCAGTTTCCCACGCCGTTGGATACCACGAGCGCCGACGCGCCTTGCCGATACAAACCCGACCAGTACTTGAAGAGCAGCGGCCCTGCCCCGAGTTCGGGCGTCAGCATGAGCTGACCGCCGTGCGTGTGGCCGGCCAGGGTCAGCGGAACGCCCGCGGCTGCGGCGGCGTCGAAAATGTGCGGGTGGTGCGCCAGCAGCAACGTGAAATCCGCGCCGGACGCGCGACGCAGCGTTTCCGCCAGGTCTTGATCGACGGGCGCGGAGCGATCGTGCCTGAATCCACCCCAGCGCAATCCGAGAATCCGCAGCGCTTCGCCCCGCACCGTCATCGATTTCGATTCATTGAGCAGCAGGCTAAGCCCGGCGCCGCGCACGCCATCCTCGAACGCCGCACGGCTCTCGAAGAGATCGTGATTGCCCTCGCACAGGTACACGCCGTGTTTTGCGTCGAGCCGGCGCAGCAGGTCGATCCCCGCCGGAAGGTCGGAAAGCGCGTGGTCGATGAGGTCGCCGGTCATGAGCACCAGGTCGGCCCGCAGCGCGTTGGTTTGCTCGACGATGCGCCGCAGCACGAGACCGTTCGTGAAGCGGCCGATGTGGATGTCGCTGACGTGCGCAATCGTGAGTCCGTCCAGCGCCGGCGGCAGCCCCGCCAGCGGCACGTCGATGCGCCGGATTCGGAACGACTCGCGCTGCATCGCCGCCAGGATCGACGCGCCGCCGGTGAAAAGCGGTGCGGCCGACACCACGCCCGCCGCCAGCACTTGTCGCCGGGTGGAGACGACTGCGCCAGGCTGAACCGCAGCGCCGGGCGATCTATCGCCTGCGGGCTCGCGTGATTCCGCCGCGGCGGGCGGACGGCGTGAGAACGTCCGCACGGCGGCTGAATAGAGCACGACCAGGGCCAAGGCCGGCGGAAGCGCGATCAGGTACCAGATATAGCTGATGATGAACGCCGGCAGCGGCAGCGCGTTTCCCATTCCCGTGATTCGACCGCCGACGATCGCGAGATATGACGCGAGCACTGTCAGACAAAACGCGGCCAGGGTCATTCGCCAGCGCCCTGAGAACCCGGCGCGGCGCAGCTCGGAATCCGAATGCCACCACCAAAAAAGCCCGGCGAGCGGCAATCCAAAAAGAATCGCAAGAAACACGTGAACCCTCAAACGGGGGGAGTGCCATGGGGAGTGCGGGCGTCCCGCCGTGCCACGGGCATTTGGGTGGGACGGGCGTGTCGCCCGTCCCCGCGGTCTTAAGAAACGGGCAGGATGCCCGTTTCACCCGCTATCGCTCCGCCAGCCGCTCAATCTTGGCCGCGAGCACGAAATCACTTTCGGTCAGTCCATCGATCTTGTGCGTCCATATCTTGAACCCGACCTTGCCCCAGGCAAGGAACACATCCGGGTGGTGGCCCTCCGCCTCAGCGACTTCGCCGGCGCGGTTGACGAATTTCAGGGCGCTTACGAAATCCGGGAATGCGAACGTCTTCTCCAAGTGGTGATTCTGCTGCACCTGCCAGCCGCCGCCCAACTGGCTCTGGAGCGTGCGCGAGGCTTCGGGAAGGAGCGGCGGCGTGCCGCCCTGGCAGGGTACGCATTTTCGCTGTGCGAGTTCGGACATGGGGCCTCCTTTCGGCCAGACGCGGGATTGTATTCGTGATCTGAGCACCGGCGAGCCGCACGGCGAAAGCAACATCCGTGCCAGAGGAAAAACTGCCTCCGCATGGCGCGCGGGCATGGTTAAGGTAGTGGCGCGCTCGCGCCGCCCGGCGTGGACACTGCGCCGGGCTGAGCTTCAACCGGGGGATGTCGACGGACATTTCGCAGACGGAAGGAGCACGATCATGTTGCGGCATCGTTCCCGATTCGAATCGTTACAAACCGTTGGCACGTGGGCACTTCTGGCGTTCGAGTTGCTCTGCCTGTCGGCCCCGTCGCGGGCTGATTGCCCGCAGATCAACTTTGAGTCTGGCATCTCATCAACAGCAGCGGAACGCCGGTCAGCGGTAATACGCTCGGATACTGGGATGCCCGCGCGCTGCCGTCCTGCGCCTACACGCTGCGGCTACGGGCGTACGACCGCGCGGTGATCGACTGGAACGCCGAGAAGCACAATACGGCCGAGTACTACCTGGGGGTCAACATCGGCGTGCTGGGAGATGTGAACTGCGACGGCGCGATCAACGTGCTGGACATCAACACGTTTGTGGACTGCATCCTGACCGGCGTGTGTGAGTGCCCCTAAAAGCTATCCCAAATCTCTTTCCGAGCCGCGACCGTGAGGGAGCGGAAACACAAGAACCGCTTGCTGACGCGCGCGGCTCGGATCGAAAACCGGGTTCTGGGATAGCTTCCAGTGTCGTAGCGGCTCGTCCGTGAATCGTTGTCGGGGAGCGCCGGGCGGCAAGGGCGGTGCTTTATCGGCGCGCTGATCGGGGGACCACAGTTTTTTCCTGCGCGGGTTTGCCCGGGCGTCATCCGTTTCGAAGACTCTCGGTGTTGCGCGTCGCTGGGCGCGTGACGGCAGCGCACCGGATGTTCCGGTGGTCGCGGCCACAGGGACCATGGATCGGCCCCCCAGACGCTCGAATGGACGCGGGCGCATCGGAAGGGCGGCGTGTCGCTGCCCGTGCTGTCCGGAGAGGGAAACCGGGCGACAGGAATCGGCTGATGTGGTCAGACGCCGAAGGACTCGGCAGCCGCGGCCGCAGGTACGCAGAAAGGAAGGAACAGGATGAACGCTCTGAAGAACCGCGTGAAGCAGTTCCTGGTCAGCGAAGACGGTCCGACCGCGACGGAATACGCGGTCATGCTCGCGCTGATCATCATCGTTGCTCTGGCGGCGATTACGCTGCTGGGCAACAAGGTGAACACGATCTTCACCAACGTGGAAGGCGCTCTGCCCGACGGCACGTAGTCGGCGGCGCTCGCGCGATCGAGGGGCAATCGGACGGCGGCGCCGCAGGACGCGGCGACCGCCGTCGCCTCTCTTCTCACGCTCTGTCCCGCGGCGTTCGATAACGCTTCGGGCGGCGCGCGAAAACGCCCATCGGAGCCGCGACCGTAAGGGAGCGGTTTTCCGCGGACCGCCCCTTTACGGTCGCGGCTCGGAAAACCCGCTGCCTTACGGTCGCGGCTCGGAGAATCAGCTTCCTCGCAGCCGCGGCTCGGAGAACCCGCCCTCACGGTCGCGACTCGGATCAGAGTCCTTCGGAACACGACAGCAAAAAGGGCAGCGCATGAACTTCGGGTACTGGGAACTGACACTGGCTCTGCTGATCCCGGCCACGCTCTATGCGTCCTGGATCGACTTCGCCGAGCGGCGCGTCCCCAACTGGCTCAATGCGGCCATCGCCGTCACCGGCCTGGGCGCACAGTTCGCGTGTTTCGGCGTGAACGGCGTGGGCTGGGGCCTGGCCGGCCTGCTGGTCGGCTTCTGCGTGCTGATCGTGCCGTGGGTCATGCACGGCATGGGCGCCGGCGACGTCAAGCTCATGGCGGCCATCGGCGCCTGGCTCGGGCCGTGGCTGACGCTCATCAGCTTCGCGGCCGGAGCGATTATCGGCGGTATTGCGGCGGTGGTGATGATTGTCTCCACCAACCGCGCCGTCCACGCCCTGGCAAACCTGCAGACCATCATGACCAAGATGAAGCGCCTCGACACCGCCTTCGGCGAGTTCGGCGGCGCCAAGACGTTCGGGAACACGAGCCAGTTGCTTCCTTACGGCGTCCCCCTGACTGCCGGGACGATCGCCGTGCTCCTGACCTACTACTGCGGAGGATGGCTGACGTGAAAATCACAGGTGGAAAGAAGCTCCGCCGCGGCGCCGCGACGGTCGAAATGGCGATCGTTACCCCGCTGCTGCTGACGATGCTGTTCGGAATCATTGAGTACGGCTGGGTGTTTACGGTCAAGCAGGGTCTGACGACCGCCGCCCGCGAGGGCGCCCGGACCGCGGCCCTGCCCGGTTCGACCGATGAGGACATTCAGCAGCGCATTTCGGCGTTTCTGACGCCGCTCGGGCTGACGACCTACTCGGTCGAGCTGACGCGCTCGACCGAGGAGAATCCGACGGAGACCGTGCACGTGCTGATTCCGTACGCGGATGTGACGCTGGTCGGCTGCTACTTCGGCAGCACCAGCTACAACCTCGGCGCAACGGTGTCGATGCGTAAAGAAGGCATCGACTAACGTCCGGGCTTGTGAACGCTTGGGTGGGACGGGCGTCTCGCCCGTCCCCGCAGTCTGCCGGAACGCGCAAGATACCCGTTCCACCCGAGAAAGTTCACAGGCTCAGCCGCGCGCCCCACCCGTCGCAGCCCGGCCTTGCTAGTCCTTCCCGGTGGCGGCCAGCTCGCGCATCGCCTGCTTGCGCGACAGCTTCACGCGGCCCTGCTCGTCGATCGCGATCACCTTCACCGACACCATGTCGCCGATCTTCACCACGTCGGTCACCGACTTCACGTAGGCGTCGGCCAGCTCGCTGATGTGGCACAGGCCGTCCTGGCCGTCGGAAATCTCGATGAACGCGCCGAAGTCCTTGATGCTCGCCACGCGGCCTTCGTAAATCCGGCCGAGCTGGACATCTTCGGTGATGCGGCTGACCCAGTCGAGCGCTCTCTTGGCGCCGTCGGAGTCGCTGCAGGCGATCATCACGGTGCCGTCGTCCTCGATGTCGATGGTGGCGCCGGTGTCGGCCTGAATCGCCTTGATCTGCTTGCCTCCGGGGCCGATCAGCTTGCCGATCTTTTCCGGGTTGATCTTGATCGTCAGCAGGCGCGGGGCAAAACCGCTGATTTCGGCCCGCGGGCGGTCGAGCGTGGTCGCCAGGTGATCGAGGATGGTCATGCGCCCCTTGCGAGCCAGCGTCAGCGACTCGCGGATCAGTTCGTGCGAAAGACCCGTGGTCTTGATGTCGAGCTGAATGCCGGTGATGCCGTTCTTCGTGCCCGAGACCTTGAAGTCCATGTCGCCGAAGTGATCCTCCTCGCCGAGGATGTCGATCATCAGCTTGTATTTTTTGCCCTCTTCGATGAGACCGACCGAAATGCCCGCGACCGGGGCCTTGATCGGCACGCCCGCGTCCATCAGCGCCAGCGTTCCGCCGCAGACCGTCGCCATCGAGCTGGAGCCGTTCGACTCCAGGATGTCGCTCACCAGCCGGATCGTGTAGGGAAAATCATCCGGACCGGGCAGGACGGCTTCGAGGCTGCGCTCGGCCAGCGCCCCGTGCCCGATCTCGCGCCGGCCGGGTGAGCCGATGCGCTTCACTTCGCCGACCGAAAAGGGCGGGAAGTTGTAGTGCAGCATGAACTTCTTGCTGTATTCCTCGACCAGGTCGTCGATGATCTGCTCGTCGCGCGAGGTGCCGAGCGTGCAGGTGACCATGGCCTGCGTCTCGCCGCGGGTGAAGAGCGACGAGCCGTGCGTGCGCGGCAGCCAGGCGACTTCGCTGGAAAGCGGACGGATTTCGTCGAGCTTGCGACCGTCGGCGCGGATTCCCTTTTCGAGGATCTGCGAGCGAACGTAGTTCTGCTCGACCAGCTCGACGGCGTGCTTCACTTCGGCCTTGTCGTGCTCCGGCTTCTCCACGCCCTCGGGGCAATACTCCTCGATGAGCTTGTCGTAAACCGCCTTGACCGCCACGTTGCGCTCCAGCTTGCCCTTGAGCTGCTTGGCGGCGGCGATCTCCGGCAGGGCCTTCTTCTTGATTTCGTTCAGGAATGCGGCGCTGGCCTCCGGCGCTTCCCAGGTGCACGGCTCGCCGGCGCGCTTCTTGAACGCCTCGAGCATTTCGCAGATCGGGATGACGCCGTGGTCGTGGCCAAACTTCAGCCCTTCGGCGATGTCGTCCTCGGAGAGCTCGCGCGAGCCGACCTCGATCATGTTGATCGCCTTGGCATGGCCGGCGACGACCATGTCCATATCCGAATACTCAAGCTGCGCCCGGGTCGGGTTAATCACGAACTTGCCGTCGATGCGGCCGACGCGAACCGCAGCGCACGGCCCATTGAAGGGCAGCGGCGCGATCGACACGGCGGCGGCGGCGGCGACGAACGCCAGCACGTCGGGATCGTTCTCCGTGTCGGACGAAAGCACCATCACCTGGATGAGCACTTCGTCGCGAAAGGCCTCGTGGAACATCGGCCGCATCGGGCGATCGATCATGCGGCAGGTGAGCACTTCCTTCATGCTCGGACGGCCTTCACGCTTGAAGAAACCGCCGGGGATTTTTCCGGCGGCGGACATCTTTTCGCGGTAGTCCACGGTGAGGGGGAAAAAGTCCGTCCCCTCGCGCGCCGGGCCGGAGACGACCGTGCCCAGCACGATGGTGTCGCCGTAGCGGACCAGGGCGGCGCCGGCGGCCTGTTTTGCGATTTTTCCGGTTTCGATGCTGAGGAGCTTGCCCCCGAGTTCACGTTCGACTTTGCACAACTTCATCTTTTTTCTACCTTCTGTTCCGACTTTTCAGTTCCAACTTTTTCAACAATTCCTGTTTACTCGACTTCTCCGACGACCGACAGACCAAACGATTTCGCGCGCACCACAGCCGCCGTCGGGCCCGCCGTCAGAACGCGAAGTGCAAGCGAGCGCGCAAGTCGGAGGACGCCCCGGCTTGGACGCTCGCTTGCGCTTCGCGTTCTGACCAGCGCACCGACCAGCGCACCGACAGCGAACCGACCAGCCATCTGAGCAGCGTTCGACGACCACCCAACTGGCGGCCGGCGTCACGATTGCGCTGCGAATGGGCTGCATGGCAACTTGTGCGGGGGTTATTTTCGCAGTCCGAGCTTGTTAATGACGCTCAGGTAGCGCTCCCGCGCGTCGCGCGAGAGATACTTGAGCAGCGCCGAGCGCTTGCCGACCATCTTCAGCAAGCCGCGGCGCGAAGCATGGTCTTTGACGTGCGACTTCAAATGACCGGTCAGTTGCGTGATGCGCTCCGAGAGCAGTGCAATCTGCACTTCCGCCGAGCCGGTATCCTGTTCGTGACGACGATAGGACTGAACTACCTCGGTTTTTCTGGCCGCCTGCAATGACATTGCCCGTTGCCTTTCATGACTGGGGCGTGTCTCAGCCGATGCCCGCGGGCCACGGCGGCCGATGACAGCCTGTTTCTCTTCGGGAGCATCGGCGTCGCGCCGGTGCTCGCCCGATCCGATCCTTCCGCAACGGCAAGACGCCGCTGCGTCCCCGACACTAGCTGCTCGACGCGAGCGGAACCACCGACACCAGCCGGCCGCGAAACTGAACCTGGCCGTCGGCCAGCGCAAATAGCGTGTAGTCGCGGCCGAGGCCGACGTTCAGGCCGGGCTTGAACGGCGTGCCGCACTGCCGAACGATGATCGCGCCGGTCCGGGCCATCTGACCGCCGCTGAGCTTGACGCCGCGATATTGCGGGTTGCTGTCGCGGCCGTTGCGGGTAGACCCGCCGCCCTTCTTATGAGCCATGTTGGTCCTTCACTTCAGTCGTTTCCGAGCCGCGACCGTCAGGAAGCAGACTTCCCGTGAACCGCTCCCTCGCGGTCGCGGCTCTGGTATCTCGAACCCACGCCAGCCTTGCTGGTCTGCTAGCGCATCACCCAGCGCGTCCGCAGCCTCTGCGGGTCGGCCTCGAGCCGGCCCGCGTTTGAACCGGGCAGAGTATAGCGGATTTCCAACGTCTTGCGTAGCGTGAAGTTCCGGGAATTCGCCGCCGAGTCCGGCTGACCCATCTGAAACAGCGGATTGCGGACGACCAGTGTCTCACCGCTCAGCCCGGCGACGTAAATCGTTAATTGATTAATATTTACGTCGGCGTGCCGCCAGACGAAGACCGATTCGCGGGCGTGGCTCGACCCCACCCGCAAGTCACCGATGGCGTCGCGCGGCGACACCAGGTACTTGTGCGTCAGCCGATGCCGCTCGCGGATCGCGTCGAAAACGAAGGGGTGAATGCCACTGTCTGTATCGACGACCCGAAGATCCTCGGTGACCAACTGGGCGATCGGGAAGAACCGCTGCGAACGCTCGCCGGCGTTCGTCGCCGTGTAGACCAGGTACCAGTACACCTCGCGCTGCCCGGCGATCTCCATCTCAATCCGCCGCGGCTCCTCGAAGGTGAATTCCAGCTCCCACGAAACAGGGATCGGCGCCGGCTGCGGCCCGGTTCCGGCGTCGACTAACTCGTCCGCCGGTGCAACCAGCAGCATCACGAATGTTGAGAAAAGCGCCAGCATCGACGACTCCTCAATACAAATTGAACCACGGAGTCACGGAGACACGGAGAAGAGGGCGGACGGCCACGACGCAGGCGCCAACGTATCTTCTACAAACGCCCCTTGTTCAAACGGCGTCGGCATTATTTGTATTCTCCGCGTCTCCGTGACTCCGTGGTTCAATCCCTATCCACGGTACTGGGCGCGAACCAGCTCTCCCGCCCGGTCGCCCGGCAGGTTCAGCGCCCCCAGCGCCCGCGACGCCGCCTCACGGATCACCATGTCCTTCTCTTCCGCGATGATTTTGAGCAACCGCTGCGACGCGTCCGCCGGCAACTTATTGCCACACTGCCGTGCCGCCTGGGCCAGAGCGTCGAACATCTTGACCCGCAGCTCAGCCGGCGTGGCTGCGTCCAGCGCGATCTCGGCGATCGCCGCCTGCGACGCCTCGTTGCCAACGTACCCGAGCACATCCGCCGACGTCAGCCGCACCGCCTGGTCCGTCGAGCGAACCGCGGCGATCAACGCCGTCTGGGCGTCGGCGACGTTGAAGACCGGATTTCGCGTCACCGCCAGCAGCCGCAACGTCTCCGCCGCGTCCAGCGCGAGTTGGCTGCCCAGCTCGGGCGTGATGGTCGTCATTCCAGCGGCGCCGGATAGGAACGCGAGGGTCTTGCGTAGCTCATCAGGATCAGCGCCGGCGCCGATCTGGCCGATGTTGCGGCCGGCGCGGACCACGTCGCGGGCCAGGTCAGACGAGCCGGGCTTGGCCAGAACGATGATCGGCGTGGCGGCAAAGCGGAACTCGGCCCGAATCGCTCCGATCGCCTCGGCCAGCCCGGGATCGCGAACGTCCGACGCAATCAGGATTACGTCCAATGCGGGCAATGTTGTGCGAGCTTTCTGAAGTCCGGCGTTCACGCCCGCGTCGGTGAGCACCTCGAACCCGTCCGCCCGCAGCGCCGCGGCCGTCACGTTGCCCTCGCCGGGTTGCGGGTCGATCAGCAGTGCATTTCGCGCTCCGCCGAAGAGCCGCAGGGCCTCCGACAACACCGGCATCAGGTTCTGATAGTTCGGAAACGCCTGCGTCGGGTTCGCACGGCCGAGCGTGAGCGCGGCACGAATGCGCACCAGCCGATCCGGGAACGACAGGGCGTCTGCCAGAGGCTTGCCGCCGGGGCCTTCAACCAGGGCAGCCGGTCCGGCGGTGTTCCGCAGCGCGTCGATCGCTCCCAGCGCCACCACAGGATCGTTGTCGCGGACGGCTCGATCCAGCGCCATCAGGCAGTATTCCGCCCCCGCTGATTGAGCAAAGAACGCCGGCGTCGCGAATCCCTCAGGCCGCGTGCGGTCCTGGCCTTCGCCGAGCTGCGCCGCGCGGCGGAAGTTGGCCGCGATCCACAGCGCCAGCGGCGCTTTGGCGGCCGGGTCGAGCCGCAGGGATTCCTCGCAACAGCGCATGCACATGATCTCGTTGAAGACGGCGGTCGGCACGATCACATCAACCAGCAGGTCGTCGCGCCAATACCAGACGCTGGCCGATTCCAGACGCGAGTCGGCCGCAAGCGACCCGTCGTCGGCGTAATACGCTTCGGCCAGCTCGAAGTACGCCCCTGCCGCGGAGCCGGCGCGGATCATGTCCGACCCGCGACGGCGAATCTCCGCCAGCGCCTTGTCACCGGCGACGCGGATTTCGTTCGGCGTGCCGGCGTCCTGGAGCAGCTTGAGCAGGTAGGGCGCCGCCTGCGGATAGCCGATCTGCCCAATGGCGTCGATCAGGTGACGCTTCGTGGCCTGGTCATTCATCGCCAGCGCTGCGACGAGCGGACTCAGCGCCGGCCGGCTGATTTGCGGCAAGGCCCGCAGGATGGGCTGCGTCAGCGAGGCCTTTCCCGCGTCGCGCAGGTACTGGATGATGAACGGAACGGCGTACTGCCCGGACTGGGCCAGTTGATCGGTCGAATCTTCAAACTCACGCGGTGTGCCGCCCAGCCGATCGAGGTGCGTGCGAATGCGGAGCGGGTCGGATTTGATGGCCTGTTCGCCGCGCTCGAACAGCACGTGAATCCGCCGTACCGACTCACCGACCACTGGGTTGCTGACGAGTTGGTTCAGGATGGGTTTGCGGGTTTTGACGCGCTCCGCGAATTCCAGCAGCGCCACGGGGTCGGGGTCGGCGTCGAGCAGGGCCTTGAAATTGGCCTGCGAGATATCGAAACGCCCGACCGAGGCGAAGTACCAGCCGTCGTCAGCCTGTTTCAGCTGCTCGCGACCAGTCGCCAGAAGCTCTGCGATTCTCTTGCCGTTGTCCTGAAGTGCGCCGGCCTGCGCGTCCTGATCCAGCAGGAGAACCGCTCCCGCCAACAGCCCGCGGCGAACGGTGCGCTCCTCGAACAGAGCCATGCGGAGGGGCGACGGGCTCATCGCCAGCATCGCGCCAAAGGCCGTCTCCGACTTGGCCGGGTCCCGATCCAGGATGGCCTGGAGACCTGCTGACCAATGGGCCCACATCTGGCCCACGCCGCCGGTCATGAACTCTTCGGTTGCCGATTGGGCCCGAGCGGGCGCCAGACTGGCCAGGGTGAGCAGAATGGACAGGAGGGCACCGGAACGCCGACCGGATGCGGCGAACTCGTACATAGGATCCTCCAAGAGCGGCAAAACCGGAGGGCTGGGTTGTCCGAGGGACGATCGAAGCCAAGTTACGGGGGCGGATTCTAACGCCGAGCGCGGGGCTGTCAAACCGCCGGCGGTCGGCGGTACTGGTCAAGTTTGACTCCCGGCGCGGGGAGCATCGGCGTCCCGCCGGTGCGAGTGCAGAATTGCACCGGCGGGACGCCGATGCTCCCCGCAAACTTGACCAGTACCCGGTCGGCGATCGCGCGCGGACCGTGGGGCGACCGCGGGGAGTGCGGGCGTCTCCGCCGCACCGACGGGCCAGAGGCCCGCAGTCCTCAGGCATGGTAGAATCCGCCCCCACCGGCCGCAGGCGGCAACCGGCCCGGCGCCGGAGCGCGTCGCCGACGTTGAGTTTCCAGCGCCGCGGAGGCGAAGTTGAGCAATCCCACTGCAAACGTGTCGACACCCGCGGCCATGCGGCCTAGCCGGCTGTGGACGACCATTAAGGCGCTTTTCCGGGCGCGGATTACCAGCGGCCTGCTGGTCATTTTGCCCATCTGGGTCACGTATTTCCTGGTGAAGTTCGTCTTCACGATCATGCGTGACGCCTCGCAGTGGGCCGTCAACAAGATCGTCCCGCACGAGCTGCTGGTCACGCGCATCACCGAATCGGTCGTCGCGAAGCTTCCCCAGAGTTGGCGAACCTGGTCGGCTGGCACCGATCGCCAGATCGCTGACTCGCTCACCGGCTGGGCCCTGGCCGTCATCTCGGTCATGCTGACCGTGTTCTTCCTCTATCTGATCGGCCTGCTCACCGCCAACCTGATCGGCAAGCGGGCCCTGGCTTTCTTCGAATCGCTGCTCGATCGCCTGCCGATCATCAAGACCGTCTACCGCTCCAGCAAGCAGATCCTCACGACCTTCGGCGGCGAGCAGTCCGCCTCGATCCAGCGCGTCGCGCTGATTCCGTTCCTGGGCGCCAACAGCTATTCAATCGGTTTCATTACGAACTTCTTCGTCGATCGGAAAACCGGCGAGGAGTACGTGACGCTCTTCCTGACCACCACGCCCAGTCCGACCACCGGCTATATCATGGTTTGCCGGCGGGCCGACGTGATCGAAATCGACTGGAGCTTCGAGGACGCGATCAAAGCGATCATGTCCGGCGGCATCATCTTGCCCGAAACTCCGAGCGTCGCCGGCCACGCGCCGTTGCCGGGCAAGCCGGCGGGAGCGGCTCCGGCGTAGCACAAGTCCAAATACGAACAACCACAGAGGCACAGAGGCACAGAGAATGCGCATGACAGGGATAAAGGGAGAAAGGGATAGAGGGCGCGACGATCCGCGAACCTCCGCGCGTTGTCCCTGGGTCCCTTGGTCCCTTGATCCCTTGATCCCTTGATCCTTTGACCCAATGGCCATCGTATTCTCCATCATGACCGGCGTGCTTGCGGGCGTGGGACACGTCTTCGCCGGCCCGGACCACCTGGCCGCGGTGGCGCCTCTGGCCGTCGACGCGCGCCGCCGCACCTGGCTTACCGGGCTCCTGTGGGGCGTGGGGCATTCGGGCGGGGTCTGGGTGCTGGCCGCCCTGGCGCTGCTGCTGCGCGAGGGGCTGCCGATCAACCTGATTTCCTCCTGGAGCGAGCGACTCGTCGGCGGCGTGCTCATCGCGATCGGCGTATGGGGATTGTGGCGCGGGCTGGCGGCGCGGGTTCACACGCACGTCCACGAACATGACGGCCGGCGCCACGCGCACATCCACGTGCACGCGCAGGCCGTCGCCCCCCCCGTCCATGCACCCGCCGCACCGCCGCATGAGCGCACCCCTCACGCGCACTCGCACTCGGCTCTGGGGATCGGCCTGCTGCACGGGCTGGCCGGGACGTCTCATCTGCTTGGCGTCCTGCCGGCGCTGCTGCTGCCGACGCGGGCCGCGGCGGTCGCTTACGTCGGCGGATTCGGAGTGGGCGCCGTCGCGGCGATGACGCTTTTCGCATGGGTGGTCGGCAGCGTCGCCCGCCGCCTCGACGGCCACGGACAGCGGGCGTTTCGCGGACTGCTGCTCGGAAGCTGCGTGGCGGCGATTGGCGTGGGCGTCTTCTGGATTGTGTCGGCGGCCGGCGCGACCGCGTCGCACGGTTAACCAAGTGAACCGCTCGACCCAGCGATGCGCGAGGTCCTTGGGTGGGACGGGCGTCTCGCCCGTCCCGCGCGACGGGCGAGACGCCCGTCCCACCCAATCAAGATGCAAGCAGCGTGCCCAACTACACTAGATCATCTCGAAGAACTTCTCCGCCCGCGTGATCCGGAATACCTGCCGAACGGCGTCGCTCGCCCCTCTGACCGTGACCTTGGCAAAGCGCGTCCGCAGCACCTTCTGAAGCGCCAGCAGCGCCCCCAGTTGCCGGCTGTTGATCGCCGGCAGGTTCCCCAGGTCGATCTCCGCCCGCAACTCACCCGGCTCGGACAGGATCGGCTTCAGCCGCGCGGCCAGCAGCTCGTCGTAGTTCGTCGGAAGCGACGCAAGAATCTCCTCGCTGCCCCTCAGAATGAAGGTCAGCCGTTCGCCGTTGCGCTCCAGCGCGATTGGATCGACCTTCTGAGACGACGCCACCGCCTCCGCTCCCGAAAAAGACCCTGACGCCGTATTGCGCGATCCGCCGGGCGAGGTGTCAAGTGGTCCGTCGTTTGGGTCGTGCCGGGGACGGTGCAACGATGGACTTCGGCAGGCTCGGCGTTTGCTTCTATCGGAACCCGCAGCGCCAAGCGGCGGGTCGACGACCCCGGCCTGTGAGGCGCCGCTCGCTCACGATCGTCAACCCGCCGCTTGGCGCGGCGGGTTCGGAAGAACGGCCCGGACGCCGGCGGCGCGATCACTTCGACCGGCGAAAGACCGCCACGATGTCCTCGATCGGCACCACGAACAGCCGGTTGTCGCCTTCGAAATCGACCGGCACGGCGTTCTTGGGATTGAAGAGCACGCGGTCGTACTGGCTGATCGGGTAGTCCTCGTCGCGCTCGATCTGCGCGGAGACCGAGACGACGCGACCGGTGATGGTGGGGATTTCGATGTTGCCGGGTAGCTGGATTCCGCCCTTGGTCGTTTTCTTGTCCTCATCCTTGCGGATCAGGACGCGCTTGCCGATGGGTTCGACCACTTCGAGCTGCTTGCTGCCGCTGGCCTGGTTCATGCGTCGCGTCTTTCCGGTTAGGTGCCCCCGATTGTAACGCTCTCGGGTGGAACGGGCATCTTGCCCGTTGCTGAGACGGTAGGGACGGGCGAGACGCCCATCCCACCCAAATGTTCACAGCCTCAGACCCCATCCCACCCAACGCCGTCGGGAATTGTCGGAGCGGCCGCGTCCGTCGCGTGCGGGCGCGCGAAGCCGGCCGTAATATTCAAGCGGTATGTTCTACTTCCGGCTGATCACGACGGCGATGCGCAGCCTCGACGCGCACTTCCTCCGCTCGCTCCTGGCGACGCTGGGAGTGCTGATTGGCGTGGCGTCAGTCGTTTCGTGCATGTCGATTCTCGAGGGGTTCTCGACCGAGATCGCCAAGAGCTTCCGATCGATGGGGTCCAACGTTTTGTTCATTACGCCGGTGCAGGCACGTGTAGGCGGGCGACCGATCGGCGCGGCGACACAGACGCTAACCGTGGAAGACGTGCGGTTGATCGAGCGCGAACTGGCAGACCACGTCGAAGCCGTGGCGCCGCAAGCAACCGGACCGGGGGGTCTGGCGAAGCGCTTTCAGAAGAGCCAGACCTGTACGGTGATCGCGACGAATGAGGCCTATTTTCGTATCAACGCCGTCAAGCTGGCATCCGGGCGCGCGTTTAATTCCACTGAGTCCGCTGACGAAAGCGCGACCGTCGCGTGTCTGGGCAAGAAGGTTGCCGATGAGCTTTTCGGCGGAGCGGACGCGGTCGGCCAGCCGGTGAAGATCGGCCCGTCCACGTACCGGGTGGTCGGGGTGCTTGAAAAGCGCGGCAGCATTGGGTTCATCAACGCGGACGAATCGGTGGTGATTCCGATCACGGCCGGACTGAAGCGTTACTTCAACCGGCGCTGGTTCGACATGCTCGTCGTCGGAGTCAAAGACTCGACCACGCAGGATAAGGTGAAAGCGTCTGTCAAGCGGATGCTGCGTGAATCTCACCGCATCCGCCTTGGCCAACAGGAAGACTTCAACATCTATAATCAGGAGGAGGCGATGCAGGGCGTCAACCAGACGCTGGGCATCTTCAAGATCGTCTTCTACAGCATCGCCGGCATCTCGCTGGTGGTCGGCGGGATCGGCATCATGAACATCATGCTCGTGTCCGTCACTGAGCGCACGCGTGAAATCGGCGTGCGCATGGCGGTCGGCGCCCGCCGGCTCGACATCCTGCTGCAGTTCCTGGTTGAGGCGCTCATCATCAGCCTCGTCGGCGGCGGGTGCGGGCTGCTGCTGGGCGCGATGTTCGCTGACATCCTCGAAAAGGTTGTCGTCGATTTCTTCAAGACCGTTGTGTCGCCGCTGGTCATCATGACGGCCGTGCTCACGGCTGTGTCAGTCGGCGTCGCCAGCGGACTCTATCCGGCGTACAAGGCCAGCCGGCTCGATCCCGTGGACGCCCTCCGATACGAGTGAACAACTCTGTCCACGGGGAGCATCGGCGTCCCGCCGGTGCGCGGTTAAACTCCCGCCCACGTGCGGCCGGTGAGCGTTCAAACACGCGCCGGCGGGACGCCGTCGCTCCCCTGCCGATACACTACGCGCCGAGGTGCACCCATGCCGTCTTACCTTCGCTACCTGCTCATCCTCGCCGCGATTCTGTCGGGCGACGCCGCTCCATCCCGCGGCGACGACGCGGAAATCCGCAAACTCATTGACGCGGTCGCAACCGGCCAGGACTCCGGCCAGGACGCGGCCGACAAGCTGATTGAAATGCTCGCCGCGCCCATCGCGGACGCCTTCGGCGCGATGGAGTCGCGCTCGGTCGAGCAGCAGCTCCGCCTGCGGCCCGTTCTTCGCCGCCTGCAGGCGCAGATTCGCATTCGCCTCTTCCGCGCCAACCTGGCCCAGCCGCAGCGGCGGCTGCTGGACGCCTTCGCCGGCGACCATCGCGAACTGCTCGAGCAGCTCTTCGACGAGAATGAGTACGTCCGCCTGGAGGCGCTGCACCGCATTCCGCTCGAGCCCGGCACGGCCGCGGGAATCCTGATCGTCGCGCGCGTGGACGACTGGAACGAAACCGTCGCCGAGCAGGCGCTGGAGGTGGCGCGCGAGTTTCATGACGAGCACGTGCTCTCCGGCCTCACGCGCTACGTCGCGGACGTGGTTGGCACGCTCCGCTCCGGCGTTTATGGCGCGAATGACCAGGACGTGGCCCGCACGGTGGGCACGTGGGCGCAACAGGCCATCGGCATCCTGGGCCAGGCAAAGCACCGCGCGGCGCTGCCGGTCATCACCGATGCGATCGAATTCTTCGACCAGTGGCGCTACCGCGATCCGTCGCTGCTGGCCGAGTGCTTCGACGCGCTGGGCGCACTGGGCGACGAACAGTCGGCGCCCCTGCTCGTCCGCTTTCTGGAACAGCGCGACCGCCGTTTCAGCCGCAGCGCCGCGGGCGAGCGCACCATCGTGCAGACGCTGGGCGATGCGGCGCTGCTGAATCTGCTGCGCATCTACAAGCTGCCGCCCGAGCCGGTCGGGTTCGTGAGCGACACCGAGCGTTCGGGGCAATTCGGCTTCTGCGATGAACGGACGCGCGCTGCAGCGCAGCAGGCGTTCTCGCGCTGGTATGAGGCTAATCGGGCCAAGCCCGCCGATCAGCGCAGCCCGCTGGTCGTCCCGCCGGGCGCGGCCAGCGCGCCGTCCGCGGAGCGCCGCTGATGAGCCACGCTTCGGAGAAATGGATGGCTTCGCTGCCGGCACATGCGCTCGCCTACGCCGTGGCGACGATTGTCGTCGGCGCGGTGGTTCGACTGGTCTTTCCTTTCATTCTGCCGGTGCGGATCGTCGAGGGGCCGCTGGTGCAGGGCGCGGACGGCGACCAGGCGACGCTGATCTGGTACACGAATCGCCACGTGCACTGCGACGTGCGCGCGGGCGATTCCGGCGCGCCGCTCCAGCGCGCGGAAGTGGACGGCACGCGGCACCGCATCCGCCTGACCGGGCTCCCGCGCGACAAGGACCAGCGGTACGAAGTCCTTTGCGAATCGCGCGTGCTCCACAAGGCGGCGCTCAAGTCTGTTCAGCCGGCGGCGACCGCCTTCGGGTTCATCGTCTTCGGCGACAGCGGGCGTGGCTCGTCCGAGCAGTACCGGCTCGCGCAGCGGATGGAGGAGCTGGCCGGCTCGGACGCGCGCGTCAAATTTCTGCTGCACACCGGCGACCTGGTTTACGGCGCCGGCCAGCGCAGCGATTACCGCGACCGATTCTTCGCGCCCTATCGCAGACTGATCGACCGCCTCTGCTTCTGGCCGTCGCTGGGCAACCACGACGTATCGGAGCCGAATCCGGCCCAGGCCTATCGCGAGGTCTTCGAGCTGCCGGAAAACGGCCCGGCCGGGCTGACGCCGGAGGAGAACTACTGGTTTGATTTCGGCTCAGCGCGAATCGTCGTGGCGGATACAAATCTGGCGGAGGCGGAGCTGGCGGCGCGGGTCGCGCCGTGGATGGCGTCGGCGTTCGCTGCGGCGCCGCACGCGATTCGATGGCGCTTCGCGGTTTTTCATCATCCGCCCTACACGGTCGGGCCGCACGTCAAGGACGAGTCTCGGCCGGGAATCGAGCGGGTGATGGTTCCGGCGATCCAGGCGGCGGGCGTCGATATCGTCTTTTGCGGGCACGACCATCTGTATCAGCGCACGCGGCCGCTTTGGAACGGCGTGCCGACGGGTCAGGAGGCCGTTTCGTCGGCGCCGGCGCCCGCCGCGGGTGAACGCGGCGCGGAAGGGCGCGGCGTCGTGTACATCGTCAGCGGTGCGGGCGGGGCGAAGCTCTACGAGGCCGCGCCGGCGGCGAGTCGGCCGGCGTACTTTGAAAAGGTGATCGACAACATTCACAGTTTCACACATGTGGCGATCGACGGCGCGACGCTGCACTTACGGCAGATTTCGGTCAACGGAGAGATTCTGGACGATGTGACAATGAGCGGGCGGTAGCGTCGCAACCGGAGCCCCAAGCGCGAGCGCGCGGGTGCTTGTGCGAGCGTCACCCAATCCCGCAAAAGTCCACGCGCTTGCGCTTGGGGCTCGGTTCCCAGCGGGCCGCCGCCAACACTGCTACGCACCCCCGCTCGCCGGAGATCGTCAACCCGCCGCTTGGCGCGGCGGGTTCGGAAATACGCCGACGATCGCAACGTCAATCGGAATGCGGAAAGTCGGCCCGGCCGGCGGCGTGTGCCGATATCTAGGCCACTCCGCCGCGCCGCAGGGCGACACGCCCGCCGCTATCCGGCGCACGAGCGCCGGGCTAGAATTCGCGGCCATGCTCGCGCGTGTGCACAGCATGTCTCTGGCGGGGATCGAAGCCCGTCTGTGCGAGGTGGAGGTGGATGTCACCGGTCGCGGGTTTGGCCCCCCCACCGTGGTCGGGCTGCCGGACTCGGGCGTCAAGGAAAGCACCGATCGCATCCGCAGCGCGCTCACCAACTCGGGGTTCTTTTTTCCACGGACGAAGCTGACGGTGAACCTCGCGCCGGCGGACGTGAAGAAGGAAGGACCGGCGTTCGACCTGCCGATTGCACTGGGCATGCTGCTGGCCGACGACCAACTCCAAAGCGACGTGGTCGAGGATTTTCTGATCGCCGGCGAACTGGCGCTCGACGGCCGCGTCCGGCCGATCAAGGGCGCCCTCTCGATGTCGATCCTGGCCCGTGACAACAGCCGCCGCGGGCTGATCGTGCCGCGCGAAAACGCTGAAGAAGCCGGCGTCGTGGACGGCGTCGAGGTGTACGGCATCTCATCGCTGACGGAGGCGGCTTCGTTTCTGGCGGGGCAATTGCCGCTCGAAGCCACGCACGTGGACATCGAGGCGCTGTTCCAGACGGCCGCGAAATACGACGTGGACTTCGCCGACGTGCGCGGGCAGGAGCAGGTGAAACGCGCCCTGCTGATCGCCGCCGCCGGCCGGCATAACATCCTCATGCTCGGCCCGCCCGGCACGGGCAAAACCATGCTGGCCAAGAGGCTGGTGACGATACTGCCCGGCCTGTCGCTTCAGGAGTCGCTGGAAACGACGCAGATCTACTCCGCCGCCGGCCAGCTCAACCATGGCTCCGCCCTGCTGGCGACGCGCCCCTTCCGCCAGCCGCACCACAGCATCAGCACGCCGGCGCTGGTCGGCGGCGGGACGATCCCTTGCGCGGGCGAAGTGTCGCTGTCCCATCACGGCGTCCTGTTCCTGGACGAGTTCCCAGAATTCACCCGCACGGTGCTGGAATCGCTGCGGCAGGTGATCGAAGACGGGGCGGTGACGATCGCGCGGGCGCACAGCGCCGTACGCTTCCCGGCCGATTTCCTGCTGGTGGCGGCGATGAACCCCTGCCCATGCGGCTACTTTTCCGATCCGCGGAAGGCGTGCAAGTGCTCGGCGACGCAGATTGACAAGTACCTGGCGCGCGTCTCCGGGCCGCTCCTGGAGCGGATCGACATGCACGTCGAGGTGCCGGCCGTGCCGATCGCGGCCCTGCGCGACCTGAAACCCGGCACGGACAGCGCCACGCAGCGGGCGCACGTTCATCGCGTGCACGACATTCAGCGCCGCCGCTTCGGCGAAGGCTCCACCACCACCAACGGCCGCATGTCGTCGCGCCTGCTTCGCAAGCACTGCGCCATCGACGCCGAGGGCGAGCGCGTGCTCCGCCAGGCTGTGAGCGAGCTGGGGCTCTCGGCGCGGGCGCACGACAAGGTGCTCCGCGTCGCTCGAACCATCGCGGATATGGATGAGAAAGAGAACATCAGCGCCATGCATCTGGCGGAGGCGATCCAGTATCGCCGGCTGGACCGGGCGCTTTGAGGTGAATAAGTAATGGCGAATGGCGAATGGCGAATTCCGAATCACCGCACCCGGCGCCGCAGAACAGCCGCGATCGGGCCAACCGTCAGCTCATCGCGTACATGAGCAAGACGTCTACCGGCTGCAACTCGGAATCGCCTGACGGGCCGCGACTCGCGCGCGCCGCGGCCGAACTGCGCGGCGTGCAGTCGCAGCGGCTGCGCGAGCTGTTGCCGCATATCGCCGCCACCAGCCGCTTCTACGCGCGAAAATGGGCGGAGTGCCTGGACGCGGCGCGCGCCGGCCGGCTGGAAGACCTGCCGCTGACGACGCGCGGCGAGCTGCAGCAGGATCAGGCCGATCATCCGCCCTTCGGGAGCAATCTCACCCGCCCGGTGGCAGAGTACACGCGGTTTCATCAGACGTCCGGCTCGAACGGCGTCCCCCTGCGCTGGCTGGATACGCCGGAAAGCTGGGAGTGGTGGAAGCGCTGCTGGGCGGCGGTCTACGAAGCTGCGGGAGTGACCGGCGCGGACCGCGTGGTCTTCGCGTTCTCCTTCGGCCCGTTCATCGGTTTCTGGTCGGCCTTCGAATCGGCGGCGGCGCTGGGGTGCCTGTGCCTCCCGGCCGGCGGAATGTCGACGCCTGGCCGGCTGCGCTACATCCTCGACAATCGCGCCACGGTCATCTGCTGCACGCCGACCTACGCCCTGCACCTGGTTGAGGCGGCGGCGGCCGAGGGCATTGAACTCGGCGCGGGCGCCGTCGGCAAAATCATCGTGGCCGGAGAGCCGGGCGGCAGCCTGCCGGCGGTGCGCCAGCGAATCGAGCGCGGCTGGAATGCGCGCGTCTACGATCATGCCGGTTTGACGGAAGTCGGCGCGTGGGGCTTTGAGTGCAGCCCGGCGCCGGGCGGCATGCACATCAACGAGGCGGAATTTGTCGCCGAGGTGATCAACCCGACGACGGGCGCCGCAGCAGCAGACGGCGACGGCGAGCTGGTGCTCACCAATCTGGGACGCGCCGGCAGCCCGGTCGTTCGCTATCGGACGGGCGACCACGTGCGGTTGCGGTCGGGGCAGTGCGCGTGCGGACGGGCGTTCGTGCGGGTCGAGGGGGGCGTGATGGGACGCGTGGATGACATGCTGATCATCCGCGGCAACAACGTGTTTCCCTCGGCGATCGAGAGTATCCTACGGTCCGTCGCCGGCGTGGCGGAGTTTCGAATCGTCGTCACGTCCCGCGGCGCCCTGAGCGAGCTGACACTGGAGGTCGAGCCAGCGGCTGACGCCGACGCCGCCGCGGTCGCGCACGCGGCATCTGCAACGATCCGCAACCGCCTGCACTTCGGCGCGGCGGTGCGCATCGTCGCCCCGGGGAGCCTGCCGCGGTTCGAGATGAAATCGCGTCGCGTCGTGCGTTCGACGGACGCGGAGGCGTAGCTTGTGGCACCGGTTTCCAACCGGTGTGCTGTTGCACCGGTTTCCCACCGGTGTCCTGTGGCACCGGTTTCCAACCGGTGTGCCAGTCAGCGCGGCGGCGTGCGGCGTCATAGATCGAAAGGAACAGCGATGCGATTGGTCAAGTTTGGTCTGCCTCGCCGCGAACTGCGACGAAGCGTCTGTGCATTGTATCTGCTGACAACGTCGGCGTCCGTCGCCGCCGCTGGAGACTGGTTCTGCTGGCGCGGGCCGTGGCAGGATGGCGCGGCGCGCGAGCCGGCGCCGGTTCAGAGCTGGTCCGCGGCCGGCGAGAATGTCGTCTGGAAATCGCCGGTGGGAGGCCGCACAACGCCGATCGTCAACGGCGATGCGATATTCCTCATTACGCCGGTGGGCCAAGGCCCGACGCTGGGCGAGCGGGTCATTTGCCTGGATCGCGGGACGGGAGCGACGCGCTGGGAGCAGCGCTTCGCGGTGTATCACACCGACATTGTGGAGAACCGCGTCGGCTGGACGTCGCTGGCGGCAGATCCCGAGACCGGCCAGGTGTACGCGCACAGCACCGGCGGCGAGTTGATCTGCTACTCGCGCGAGGGGACGCTCGTCTGGAAGCACTCGCTGCTCGAGTCCTTTGGCCGCGCCAGCGGATACGGCGGGCGGCTCTACACGCCCGTGATCGACGAAGATCGCGTGATCATCGGCTACAACGGTTCGAGCTGGGGCGAGCACGCCAAGCCGGCCCAGCGATTTGCGGCGTTCGAGAAGAAGAGTGGGCAGGCGATCTGGATTTCAGCGCCGTGTGACCAGCCGCTGGACACGACCTACGCGACGCCGGCGGTAGCCACGATTGGCGGGCGGCGGCTGGTGATCTGCCCGTCGGCGGACGGCTGGGTCTATGGTTTGCTGTCGCAGACGGGGCTGAAGGTCTGGTCCTACCATTTTGCCGCCCGGCCGCTGAACACCTCGCCGGTGGTTCAGGGCAACCGCATTTACGTCTCGCACAGCGAGGAAAACCTGGACACGACCGTGATGGGCCGCGTGGCGTGTTTCGACGGTTCCGGGGCAGGGGATATCACCGGGACGGCCGAAATCTGGCGGAATGACGGCATTGAAGCCGGGTATGCGTCCCCGGCGCTGGCCAACGGGCGGCTGTACGTGGCCGACAATTCCGCCAATCTCTACTGCCTGAACGCGGAGGATGGAAAGGAGCAGTGGCGGCACAAGTATGGGCGGCAATGCAAAGGGTCGCCGGTTGTGACCGCCGACGGCATCGTCTACATCGGAGAAGTCAATGGGTCATTCCACATCCTGAAAGACAATGGCGCCGCGTGCGCAGAGCTGGACGTGGAGGAATTCAAGCGATCGGATGATCTGATTGACGAGGTTCAGGGGTCGCCGGCGGTCGTGGACGGACGCGTCTACCTGCAGACGCGCTACAATACATATTGCATCGGCGGAAAAAGCGACACGCGCGCGCCTGAGTACGCGGCGGAGAAGCTATACGGCCTGGGGCCGGGAATGGCGGAGGCGCTGCTGGTCGTGCCGTGTGAAGTCACACTTGCGCCCGGCGAGTCCACCACCTTCCAGATTCGCGAGTACAGCGAGAGCGGGGCGTCGTCGATGCAGGCCATCGTCGCCGAGGATCAGGAGTGGAGCGTGAAGGGCGTCAAAGGCGCATTCACACACGACGGCGGGCTGGCGTTCAAGGCTGCGCCGGAGCCCGTGTTCTCGGCCGGCACGCTCACGCTGAAGTATCACGGCAAGGAAGCGGCCGTTCGCGTCCGCGTCTGCCCCAAGCCGCCGTTCAAGGTCGATTTCGAGCCGTTGGCGGCCGACAGCATTCCGCCCGCCTGGCTGGGCGTGGCGGGCAAGACCAAGGTCGTCGAGCGCGACGGCGGAAAAGTACTCCAGAAGCTCGCGGAAAAACCGTCGCCGCCGTTCATGCGCATCCGCACATACATGACTCCGCCCATTGCGGGCGGCTACACCATTCAGGCCGACATGCTCGGCATGCCGAAGAAGCCGAACTGGAAGCCGGACATGGGCCTGGTGAACGCACGCTACGAGCTGTTTCTGATGGGCACGGAGCCGTCGCTGCGGCTGACGACCTGGCCGGCGATTCCGCGGTTGCAGAAGGACGTGCCGTTCGACTGGAAGACGGACACGTGGTACACAGTCAAACTGCAGGTGCAGCGCGAGGGCGACAAGGGCATCGTCCGCGGCAAAGTCTGGCCGCGGGGCGAGAGCGAGCCGAAGGAATGGACGGTCGAGTTGATTGATCCATTCCCGATCCCTGAGGGCAGCCCGGCCCTGTACGGGTACTCGAACGGCACGACCGCCAAGAGCAAGGGAACGGAAATCTTCTACGACAATATTGAGGTGAGGCCGAATGAATAAATCAGAACACTCCGCATCGCGGCGCGGCGAATGTCGAATGTCGAATGTCGAATTCGTCGCGCGAACAGCGAGCCGCGAAGGCGCCGCATTCAGCATTCGACATTCGACATTGCTGTTGCAGGCGCTGGCGGCGCTCCTGTGCGCAGGCAGCTCGCTCTGCCCGGCGGCTCCCCCCGCCGCCAAGCGCGGCGACTGGCCCATGTGGGGCGGGTCCGTCGATCGCAACATGGTGAGCGACGAGACGGGAATGCCAACCGAGTGGGACGCGCGCAGCAAGAAGAACATCAAGTGGGTCGCGCCGCTCGGGTCGCAGACCTACGGCAATCCGGTCATCGCGGGCGGCAAGATCTTCGTCGGCACGAACAACAACGGCGAGCTGCGCCCCAAGATTAAGGGCGATAAGGGCGTCGTGGTCTGCGTGGACGAGAAAACCGGCAAGTTCCTCTGGCAGGCGACGCACGACAAGCTCCCGACCGGCCAGGTCAACGACTGGCCCGAGCAGGGCATCTGCTCGACGGCGTCCGCCGACGGCGACCGAGTCTACTACGTCAGCAATCGCTGCGAGCTGGTGTGCGCCGACGTGGAGGGATTTCTCGACGGTGACAACGACGGCCCGGTCACGGATGAGAAGTACAACGAGAAGGAAGACGCCGATATTGTCTGGTCGCTGGACATGATCGAAGAACTGGGCGTCTTCCCGCACAACCTGGCGACTTCTTCGCCCATCGTTGTAGGGGACATGGTCTACGTCATTACGTCCAACGGCGTGGACGAGGGACACCTGAACCTCCCGGCGCCCGCGGCGCCCGCGTTCATCGGCGTCAACAAAAAGACCGGCGAAGTGGCCTGGACCCGAAACGACCCCGGAAAAAACACGCTTCACGGCCAATGGTCCTCGCCGTCCTACGGCGTCGTGAACGGCAAGCCGCAGGTGTTCTTCGCCGGCGGCGACGGATGGCTCTATTCGCTTGATCCCGCCAAGGGCGACCCGATCTGGAAGTACAACATGAATCCGCCCGATGCGAAGTACGTGCTCGGCGGCCGGGGCACGAAAAGCTACATCATCTCCACACCCGTATTCTTCGAGAACAAGGTGTTCCTGTGCGTCGGCCAGGACCCGGAGCACGGCGAAGGCGTCGGCCAGTTTCATTGCATCGACGCGACGAAAACAGGCGACGCCACCGGTGCGGCGAAGCTCTGGAGCCACGGTGGCAATGATTTCCACCGCTCGCTCTCGACCGCGGCCGTGCGCGACGGCCTGGTCTACGCCTGCGACCTCAGCGGATTTCTGTACTGCTTCGATCTGAAGACCGGCGAGCGGCTGTGGCGCGCCGATCTCGAAGCGGCGATCTGGGGATCGCCCTACGTCGTGGACGGCAAGGTCATGCTTGGGAACGAAGACGGCGACGTCTATGTGTTCAAGCACGGGCGAAAGATGGAAAAGCTGGCGGTAAACAACCTGGAGAGTTCCGTCTACACTACCCCGGTCGCCGCGAATGGCGTTCTGTATATCACCAACCGGCGGGCGCTGTACGCGATTCAGGCGGGCGCCGGCGGCGGACAGGTGAAATAGAGAACATCAAAGCTGCGGGTGGAACGCGCATCTTGCCGGTTCCTGGCCTTGCAGGGACGGGCGAGACGCCCGTCCCACCCTACCGCTGCATGATCGGCAGGTTCTTATACGGCAACTGCATGATGATCAGCGCAACCGCCGTTCCGTAGGTCGATCCGACGCGGTCGCCGTCCCATGATCCATCGGTCTGCTGCGTGCGCACGAGCGCGTCGCGCATCGAGGCGAAGTAGTCCTGCCACTTTTGCTCCCCCGAGAGGTACATTACCTGCGCCATGTAAAGATGGGCATAGAAGTAGTGCCCGAAGTAACGCATGTTCTGCGGCTGGCCGGGGTTCAGCGTCTTCTCCGAGAAGACCAGAGCCTTCTTCGCCAGCGGGTTCTCGTATTCGCCGGCGTTGAACCAGCAGGCGACGGCGGCCGCCGTAATCGCCGGGCGGCTTGGACCGCTGTCTGAAACCTGGTAGCGGATGCCGCCGTCGTCATTCGTGGAGCGCTCCAGGTAACGCATCGCGTTGTCGATCACTTTCTTGGGAACGGCGATGCCGGCGTTGCGGCAGGCGCGCATGCCCTGCACCTGCGTCACCGTCACCGAACCTTCATCGCTGGCGGCGTCGGGCGTATACAGCCAGCCGCCGGCCGCGCTCTGGCTGCGGGCCGTCAGATCAACGGCCCGCTGAAGCGCGAGCTTGATCGACGCCTGACGCTTCGGGTCTTCCTCCATGCCGTAGCATTCCGCCAGAAAGAGCATGGCGAAGCCGTGACCATGCATGCAGTGGCTCTCCTCCTCGGCCTGGGCGATCAGCCCGTCGCGGCGGGCGCTCTTGAGTACGAACGAGAGCGCCTGGCTGACGTTGGAGGCGTACGGGCCCTGCGTAGGCGTGCTGCCGCCGGCGAGCAGCGCCAGACCGGCCAGCGCCGTCATCGCGACCGGGTAATCGCCGGAGGAGCCGCTGGTGCGCCAGCTTCCGTCGCGGTTTTGCGTGGAGACGAGGTACCGCAGCCCGCTCTCGATGGCCCGCTGCACGGCGGGCGTGATCTCCGGCGGCGGTGTGACCAGCGACGGCGGAGCGGGCGCGGCGCTCGGGCGTTCATCCGCGTGGGCGAGCGGCGTTGCATCGCGCGCCGCGACCAGCATCAGAGCCGCGCTCAGCGTTCGAGCGGCGACCGTCATCCGAGCCGTAACCGTCATCCGAGCCGCGACCGTAAGGGAGCGGTGCGTGAAGTGAAACGCACTCATGCGTTCTCCTCGTCAAGGCTCGCGCGTCGTGCGCGAGAGCCCGAAGGCTGCAATCGAACCGCCGAACTGCACGATCATCCGTGACGACGTCGTCAGCAGGCAGGTCGGGCCGCCCGTGTCCGCGTTGCGAAAATGCTCGGAGATGGGCAGCGGCTCCAGCGCCCGGCCCGACTCGCGCTCGATGAGTTGAATCGCGAGGCTCGCCACGCGCGCCTCGGGCGAACCGTCGGCGCCGGACCGTTCAATCAACACCGGGATGTACTGCGGATTCGCCGTCAGCGCTCCCCACGTCACAGGAACAAGCGACTCGATCACGTTGGACCATATCTTCCGGCCGCTCGGCAGCTCGACGCAGCAGATCTGCACGTTCGACCGTAGCGCCCCGGCCCCGGGCGCGGCGCCGATGCCCGCAAGGTAGGCGCGCGTCGCCGAACGCGCGACCGCGGTCAGGTCGCCCACGTCCGGCAGCGGACCGTGCAGCAGCGCCTCTCCCGAATGCACGTCGCGCAGCGCCACGCCGCCGCCCGCGTGATGCAGCGCGAGGCATCCGCCGGCGGCGTCCAGAGCGTGCAGATCGTCGGTCGGTTCCTGATGCGTCCAGAGAACCTCGCGCGTCTGGGCGTCGATCGCCGTCACGCCCAGATCGCTCCAGACGATCACCGTGTTTTCGAGCGCGAGCAGGTCATGCACCACCAGATTGTCGGACTGAAAGCGATCGAGGTTTCGACCGTCGCGCCACGCGAGCGACGAAAGCTGATCGTCGCGATCCAGAATCACCAGCGTCTGCCCGGCGCGCGCGATGCGAACCGCGTCCAGTGAACCCAGCTCACGCTCCCAGATCGGATGTCCGTCATGCCAGTCGAGCAGCACCAGCCGTCGCCGCGGCGTCAACAGGCAGACGCCCTCCGGACCGACCGCGCAGACCTGATGAAAGTCAGGCGGAAGCTCGCCCCATTCAGGCAGCGGATATTCCCACAGGCGCGTGCCGGCCCGCTTTTCCGGGCCGATCGGCGCCAGGCCCACGCCGATCAACCCGCCCGCGACCGGCGCCGCGGCCAGGGCGCCGAACGTGGCGACCGGCCAGGCGCTTTCCACATCACCGTGCCCAAGCCGCTCGTTGAAAAACGCGTGAGTGATCGCTGCGGCGCCGCTGTGACGCTCCAGCCCGTCCGTCCAGCTTCGCCACGTCTGCCCCGACGCCACGCTCACCAGCCGCACCAGGCGGGCGTCATCCGACAGGCTCCGCGCGAGCACAAACGCCGCGTCCCTCGGGACGCCGCCGATCGGCAGCAGCAGCTCGCTCGCCGGCAGTCGCCAGGGGCGGAAAAACGTCGGATCAAAGGGCGGCGTCTGCTCGCGGACCAGCTTCTCCATGTCCCGCTGAACGCGCGCCAGCAGGCTCCGCTCGGCGTCGCTCAGCCCGACGCCCGCGCCGAACGCCTCGGTGCAGCGCGCCTGATCCTGCTGCGCCTCGGCGAAGCGCCCCAGCGCAACGTGCGCCGCCCAGCGCTCCAGCAACATCCCCGGCTCACCGCCGCGCTGCGCGGCCGACTCGGCAAACTCGAACGCCAGCTCATACGGCAGGTCGGAAGCCGCCAGCGCCGCGTCAATTTCGGCCCGGGTCCGCTCCGGCAGCGCCGCGCCGCGCAGCCGCCGCAGCAGTCGGTAGTCGCGCGCCGCGCCGGCCGCCGCCGCCCGCTGCGACAACGTGCTTTCCACCGCCCCGTCCGCTCCCGCCAGCAGCGCGTCGAGCCTCTCCAGCGCCAGGGACCAGCCAGCGCGACGCAGACGCGGATCGCTGCGGTCGATGGCGGCGTCAGCCGACATGCCCGAGAGCATGTCACAGTAGTGCGCCGTCGCCGCCTCCAACTGCCCGCTTTCCTCGAGGGTTCGCCCCACGTATAGCATCAGCCCGGCCGCCGCGCCGTCCGGACCCGGCGAAAGCGTCGCGGCCCGCTTCAGCCAGTCCAGCCGGGTGGCGGCGTCGGGCGATTTTCGCGCGAGCGCCAGAAACACGCCCGTCAGCAGCCGGTCGCATGCCGCGGCAACCTGAGCGTCACCACGCTGCAGCAAACGCAGCGCGTCGAGCGCCGCCTCGTCGTGTCCCGAGAGCAGCTTCAGCCACGCGTCGGCCAGCACCGCCCGCGCGTCCGCGGGCGCGGCGGCCAGCAGCTCGTCCACCTGCGCCCGCGCCGCGGCCGCATCCGGCTGCTTGAAGACGCCGTTGGGCGACACGCCGTAGAGCGCGCGGCCGTCCGTCAGCAGCGCCGCGCCCACGCCCGTCGGCGTGGCTGAGCGCCGCACGCTCTCCGCCATCGCCTGGCCGGCGTCGTCGAGTACGCGCCCGGTGCGGGCGTCGAGCGTGACCAGTCCTCCCGTCGTCGGCACGTAGACACGATCGGACGCGACGCACGGGCGGCCGGCGATCTCCATGGTCACCGAGCGCCAGCGGACCGTGTGGCCGTCAGCCAGGTCCAGGCAGACCACGCTGTTTCCCGCCACCAGCAACCCTTCGGCCGCCGGCCCAACCACGAAATCGAACGCCGAGCGCTCAATGGGCGGCCACACCTGGCGGCCGTTGAAGCGGTCGAAGGCGAACACGAACGGCGCGTCCGGCGGGCAGACGATCAGCAGATCTTCCGCGATCAGCGGCCGCTGCGCGCCGAGGCTGTGCATCCGGATGCGCGACGATGGCATCCAGCGCCAGCGCCCGCGACGCTCCTGCCTTGTGCCCGGATAGACCGCGGCCCACTTCCACGACAGGTCATCGCGGCTCAGCGCGGCGACCACGCCGTTGCCCGTGCAGAGATACACCGTCGTTTCATCGCACGTGAGCAGGCAGCGCCCGCCGAGCGCCGAGAACGCGGTCGGCGGCCCGACCACCATCACTTCACTTCGCAACTTGCCGCTTTCCGGATCGATCAGGCAGACGCGCAGTTCGTTGCCGCGCTGGATGGCGGTGCAGATTGCGCCGCCCGCGATGAGCGGCGCGTCCTGGAACGCAACGCCGAAGAGCGGATCATCGGCATCCACGCCGGCTCGCCATACGATCTGTCCGTCAGCCCGGTCGCGAGCGACGAGCGCGTTGGGAACCGGTCCGGGCGCATCGTTGCCGATGCCCTGCCAGCCGAAGCGCTCGGCGTCCTGGTCCGCCAGCGTCAGCCCTTCGATGGTGAAGACCTTGCCGAAACCGGTCGATATGGCGTGCCGCAAGGCGTGCGAAAACAGCAGCGACGCGTCGTCTGATAGCGGCGGGCTGTCCTCCTCACCCGGCTCGTCGTGCCGTTCCGGCTGCACGGCTCCGCCCGCCTGCCGCATGTCCCCCATCCGCCAACGCAGGGTCAGCGTCAGCGCGTCGATGGCCCACAGCGTGCCGCGCCCGCGCACGAAGAGCATATCGTCGTCAAGCACCGGCTCGATCAGCGGCAACCGCCGCAGCGTATCCATCGTCTCGGCCACCTGGTCGTCGTTGTCGAACACGCCCGAGCTCGCCGGCGTCAGCGGCAGCGACCAGTTGGCGTCGATCGAACGAAGCGGCTCCAGCGTCATCCCGTCGCCCCGCCCGGCCGCGGCGCTGGCTCCCAGCCACGCCTGAAGCAGCGCCAGCCGCTCGGGCCAGCCCGGCTGCGGATGAGCCCGCAGCTCGGTGGCCAGCCGCTCGAGCGTGCGCCCCGCGGCGCGGGTCGCGCCCACGTGGCCCAGCGCGACGGCGAGCTGCGCCGCCACGTCCGCGGCGCGCGACGTCGCGTTCTCCGACATCACCCGCAGGACGTCGATCGCCTCACCGAACTCGCCCCGGTCGATGAGCTGCGCCGCCAGCTCGCCGCCCACGGCTTCCCACTGCCCGCTGGCGCGGTGCGTTCGAAACAGCCGCCTGAGCGCAGGCAAGTCGCCCCGCGGCGCCGCGTCGTCCAGCTCCGCGCGCACCTGCGCGTCGTACATCTGCCGATAGAGCTCGCTCGCCTCCGGCGGAAGCTGCGCCAACAGCCGCAGCGCCTGGCGCCAGACCGGGTAATAGGTTCGCGCCCCCGGGACGGCGACCAGCCCTTCGGGAAGCTCGGCGATTCTGCGCGTCAGGCTGATCGCCAGGCGGTAGTCGCCGAACTGCAGTGCCTGCTCCACCTGCGCGGTCAGAATCGCCGCTTCGTTGCTCTCCGGCAGCGCCGCGGACACCGGCGTCACGTCCTGCTCCGGCGCCTGCCCAAACGCGGCGGCGGCCGCGAGCAGGCTCGAGGCAAGGTAGGAGGCGAACAACGCATGCAGGATCGCACCGCCCCGTGGCGCGAGCGGGACGCAGACAGCGGTCCGAACAGAGTGCGTCATGAGCGAATTGTACGCTTGCCCAAGCGCCTGGGGGGACCGGCCTGAGGCCGATCGGTGCTGGTCACGTTCGGGTGCCATGATGCGGCACCCACCGTACAACCTGACCAGGGTGCATTCAGTATCAGGTGGCGATCCGTCCGAACCCGCCGCGCCAAGCGGCGGGGTGACGTCCGCGGCCTGTGGGGCGCCAGTCGCAAACGACCGTCACCCCGCCGCTTGGTGCGGCGGGTTCGGAAAGACGCCGCCGATCGCAACCTGTATGGGGATGCGCCCCTTGACCAGTACCGGCCGGTTCGCCAGATTGCCGCCCGCGGACTTCGCCAGTATCGTCCGCGGTGGGCCACTGGTGGGCTGAGTCCTCCGCATGCCGAACGTCGAGCACGATGATCCCGCGCTGCTCCAAGCGCTCCGCGCCGGCGACGAGCAGGCCTACGAGCTGCTCGTCCGCACGCACGGCGGACGAATGCTGGCCGTCGCGCGGCGGATGCTGCCCAGCGAGGACGACGCCGGCGAAGTCGTGCAGGAGGCGTTCCTGTCGGCGTTCAAGGCGATCGGCACGTTCTCCGGGCAGTCGCGTATCTCCACCTGGCTGCACCGCATCACAGTCAATGCCGCATTGATGCGTCTGCGAAGCCGCAAGAGCCGCCCGGAGCAGTCGATCGAGTCGCTGCTGCCCGCGTTTCTGACCGACGGCCACCAGGCGGACCCGGCGGTCGACTGGCAACGGTCGGATGAGGCCGCGGCCGGTCGCGAGATGCGCGAGCTTGTTCGCAACTGCATCGCGAAGCTGCCCGAGTCCTATCGGATTGTGCTTCAACTTCGCGACCTCGACGGCCTGGACACCGAAGAGACCGCCCGCCTGCTGGGAATCGAGGTCAACGCAGTGAAAACGCGCCTGCACCGCGCGCGGCAGGCGCTGCGAACGCTGCTGGACCCGTACATGCGCGGAGCTGAGACGTGACCTGTCGCGAGATTTTCGATTTCCTGATGAGCTACGACGCCGGCGAGCTGCCGGTCGACGAGCTGCGCGCCTTCGAGAACCATCTGTCGGTTTGCCCGCCCTGTGTCGCGTACCTCAAGTCTTACCGCACCACGATTGCCCTGGCGCGCGCCGCCGGCGGCGACGAGGCCGACCCTTGCCGCGATGTGCCGCCCGATCTCGTCCGCGCCATCCTGGCCGCCCGCCGCAAGGCGCCGGGTGTCTGACAGTTTGGGCGGCGGCCCGCCGGGACCCGAGCCCCAAGCGCAAGCGCGTGGGCATTTTCAGAGTTGGGTGACACTCGCCTAAACACCCGCGCGCTCGCGCTTGGGGCTCGGATTGCGACCCCGCCAAACTGTCACGCAACCCAAGGCGCCGCCGCCGTAGCGTCACGCGGCGCCCCGCGGTAGCCTGAGAAGCCGGCCTCTGAGTTCTGAACATTTGGGTGGGACGGGCGTCTCGCCCGTCCGTGCGGCCTCAGAAACGGGCACGATGCCCGTTCCACGCGAAAGAAACTCACAGACTCTCTGGCCGGCAGGTAATCATGGGCGAATCTTGCTTCAACATTACGCGGCGCGTGGCCTTCAGCGAGACGGACCTGGCGGGCGTGATGCACTTCTCCAACTACTACCGCTGGATGGAGGACATCGAGCACGCCTTCTGGCGCTCGCTGGGCATGAGCATCGTGCAGGACGCGCACGCCGTCGAAGGCGCCATCAGTTGGCCGCGGGTGGCGACCCGCTGTGAGTACGATGGTCCGGCCCGGTTTGAAGATGAAATCGACCTGTCGCTGCGCGTCACGCGCGTTGGGCAGAAGTCCTACACCTTTCAGGTCGAGTTTTCCCGCGCCGGCCAGCGCCTGGCTCTGGCGGAGACCACGGCCGTCTGCGCCCGCATGCAGGCCGGGCGGTTCGCATCCATCTCAATTCCGCCGGAAGTCCGCGCGCTGCTGGAGCGCGCCGCGCGCTGAACGAATATCCCCATCGGCGACTGCGGCCGAACGGACCGGCCCGCTATACTTCCCGCCCTATGGCCGCGCCCGCGTTTACGATGAACCGTGCCGAAGTGGTGGACCGCAACTTCGTGCAGTTCTGTCAGCAAGCCGCACAGACCTGTCACGCACGCGCCCGCCGGCCCTTGGATGAGCCGGTCGGCGCCGACACGCCCGACATCACCGGGCGCGTGCTCTCGGAGCTGTTCGAGTCGCAGGTGCTCAGCCGCCGGCTCGATCTGATGGCCCGCGAGCTGCGGAAGAGCAATCGCGGCTTCTACACCATCGGCTCCAGCGGGCACGAGGGCAATGCCGTGCTGGGGCGGGCGCTGCGCTTCAGCGACCCCGCTTTCCTGCACTACCGCGCCGGGGCGCTCATGGCCGAGCGCTCGCGGCAGATCGGGGCCGACTTCATCCGCGACACGCTGCTGTCGTTCATGGCCAGCACGCTCGACCCCATCTCGGGCGGGCGGCACAAGGTGTGGGGCAGCGCGCCGCTGTGCGTGTTGCCGCAGACGAGCACGATCGCCAGCCAATTGCCCAAGTCGGTCGGTGCGGCGCTGGCGCTGGAGCGCTGCAAGCGGCTGAACGTCTCTCCGATTGTCGGGGCGCATGGGGAAATCCCGCGCGACAGCATCATGCTCTGCACGTTCGGCGACGCGACCGTGAATCACAGCGTTTCGCAGGGCGCGTTCAACATGTGCAGCTACGCGGCCTATCAGAACCTGCCCGTGCCGCTGCTGCTGGTGTGCGAAGACAACGGCATCGGCATTTCGGTGCACACCGCGACGAACTGGATTGAGTCGTCTTGCGCCCAGCGCCCGGCGATTCGCTATTTCCGCTGCAACGGCCTGGACCTGGTGGATGCGCTGAGGACCGCCCGCCAAGCGGCGGCGTACGTCCGCGGGATGCGCAAGCCCGCGTTTCTCCATATGAAGGTCGTGCGGCTGCTCGGGCACGCGGGGACCGATCCCGAGACCGAATACCACCCGCTGGAGCAGATTGAGGCGGCCGAAGCGCAAGATCCGCTCCTGCATTCAGCGCGGCTGCTGCTCGACGGCGGTTTCATGGACGCCGACGACGTCCTGGCGCTGTACGAAGACACGCGGCAGCGCGTCGCCGCGGAGGCGGCCCGAATCGGCGACGCGCCGAAGCTGACCTCGGCGGTGGAGGTGACGGCGCCGCTGGCCCCCTACCACGCCGACCGCGTGCACGCCGAGGCGACGCGCGTGTCGGCGGAGGACGCGCGCGTTCACGCCTTCGCGCTTGACAGCACCCCGGGCTTCTCAAAGCTCGGCGAGCGGCCGCGATTGCCCGAGTTTCAGCCGCCGCGGCACCTGGCGCAGATTCTGAACTGGGGGCTGCGAGATCTGTTAGCGAAGTATCCGGAGATGATGATCTTCGGCGAAGACGTGGCGGCCCGCGGCGGCGTTTATTACGTCACGGCCGGATTGTCGGCGCGCTTCGGGCTGGCGCGTGTGTTCAACACGCTGCTGGATGAAACCAGCATTCTCGGCATGGCCATCGGCGCGGGGCATCTGGGACTGCTGCCGGCGCCGGAGATTCAGTACCTGGCGTACGTGCACAACGCGATCGACCAGCTCCGCGGCGAGGCGTGCTCAACGCAGTTCTTTTCAAACGCGCAATTCAGCAACCCCATGGTGGTGCGCATCCAGGGGTTGGGCTATCAGAAGGGCTTCGGCGGCCATTTTCACAATGACAACAGCCTTGCGGCGCTGCGCGACATTCCGGGGCTGGTGATCGCCGTGCCGTCGCGCGGCGACGACGCGGTAAAAATGCTGCGGACGTGCCTGGCGCTGGCGAAGGTGGACGGGCGCGTCGTGTGCTTCATAGAGCCGATCGCGCTCTACATGACCAAGGACCTGCACACCGCGGACGATCGCGGCTGGCTCTCGGCCTATCCGCCGCCGAATGAGGCGATTCGATTGGGCGACGGCGCGGTCTATCACGAAGAGGCGGATGGGCTGACGATCATGACGTACGGCAACGGGCTGTACATGTCGCTGCGCGCGGCCAGGATGCTGCGCGACCAGCACGGCGTCGCCGCACGCGTGGTTGACCTGCGCTGGCTGAATCCGCTGAACGAGGACTTTATTCTTGAGCAGGCCCGCGCGACGGGCCGATTGCTGGTGGTTGACGAAGGCCGCTACACGGGCGGGATTGCCGAGGCGATCCTGGCGCTGGTCGCGGAGCGGGCGGCAGAAGACGTGCTGGCCGCGCGGCTGACGGGGCTGGACACCTACACACCGCTGGGCCCGGCGGCGAACGCCGTGCTGCCGACCGAGCCGGACATCGTGCGTGAAGCGCTCGATCTGGCGCGCGCCGAAACCTCCAACGCTCGAGTCGGACGCCGGCCGGCGAAACCCGAATGGCAAAATGGAACATGAGAAATGGGAAATTGAAGATTGAAACAATGCCCCGCGGCCGACCGTTCCCGGCGTTTTCCGTCTCCCATTTGTGATTTGTGATTGCTCTTGTCGTGCATTCGTAGCGTCCGACCTCCGAGTCGGACGGCCGTAGCGTCCGACCTCCGAGTCGGACGGCCGTAGCGTCCGACCTCCGAGTCGGACGGCCGTAGCGTCCGACCTCCGAGTCGGACGTCCACCTCACCAGAACACCTGCCGCCCCTCTTCGATCGTGAAAATCCGCTCCAGCTTGCGCGAGCCGTCGGCGACCAGCCACAGCAGCCGCCCGGCGGGCACAGCATCGAACGAAACCGGCTCGCGGCCGGCGATCTTCCTTCCCAGCGAGCGCCAGCCATTCTGCCACGCGAACAGCTCATAGGTCTTCCCGGATTCAACGGCGATGAGCGGTTTGTCGCGGCGCGTATCGGCATCGGGCGTGGTCGGGATGGTCGCGCTCAACTCGACCGACGTCGCAGGAGCGTCGGCGTCGAGCAAGCGAATCGTCCCTGCCGGCGTCAGGATGAAGGGCGGCGCGGCCGGGCGAACTTCCCCCTCCTCAAAGTACGCCGGCAGATACGCGATGTTGCGCCCCATGCGCGTGAACACGGTCCGGGCGGCGCTTCCCGGCGCAATGCGCCCCCAGTGAATCGGCCGCCACTCACCGCCGTTGAAAACGCACAGGTACGCGAAGCGCGTGCCTTCGGCGTGAGGCTGATCGAGCTGCACGACCACGTCGCTGACGGGCAGATACTGATCGGTCGCGTCGATGACGTGAGAACTGGTCAGCGTCGGCGGCACGGCCTCATCCGGCCGGCGGATGGCCCCCAGGCTGTCGGCGCTTCGCGAGTAGGTCTTGCGGTAGATCTTCGCGGCCCGGTTGGATAGCCCCGCCCTGCCGCGCCCGCGGGCGTCGAGCGCCACGCTCCAGGCGTGGTTGTTGTCGCGGTCGGCCCACCACGGCGTGTAGTCCGACGCGACCGCGACGGCGCAGGCGCGCAGCGCGTAAAGCTGCATGTTGGTAATGTCCTCGCAGCGGCCTTTGCGGCGCTGCGACATCTCCTCGAAGCTCTGATCCGTCGGGTGCAGATAGTAAAGTTCGTCAAAGCCGACCCAGGCCGAAACATCGGTTTCGATCAGCCGGGCCGCCTCCGCCATGTCGGACGCGTCCTTCATCCGCCCCGGCAGGTCGGCGTAGCGATCCAGCAGCGTGCGACGGGTCGAGTTGATCGGCTCGTTGCTGCCGCGATAGGGCAGAACGTGCTCGAGGAAGGCGGTGAAGGTCAGCGCCCGGGCCCAGGGCCTGGTGCGCCACGCTTCGAACGCCAGCTCAATATTCTCGGACAGCGTGTCGGCGGTGATGGTCTGCAGATCGCTGACGAATTTCGCTTTCTGAAAATCCAGGGTGCCGCGCTCTTTCTCGAGCGCGTCCAGCGCCGCCTGCGCCGCGGCGAAGTTCGGATAGTTCAGCGCGTCGAATGAAACGTCCTCGCCCGCGACCGTCCGCAGCGCGTATTCCACGAAACCGTGCTCGGGCATGTTCGCGATGAGAAACTGGGCCGCCAGGAGCTTGCGCGAGTCGCCGCTGCGGCGATACGAATCGAGCACGTGCTCGAGCTGGGAACGGTTTGGGCCGGCGCGACGGAGCGCGAATTCAACGTCGGCGGGCCAGGTGGCGGCGCACCCGACGAGCGAAGCCAGGAGTCCGGCGACGCCAAACGGCGACAAATGGCGAAGCAGAGGCGAATAGCGCGCGTTCATGGTGAACCTGCTGCGTCGGACCTCCGTGTCTGACGGACCGTAGCGTCGGCCCTCTGTGACCGACGATGCCCGAAAACCCCGCAAGAAGCCGCCGTCGGCCACAGAGGGCCGACGCTACCGTCAGGCCCAATCGGTTTCGAACAGCAAATAGTCCGTCTGGACCATACCCATCTCGCGGTAGACCTGCTGCGCGCGGGTGTTCTCGCGATCGACGTATAGCCGCAGCCCGCAGACGCCCGGCGTGGCGCGGGCCGTTTCCTCGACGGCGCGATGCAGCGCGCGATACACGCCCAGGCGGCGCGCGTCGGGCAAGACGTAGACGCTCTGGATCCACCAGAACCGCCCGTTGCGCCAGTCGCTCCATTCGTAGGTGATGAGCATCTGTCCCACGATTCGCGCGCCCGCCTCGGCGACGTAGTACACGCCATGCCGGGCGTCGGCCAGCAGCGCCGCGACGCCACGACGGACTTTCGACTCGTCGAGCCGGCGGTCCTCGGTTTCGAGCGCCATGGCGAGGTTGAAGTCGGCGAGGGTGTCGGCGTCGGCAGGGGCGGCGGCACGAATTCGAATCTCGTGTGTCTGCATGGTGTTATGGAGATTACTCACGAAGGAACGGACGGTCCATCGGATTTGGGGCAGGCAGCGCGTTAGTGAGGACGCGGACTTGGCGTTTCCTATCAGGCAGAGGCAGAACTTGCGGGCGACCCGTGAGCGCGGTAGCGTTCTGTCGCTCATTCTGCTGCCAGGGTCCACAGGCAGCTTCCAGAGAAGGGAGACACACATGAAGAGACGTACGTTCCCACGCAGTATGGTTGTCCTATGCGCGGCCGTCCTCGTGACGTTGCTGCCGGGCAGCGGTTGCCCGACCGACTTCACACCGCCCACGGTCAACCTCGTGCCGACTGCGAACGCCGGCCCGGACAAGAACGCGTTCATCGGCGACACCGTCACGCTGAACGGCAACGCCAGCACAGACCAGGACGGCGATCCGCTGTCGTTCACCTGGTCGCAGACACAGGGGCCGCAGGTCGAAATCACAAACGACAACCAGCCGCAGGCCAGCTTCGTCGCGGAGCGCGCCGGCGACTATGAGTTTGTGGTCACCGTGGAAGACGGGCGCGGCGGTTCCGATCAGGACACGGTCAAGGTGGCCATCGGCTCGGCGGCTCCGGATGACGATCCGAGCAAGGACACGGACGAGGACGGCATTTCGGATTCCGAGGACAACTGCCCATCGGTCGCCAACGATGACCAGTCGGACGCGGACGGCGACGGCAAGGGCGACGCCTGCGACCCGACGCCGCATGGCGACGACGATCCCGACAAGGACGACGCCCCGAACGCGGTCGCCAAGGCCGCGGAGGAGGCGCTGGTCGGCGACCAGGTCCAACTGGACGCGACCGAAAGCAGCGATCCGGAGGGCGGCGACCTGACGTTCGAGTGGACGCAGATCGACGGCCCGGAGGCCACGATCGACAACAACACGGACATCGTGACCTTCTTTGACGCGGCCGAAGCCGGCGACTACGCCTTCCTGCTGACGGTCACCGACGCAGCCGGAAACACCAGCACGGACACGGTCCGCATCGGCGTCAAGGAGGAAGATGAGCCGACCGACGAATTCGGCGTCGAAGGCAACTGGACCGGCACGGTCGAGGTCAACGGCGAGCTGTTCGACTCCGAAGGAACCTCGACGCAGATCGATCCGGTTGAAGACACGTTTGACGTCGACATCTTCGGCGGCACCGTGACGTTCTATCTGGGCTTCTCCACGCCCGAGGAAGAAGACGACATCGTCTACTCGGTCGAGGCCATCGGCGACACGGTCAACTTCGACACCGCCGATGCGTCCGTGTACATGGAAGTGACCGATATTTCGGTGGGCGAGTTCGGCGTGTTCATCCAGTTCTACGTCGAGCGCGTGGACAGCTTGATCGGCGGCATCTTCATCGGGACCGACGAGGTGTTCATCGAGCCGGTGTCGGAGACGTCGCTCACGTATGCGGAGTTCTTCAGCTTCGACGTGCTCGATCCGGAGACGTTCGAGACGGTGCTGACGGGCTACCTGGAAAGCCGCGGCATGCTTGAGCCGGTTGAATTCTAGGAATCGACGCTGAGCCGGATCGCATTGGATTGCGATCGGGCGCCGGCAGGAGAATACGAGGCGCGGGCCGCGCTTGAGAGCGGCCCGCGTCTTTTTTTTCGGGTGGAACGGGCATCTTGCCCGTTCCGATCGACCGCGGGGACGGGCGAGACGCCCGTCCCACCCTTGTGTCCGCGCTCCCGCTCGCGTCCGGGGTGACACGGCCAGGAATTGTCAGACGCTCTTGCTCAACATGACGTGACCGGCGTACCGCTTCTGCAGCTCCAGCACGCGATCACGAACCATCCGGATACACGCTTCGTCATCCACCTGCGCCAGCGCCTCCGGCCGGATCGGCTCGCCGTAAGCCACGAGCACCGGCCGCGGATGCGGGAAATTTGACTGCCGCGGCCAGGACTCGAACGCGCCGAGAATCAGCGTGGGCACGATGGGCACGTTGGTCTTGCGCGCCAGCAGCACCACGCCCGGCTGCATGGGGCCGATCGAGCCGTCGCGCGTGCGCGTCGCCTCGGGAAACGTGACGACCAGTTGCTCGTTCTTCAGCCGCCGCAGCGTCTCCTTGATCGCGCGCATGTCCGCCGTCCCGCGTTTGATGGGGAAGGCATTGAGCGATTCGATCAAACCCTTGAAAAACGGGTTCTCAAAAAGCGTATCGCGGGCCATGTAGTGGCACTCGCGCGGCAGCGCCAGCGTCGCCAGTACCGGATCGAGGTAGCTCTGATGGTTGCAGACCAGCAGCACGCCGCCGGTCTGCGGCACGTTCCGCACGCCGAAGACGCGCCCGCGGAAAAACAGAGTGAAGAGAGCCTGGCACGCGATGCGGCAGAAGCGGTACCAGGGACGCATCGGGGCCACTAGGCTGGAAGCTCCGCTGAGCCGTCGGGGATTGAGGAATCAGTCAATCGCGCACGCCCGGTCCCGCTCATGCGCGGTGTTTCTCTGGCTGCACAAATTCAGGAGCAGGCGAGCCGCGGCGCGCGCCGCGCGCCTGCTCCACGTGCCGGAACATGCAGTCCACCACGTCGTGGATGCTCATCTGGCTCGTGTCGATTTCGATCGCCCCCGGCGGCCTGATCAGCGGCGCCACCGACCGGTTCGAGTCGGTGCGGTCGCGCTCCTCCACGTTGCGGCGGACCTCCTCCAGCGTCACATCCTCTCCCTCGGCGATGAGCTCGTGATAGCGGCGCTCGGCGCGGCGCTGCGCGTCGGCCTGAACGAAAAACTTGACGTCCGCGTCGGGAAACGCCGCCGTGCCCTGGTCGCGGCCCTCGGTGACCATCGAGCCCAGACGGCGGCCGATCTCACGCTGCCGCCGGATCAGCACGTGCCGTACGCCGGGCGAAGCGGCGATGAAGCGCGTGTGCTCGCTGACGCGCATCGAGCGAATTTCCTCGGTCACGTCGTGGCCGCGGAGCGTGACGCGGATGTGCGTCGATCCCAGGTCCAGGTGGTACAGGTCGGATTCCGCCAGCTTCACGAGCTCCGCTTCGTCGGTCAGATCGACGCGGCGTTCCAGCGCCGCGAGCGTTACTACGCGGTACATCGCGCCGGTGTCGAGGTAGGGAATCTCGAGCCGCGCCGCCAGCTTGCGCGCCGCGGTGCTCTTTCCGGACCCGGCCGGGCCGTCAATCGTGATAATCACGCAGGCGTTCCTGTCTCAGCGCCGCGCGCCGCCGGCCGGGCTGCTCGGCTTGCTGGCCGGCTTGGAAGACTTGGCCGCACCGTTGCCCGTCTTGCCGCTGTCGGGCGGCAGCTTCGCGGCGCCGTTGACCGGCGGCAGCCGCAGCTCTACGCCCTCCGGGATCACGTCCGGCGATTGCAGCTTGTCCTTGTTGAGTTCGTAAATCTGCCGCCACTTGCCGCCGTCCTTCAGGACGTTGCGCGCGATGCTGCGCAGCGTATCGCCGCGGCCGACCACGTACGTCGCTCCGCCGGCTTTCGGCGGGGCATCCGGCTTGGCGGCGTCGGGACGCGCCGGCGGCGCGGCCACTCCGCTCGGCGGCGGCGTGCCGGGCGCTTTGGCCGTTTCGCCGTTGCGAGGGGGCGCGGGCTTGGCGGCGTCGCTTGCAGCCGGTTTCGCCGGCGCGCCCTTCTCAGGAATGGTGAGCGTCTGCCCGACTTTCAGCAGGTCGGGGTTCACGCCCGGATTGGCGGCGGCGATGCGCGGCCACAGGTTTTCATCGCCTAGCTGCTCGCGAGCAATCGCGCTGAGCGTGTCCCCCTCCTGGACGGCGTACGTTTTCGAGCCGCCGCCGGGCGTGGCCGCAGGCTTTGCCGCGCCGGCCGGCGCCGGCTTGTCCAACGGTTGCAAGCGGGTGTTGATGTCATCGGTTCGCGGCGCCGGCTCTTTCAGCGGCGGGGTGGCGACGCCCGGCTCGCGCCTGTCGGCGGGCTTATCCGTCGCCGGCGATCCGGGCGTGCCGGAGGGAGGCGGGCGACTGATCGACGGCTGAGACGAGCTAGACAGGAACGGCGGCTCAGCCGCCGCAGGTCGAGTCGTTGCGGGCGGCGCACTGCTCAGCGGCGTCGTCGGGCGCGAGGGTTCAGCCGATGTGCCGCGCGGGTCACTCGCGAGCGGCGGCAGGCGCGGCGCGTCGGCCGGCGGCTTGGGTTGTGTGTTCTGCGGCGGAGGCGCATCGCGATGCGTGGCGCTGGGCGCTCCGCTCGGCGCGGGTTGATTCGTCGTTGCAGGGGAAGGCGTGGGCCGCGCGGGCGTCTGCCGCTGCGGCCCGGCGGGGGTCGCCGGCGGTTTTTTGGCCGCAGCGTCCTGCGCGTTTTTCTCGATCTTCTTCGCGTCCATCGGAATTTCCGACGGACTCTTGCCGGACCCCACCTGCCGCGAAGCCCAGTAGATGCCGCCGGCGATCATCGCGGTTGCGACCACCAGGGCCAGTTTCACTTCCGTGCGCATCGTCGTACCCCAGCGAAAAAAGCGGTCCCGCCCGCGCCGCCTTGCGCGAGCCGCCGCGGATTATACAACCGCGCGCACCGCAAGCGACAAGCGCCGGGCAGAAAGCATGCGACGGCTGCAGCCGATTTCTGGTCTTTCCGAGCCGCGACCGCAAGGGAGCGGAGGCATAAGAACCGCTTGCTCACGCGCGCGGCTCTGATCCCAGGCCGTTCGCCGGCGCCGCTATACTTCCGCCATGAATGGCGCGGCTGACCCCGGGAGGAAGTGGTTCGCGATCGCCGCGCTGGTCGGCTGCGCAGCCCTCTGGAGTCTCAACGGCCCGCTGATCAAGCTGCTGTACGCCGGCGGCGCGGAGGGCGGCGGCGTCTCCGGCCTCTCCATTGCCTGCTATCGCTCGCTCGTGGGCGGCGTGTTCTTCCTGCCTTTGGCGCTGCGGCGGCTGGACACGCTGCGCAACGTCTCGATCGGCTGGCCGATCGCATCCGTGATCGCCTTCACGATCATGACCTACTGTTTTGTCGCCGCCACCACCAAGGTTCACGCGGCGACGGCGATCCTGCTGCAATACACGTCGCCGGTGTGGGTGTTCCTGCTTTCACCACTGCTTTTGCGCGAGCGGCCGGGGCGCTCGGAGGGCTGGGTGCTGCTGGTTTGCATGGCGGGCATCGGCATCATTCTCTCGGGCTACGCGTCGCACGGGCTGAGCGGCGTGGGGCTGGCGCTGGCGAGCGGGATGGGATACGGGGCGCTGACGGTTTTCCTGCGCGGGCTGCGGGCGGTCAACCCGCTCGTTGTCGTGGCGATGAACGCGGTCGGCTCGGGGCTGCTGCTGGCGCCGGCCGTGATCGCGTCCGGCGTGGACCAGATCGAAAGCCGGCAGTTCATCCTGATCGTCGTGCTGGGCCTGGTGCAATTCACGCTGCCGTATCTGATGTTCTCGTGGGCGCTGCAGTACATCGAAGCCCATCGGGCGTCGCTGCTGCTTCTGCTCGAGACGGTTCTGAATCCGCTCTTCACGTTTGTCATCGTCGGTGAAAAGCCGCCGGTCGCCACGATGCTCGGGGCGCCGTTCATTCTGGCCGGCGTGGCGGGTTGGCTGCTGCTGGCGTGGCGGCGCGAGAGCCTGTCGCGGCTGGATCGCATCGGCTGAGCGATCGGCCCGTCAGGTGCTCACACGGCACAGGTGTAGGCCTGAAATACCACTTGCTTTCACGCGGCTCGGATTCCGGACAGGTTCCGGGAGAGACTTGTTTCACATTCGCGATGCGAAATCGACTTTCGGCTTGACTTCGGTACGCGGCGCGATCATACTCGAATTTATAATGACGTCGCGCAGCATGCGGCTTTGGGTCCGTGCTCCGCTACCTCCGCTACCTCCGCTACGTCGGGTCGCTGCCGTGCACATTGTCCGTTTGTTTGGGCTGTGGAGACCAAAACATGTACGAATTACAAATCAAAGACGTCATGCGCGCCGTTGGACTCGCGATGATCGCCGCATCGATACCTTTGCTCGCATTCGGCCAGGGCAGCGGCTACACGTGCGCGAGCCAGGTGTATAACGGATGCGACCCGGGCGCCTACGAATGCTGTTCCTGGACGACTTATTAATCCGGCCATATAATATTGGACATTCTGTGGCTTTGTGATATACTTCATGCATGAGCCAACTCGATACACGCAGGCTGTCGCCGGAGGCCCAGGAGCAGATTCGCATTCGCGTCGTCACGGCGATCCGCGGCGGCACGAAGAAGTCGGTCGCGGCCCGCACGTTCGGCGTCTCGCGCACCTCGATCGACACCTGGCTGGCCAAGGTCGAGGCCGGCAACATCACCTCGCTGCGCTCCAAGCAGCGCGGCCGGCCGCCGCAGCCGCGTCTGCCGGCGCAGCAGGCCGCGACCATCGTCCGGCAGATCACCGACCGCACGCCCGATCAACTCAAGCTGCCCTTCGCGCTCTGGACGCGCGAGGCGGTCCGCGACCTGATCGCGCAGCGCACCGGCCTGCACGTTTCGGTGCGAACGGCGGGCCGCTACCTGAAGCGCTGGGGCTTCACGCCGCAGAAGCCGCTGCGGCGGGCGTACGAACGCGACCCGGCGGCCGTGCAGCGCTGGAAGGAGCAGGAGTATCCGGCGATCGTGAAGCAGGCCAAGGCCGAAAACGGCGAGATTCACTGGGGCGACCAGCTCGGGGCGCGCAGCGATCATCAGGCCGGCCGCAGCTACGGCCGGCGCGGCGTCACGCCAGTGATTCCCGGCACGGGGCAGCGCTTCCGGGCCAACCTGATGTCCAGCATCACCAACCGCGGCCATTTGTGCTTCCTGGTCTTCGAAGGCTCGTTCAACGCCGAGGTCTTCATCCGCTTCTGCCGCCGCTTGCTGCGCCAACGGCGGCGGCGCGTGTTCCTGATCGTGGACGGTCATCCGGTGCATCGCTCGGCCGCGGCGCGCGATTGGCTGCACGCCCACCGACACCGCATCCGCATCTTCTTCCTGCCGGGCTACAGCCCCGAGCTGAACCCCGACGAGTACCTGAACAACGACGTCAAAACCAACGCCGTCGGCCGCCAGCGGCCCGCCACCAAACCCGAGTTGATCGCCAATCTCCAAGGCTACCTCCGCGACACGCAACGCCGACCCAACATCATCAGGAATTACTTCCAAGCCGAACCCGTGCGCTACGCCGCAGGGTAGAAATGTCCAATGTTTAGTGACCGGGGTAATATCCCTGCCAGTTTCAGGGCACGTCGGTGTCCAAGCGCGGCGTGATTTATCAGTGGAACACATGTGTGACGATGGTCGGCCCGGCGTGCGAGTGGGTGGATGTCCTCTGTCAACGCGACATTTACTATACCGATGGAAGTTGCGCCAGTTGGTGTAATGAGTATAGTAGGACGACGCGCGGGTGCATTCACGATCCAACGTGATATGTAGCGCGAGTACGTTTGTGACAACAGCGACCGCCGCTTACGCGGTTCGGAGAAACCCAATGTCCTCCTTGCAGCGCGTTGCACGATCGTCGCATTCACTGCTCGTTGCAACGCTGATGATGCCGATCGCCGCCGCCAGTCCACCAACCTCCGATTCGGGTACAACCAGCTCCAGAACAAGCGACGGTGCAACGCGCGACGAAGCGGTCGAACAAATGCTGAGCATCGCCGCATCGACTCAGGAGCACCTCAGCTCCGTCCACGCGGTCTTCGACTTCGAGCAGACCGTCGATATCCGAGCTCTGCCGAGCTCCGTGCTCCAATCGCACACGGAATACAGGCTGGGCGACGGCCGCGTACGCGGCAGCATGGTCTGGACTCAGGATGGCCGGCGCGTCCGCCTCGAGACGCGCTATGACCTCGACCTGCCGCGCGAGCAGGGTCGCGGTTCGTTTGAAGATTCGCTCTACCTGGACGACGGCCGGATGCTGATCCACCGCGTGCCTCGCACGAATCAGCACGCCATTCTGCGTGCGGGAGACTTCCTGCCGACGCGGACGCCGACAGACTGGCTGCTGCCGGGTGGATATCGCGCGACATTCGCCGAGCTGCGCGCAGATCCCAACACGTCGATCGATGCGCGGCTCTCGGACAACGGAATCGCGAGAGTCCGCATTACGCGAACCGGATCGGACGGAGTGACGGAATGCCGCCTCGATCCGGAGTTCGATTTTGCCGTCGTCGAATGGACGCGCAAGCTCCGCTCCGGATCCAACAGCGTTCGCATCAGCTATCGCCGCGACGAGGCGGCGCGTGCCGTGCCCGTGCGAGCGCTGCTCGAATCGCGCGAGCAGGGCCGCGCCGAGCCCGTGTGGACTTCGAGCATCGAGGCTCGCGACCTGCAGGTGGGCCCTCAGCCGGAAAGCTCTTTCCTATTTCCGTATGAGCCGGGCCAGGTGTTTTGCGACAACCGACCGGTCCACGAAGGCACCGGCCGTGTGCGGGCGCTGAAGGTCAACATGTTCTACGAACTTGAGGAAATCCAGATCGAGCCGCCGCCCGCCAGGCAGCGCCGCACGGGTGCGTCAGTGATCCCGGCCGGCGCGCTGTCGGCGGTCGCCGGTGTCATCATCGGCGGCGCGTTGCTCTACTGGTCGAGAAAACGCAGCGCCGAGCGCGGCGCGGCGCAATAACGCTCCACGATCCGCGCCGGTCTCCACGAACATGCAATGAGAGACCGGCCGGAGACCGGTCCCCCAAACGCACGGACACCTGAGAGACTACCCACGCCGCGCTGGACTTGCCCGGTCGTGGACCACCGCTAGACTGCGCGCCATGCAAAGCAAAGCCGCGACCGTCGAGAAGTACCTTGGCGAACTTCCCGAAGATCGTCGTCGGGCGCTTCAGGCCGTCCGCGCAGTCATCCTCAAGAACCTCGACCGCCAGTTCGAAGAGTGCATGTCATACGGCATGATCGGCTACGTCGTGCCGCACAGCGTTTTCCCGCCTGGCTATCACTGCAACCCGGCCCAGCCGCTGCCCTTCGCCGGTCTGGCGTCGCAGAAGAACTACATGTCGATTTACCTGATGGCCTGCTACGGCAATGACGCTCAGGAGAAATGGCTGCGCGAGGCGTGGGCGCGGGCCGGCAAAAAGCTCGACATGGGCAAATGCTGCATCCGCTTCCGCAAGCTGGAAGACCTGCCGCTCGAAGTGGTCGGCGAGGCGATCCGCCGTGTGCGGGCGGACGAGTACATCCGGCACTACGAGGCCGCGCTCACGTCGAACCGCCGCGCCGCGGCGACGCGCGCGGCGCAAAAGAGTGCGTCAAGCCGCCGCCCGGTGAAACCCAAGGCGACGTCGGCGAAGAAGCCGACCGCGAACGGGCGCCGCGCGGGCAAGGCCGCAATATCCATGCGGCGTAAGCGATAGCCGGCGGCAGCGCTCGGGGGGCCGTCGGATTACGGCCGGCACGGGGGCCGGCCGCTACCGGTGCCGCTCCCTGCGGTCGCGGCTCGGAAAGACGGTCGCCGGCGCTACGTTTCCTTTCTCGCTATCGCAGTTCCGCGCGCGAATGACCGATACAAGCCGAGTCCAAACCACGGGAGAATGGCAAATGAGCCAGGGTAATTCGCGCAAGATTCGCCGCGCTGTCGCCGCGCCCACGCTGGCGCTGGCGCTGGGCATGCTCGTGCTCCTGCAAGCCACCCCCACCTGCGTCCCGCAGGACGGGATGCTCTCGACCGGCAACTCGCCGGGCGCAAACGAGCTGGCCGGCTACGAGGCCGGCCGAGTGCTGACCGCGGAGGAGTTGCAGCAGCTCGTCGATAACGCCAACTCGGACCGCTACCTGGTCGTATTTCTGGGCGCCGTCCCGCGCGGGCAGGATGGCCAGGGCGTCATTCAGGGACCGCCGGGACCGCTTGGCCCGATCGGACCGCCGGGGCCGGTCGGCGGGACGGGACCGGCCGGCCCTCCCGGTCCGCCGGGACCGCCCGGGCCGGTGTCCGCGATGCTCGTTGGAGAAGTCCGCCTGTGGGCCGGACAACTGGCCAACATCCCGATCGGCTGGCTCCCCTGCGACGGCCGCCCGGTGTCACGCGCCACGTTTGACAAGCTCTTTGCGACTATCGGTGAACGCTTCGGCCGCGGCGACGCGACCAGCACGTTCAATCTGCCGGACTTCCGCGACCGCTCGCCGATGGGCGCCAGCACGGACGTCGCCGCGGGACCGCCGGCCACGACGGTCGCCGGCAGCCCGACGCCCAGCGGCGGCTGGCCGACGCACACGATGACGCCCGAGGAGCTGCCGGCGCACGTCCACGACCTGGCGCACACGCACGACATCATCACGGGCATCTCTGGCTCGGGGCCGGACTACGGGCTGCTGGAAGGCTCGCTGTCGGTCGGCGTCCCTTCGCCCACCAGTCAGCCGCTGCCCTCGCAGACCGGCTCGACCGGCGGCGGCCTGCCGTTTGACGTTCTCGATCCCTACTTCGCGATTCACTTCATCATCTTCACGGGTAATATCCCGTGACGTGAGTTCCGCCGATCCGCTGCTGAGCGTCCGCGATTTGCGCGTCGAGTTCGACGCGCGTCGCGGACTTTTCTTTCGCCCACGCGCCGTGATCCGCGCCGTGGACGGGGTGTCGTTCGAACTGCCGGCAGGAAAGACGCTCGGGTTGGTGGGCGAGAGCGGCTGCGGCAAGACGACCCTGACGCGCGCGATCCTGCGGCTGACGCGCGCCACGTCCGGGCGCGTGCTCTTCGACGGGCGCGACGTGGCGACCTTGCGCGGATCGCAACTGCAGCGCTTCCGCCGCGACGTTCAGGTCGTCTTTCAGGATCCGTACGGCAGTCTGAATCCGCGGCTGAGCGTCGACGTGATCGTGGGCGAGGCGCTCGAGGTGCACGGGCTGGTGCGCGGCCGGGTGCAGCGGCGCGAACGCGTGGCGCAGTTGCTGCGGCAGGTGGGGCTGAGCGCGGACGACCTGGACCGCCGGCCCGGCGCGTTTTCGGGCGGCCAGCGGCAGCGGATCGTGATCGCGCGGGCGCTGGCGCTGCGGCCGCGGCTGGTGATTTGCGATGAGCCGGTGTCGGCGCTGGACGTGTCGATTCAGTCGCAGGTGCTGAACCTGCTGGCGGAGCTTCAGGAGACGCACGGGCTGACCTACCTGTTCATTTCGCACAACCTGGCGGTTGTGTGGCATTGCAGCGACGAGATCGCCGTGATGCACCGCGGGCGGATCGTCGAGCACGGCCCGGCTCGGCGCATCTTCGAGGCGCCGCAGGCCGAGTACACGCGGACGCTGCTGGCGGCGGTTCCCGCGGCGCCATCGTGATGATCTGGGGGATCGGTCAAGTCGGTCGTGGGCGCCATCTTTCCGAACCCGCCGCGCCAAGCGGCGGGGTGACGTCCGGGCGCGTGCGTGGCGGCGCGTGGTAGAATGACGCCGATCGCCGGGCGCACCTCACCCCGCCGCTCGGCGCGGCGGGTTCGGACAAGCCAGAGCGGGCTTGCCCGGATTTCTGGGCGCACGCACCAGCACCCCGTACCGCGCGATTCGCAATTCACTGCATCGGCCTATAAGATGCGGCATTCATTCAACATCGACGGAGTTCACGCAATGGGAACCCACACAAGCAGTTTCGGCTCATTCGACACGATCAGCACCGCCGGCGGTTCGGTCGGCATTTTCCGTCTCGCCGCGTTGGAGAAAGCCGGCCTCGGGTCGATGAGCAGGCTTCCCTACTCCATTCGCGTGCTGCTCGAAGCCGTGCTGCGCAACGTGGACGGTTTTTCGGTGCAGGAAGAGCACGTCCGCAATCTCGCCGCGTGGTCGGCGGCGAAACCGTCGGACCGCGAGATTCCGTTCAAGCCCGCCCGCGTCATCCTTCAGGATTTCACGGGCGTTCCGGTGGTGGTCGACCTGGCGGCGATGCGGGCGGCGATGAAGCGGCTGGGAGGCGATCCGAAGAAGATCAACCCGCAGATTCCGGTCGACCTGGTGATCGATCACTCCGTGCAGGTGGATCACTACGCGCGCGTGGATGCGATCAGCCTGAACGCCGCGCTCGAGTTTCACCGCAACAAGGAACGCTACGAGTTTCTGCGCTGGGGGCAGAAGGCCTTCGACAATTTCCGCGTCGTCCCGCCGGCGACCGGAATCGTTCACCAAGTGAACCTCGAATATCTCGCGAAGACTGTGCTGAAACAGCACGTCGGCGGCAAGCCGGTCGCGCTGTTCGACACGCTCGTCGGCACCGACAGCCACACGACGATGATCAACGGCCTGGGCGTGCTCGGCTGGGGCGTGGGCGGCATCGAGGCCGAGGCGTCGATGCTGGCGCAGCCGATGTACATGCTCATTCCCGAAGTCGTCGGCTTCCGGCTCACGGGCAAGCTGCGCGAAGGGGCGACCGCGACTGACCTGGTGCTGCGCGTCACCGAGATGCTTCGCAAGAAAGGCGTCGTGGACAAGTTCGTCGAGTTCTTCGGCGACGGGCTGTCCAGCATGAGCGTCGCCGACCGGGCCACCATCGCCAACATGGCGCCGGAATATGGCGCGACCTGCGGCTACTTCCCGGTGGATCAGCGGACGCTCGAATTTCTGCGCTTCACCGGCCGCGCCGCCGAGGAAGTCGATCTGGTCGAGCGCTACTGCAAGGAGCAGGGCGTCTTTCGCACCGATGCGACGCCCGATCCGGAGTATTCCGACAAGCTGGAGCTGGACCTCGCGACCGTCGAGCCGAGCCTGGCCGGGCCGAAGCGCCCGCAGGACCGCGTAGCGCTTTCGGCGATGAAGCAATCGTTCAACGCCGCACTGCGTGCCCCGGTCGCCAGTCGCGGGTTCGATCTTAAGGACACGGACCTGTCGCGCACGGCGGATGTGAGAACGAACGGCAGCACGTCAACGCTGAAGCACGGAAGCGTCGTCATTGCGGCCATTACAAGCTGCACGAACACAAGCAATCCGTCGGTGATGCTTGCGGCCGGGTTGGTCGCGCGCAAGGCCGCAGCCCGCGGGCTGAAGGCCAAGCCGTGGGTCAAGACGTCGCTGGCGCCGGGCTCGCGCGTCGTCACCGATTATCTCGACAGAGCCGGCCTGACTGCCGATTTGCAGAAGCTCGGCTTTCACACCGTCGGCTACGGCTGCACGACCTGCATCGGCAACAGCGGCCCGCTGCCCGATCCGATCCGCGAAGGCGTCGAGCGCGGCAACCTGGTTGTCAGCTCGGTGCTGAGCGGCAACCGCAATTTCGAGGGCCGCGTCAATCCGCACGTGAAGGCGAACTATCTCGCATCGCCGCCGCTGGTCGTCGCGTATGCAATCGCCGGCACGACGGATATCGACCTGGTGACCGAGCCGATCGGCACGGACTCCGCCGGCAAGCCGGTGATGTTGAAGGAAATCTGGCCCACGCAGCTCGAAGTCCAGCAGGCCATTGAGCAGTCGGTCACGCCCGAGATGTTCCGCAGGCAATATGCGAACGTCTTCGCCGGCCCGCCGGAGTGGCAGTCGCTGGGCGCCGGCGGCGGCGATCTCTACGACTGGCGCGCGGACAGCACCTACGTGCAGGAGCCGCCGTTCTTCACGACGCTGACGCGCGAAGTGAAGCCGATCGAATCGATCCGCGGCGCCCGCTGTCTCGTCTGGGTCGGCGACAGCGTCACCACCGACCACATCAGCCCCGCCGGCGACATCTCGAAAAAAGGCCCCGCGGGCGAGTATCTCGTGTCGCTGGGCGTCAAGCCGGAGGATTTCAACAGCTTCGGCTCGCGCCGCGGCAATGATCGCGTCATGACGCGCGGGACGTTCGCGAACGTCCGCATCCGCAACCTGCTGGCCCAGGGCACCGAGGGCGGCGTGACGACTTACTTCGGAGCGCAAAGCGGAGCTTTGCACTCCCAGAATCACGTCGACGCCGGCAAGGTGATGTCGATTTACGACGCGGCGATGAAGTACAAGTCCGCCGGCGTGCCGCTGGTCGTGCTCGCGGGAGCGGATTACGGCATGGGCAGCTCGCGCGACTGGGCCGCCAAGGGCACGTTGCTCCTCGGCGTCCGCGCCGCGATCGCCGTCAGCTTCGAGCGCATTCACCGTTCGAACCTGGTGGGAATGGGTGTCCTGCCCTTGGTCTTCAAGAACGGCCAGAACGCGCAGTCGCTCGGCCTGACCGGCCGCGAAGTCTTCGACATCCCCGACCTCGGCGACACGCTCAGGCCGCTGCAGGATTTGAAAGTAATCGCGACCGACCCCGACAGCGGCAAGCGAACCGAATTCGTCACCCAGTGCCGCGTAAACACCGCGGTCGAAGTCGAGTACTACCGCAACGGCGGCGTGTTGCAGACGGTCCTGCGGAGCCTGCTGAAGTAGCGTCGGCCCCCGTGTCCGACGGCGCGTAGCGTCCGACCTCCGAGTCGGACGCCCAACCCTCCCCGGCGACCGGTTCATGCAGGTACGCTACTCCGATCGCGTCGTTCTCCTCATGTCGTGTGGTGCGATAGCAGTCTCTCTGATTCTGCCGTTCCGCGTCGACTCCCGTCAGAAGAAACTCGTCGCCGGCGGCCCGCTGCCGGCGGCGTCGGCCGGGTTATAATCACCATCATGTCACACATCGCGCCGACCACATCAGCCCGCCCTGACTTTGACGGCTTGCGATTGACCGCCGACGAATACTACGCGCTCCCGTGCGACGGGCCGCGGACCGAACTCATCGACGGCGTCGTCATCATGTCACCCAGCCCTGCACCACGACATCAACGCGTCGCCCGGGCGGTGTTCATGCAGCTCGCGAACTACTGCGAAAGCCGGAATCTCGGCGAAGTGTTCTACGAAACCGACGTGCGCCTTCCCGCGCAACCCCGCGGCGGCGACCTTGTGTATCGCCCGGACATCGCCTGCTTCTCGCCCGCCGCCGCCGCACGGATAGGCAGCCGAATCGAAGTCGTTCCCGATCTGGTCGTCGAGGTGCTCTCGCCCGAATCGCGCGACGCCGACATGAAAATGAAATTCAGCGACTACGCGCGCGCCGGCGTCCGCGAGTATTGGGTGATCGACCCAGACTCCGGCGGGTTCTTCTTCTTCCGACTGCGCCACGACACGTTCCAGCCGGTTGCCGTCACCGGAGACGCCTATCAAAGCGAGGCGCTGCCACACTTCACGCTGAATCTCGCGAAAATCCGCGCCGCGGCAGCGCTGTAGCCGTTCCACACCCACGCGCGGCTGCGCCGCGGCTAAACTTGCGACGTGCCGCTTCATCCTTCACCGTCCGCAGTTCCATCGGGCCCGCCGGATCGCGCGGGGCGCCGTGGCCAGCTCGCGACCGCCGCTGTCTTGCTGCTCGCGCTCGCGGTTCGTGCGGCCTACCTGCTCGACTACCGCAGCAGCCCCCTATGGGCTACGCCCGCCGGACCCGATGTGCGGGAATACCACGAATGGGCGCAGACGATCCTCAGCGGCCGGTGGCTGTGGGACCACGTCCCCATTCACGCCCCGCTCTACGCCTACTGGCTGGCCGGCTGCTACGCCCTGAGCGGCTCCGCGGCGTGGATCGCCCGGGCCGCGCAGCTCCTGCTCGGCGTGGGCGCCATGGCGCTGATCATGCACGTCATCTATCGCAGCGCCGGACGTGCGGCGGGACTGGCCTGCGGCCTGCTCTGGGCCGTCTACGTACCGCTGATCTACTACGAAGCTGAACTCCTTTCGGAAGGACTGCTGCTGCTGCTGAACTGCGCCGCGATCGCAGCCTGCGCCGCCTGCCGCGGGCCGATGACGCTGCGCCGCGCCGCCGCGATCGGCCTCATCCTCGGGCTGTCCATCCTGACCCATGCCGGAAACCTGCTTTTCGCGCTGTTGCTGATCGGCTGGATCGCGTGTCGAAAGACAGGCGCGACGACACGGCGCTCAGTCGCCCCGGCGCTCGCCGCGACCGCGGCCGCTGCACTGCTGATCGCCCCGGTCGCCATTCACAACAGCCGCATCGCGGGGGAATTCGTGCTGGTCCAGAAGCACGGCGGACTGAATTTCTTCATCGGCAACAACCCGGCCGCGGACGGCACGCCCAACATCCGCTTCGGACCGGCATGGGACCGGCTGACCGCCCGGCCGCACGTCGAAGCCGGCCTGTTTCGTACGGCCGGCCGCGATCGTTTCTTCACGGACCGCGCGCTGGAGTTCATCCGCGAGCGCCCGCTGGCGTGGCTCAGGCTGCTGGGTCAGAAGCTCCTGCTGTCGCTCAGCGCCGAGGAAATCCCGGCCAGCGCGCCGCTCGAAGCGCTCAAGCCCGACGTCTGGCTGCTGCGCACCGGCGATCGCCGCTTCGGGCTCCTTCTGGCGCTCGCCGCGGTCGGGCTGGCGACGGGCGCGCGGCGCGTTCCGCCGCCGCTGCTCCTGCTGACACTGGCCGTCGTCGTGACGCAGGTGATCGGCGTGGCGTCGGGCCGCTATCGCGTGCCGATGCTGCCGGGCGTGCTCGCGCTGGCCGGAGTCGGATTCGCGGAGATTCTCGGCGCTGCGCGTGCGAACTGGAGATTCGCGCTGCGGCGAATGCTGATTCCGGCCGCCATCGCGATTCTCGTGTCGTTCCTGCCGTCGCAGGCGCGCTCCTACAGCTTCGCCGCCGAAGGCGCCATGGCGCGCGGCCAGGCGTGGCGGCTGAAGGGCGATTGGAACGCGGCCTTGAGCGAATTTCGAAATGCCGTCGCGCTTCAGCCGAGCTACGCCGCCGGTCACGTGTGGCTGGCCTACGCCGCCGGGCGCCTCGGGTTGAGCGATGAGCAGCTTGATCACCTGCGGCAGGCGGTTGCGATCGACCCGGCCTACGCCTGGGCCGAGCTCGTCTTGGGCCACGCGCTCCAGTCGCGCGGACGCTTGGCGGAGTCGCTCGATCGCTATCGGCGGGCGCTGGAAATCGACCCGGAATATCACGACGCACGCGTGGCGCTGGCCGCCGCGCTGCGGCTCGCCGACCGACCCGCGGAGGCGCTTTCCGAGTTCCGTCGCGTGCTTTCGCGGGAGCAGCGGGCCGACGCCCGCGCCGGGCTGATCGACGCCGAACGGCGACTCGACGGGCTGTTGCTCGAGGCGCAGACCGCCCATCGGGAGCAGCGTGATTGCGACGCCTTGTCCGCCGTCACGCCGGTCCTGGCCGCCTATCCAGATTCGCGCGAGGCGCTGCTGCTTGCGGCCCTGCTGCGGGCGGCCTCTGCCGATCCGCGGGTGCACGACGCCGGCGAGGCCCTTCGCCTGGCCCGGCGAGCCGCGGCCGCGACCGCCGGCGAGGACGCCGAAGCGCTCGACGTGCTCGCCATGGCGCACGCCCGTGGCGGCGATTTTGAAGCGGCCGCGGCCGTCGCGCGGCGCGCCGCCCGGCGGGCCGAGACCCGCGGCGAGATGGACTTGCTGGCGGACATCGTCAGCAGAATCGGGCTTTACGAGCGGGGACGACCGTTCAGCTTGACCGCCGCGACCGAGGCGGAATTTCCGGAAACATCGCCCCGCCCGCGTTAAGCTTGAGCGAGGACTTCGCTCAGGAGAGTGCACCCGCGCAGTGAGCGCTGCGCGTGGGAGCGTGTCGTTAACACTGAGGCTTGATCATGAAGACCACTTTCGGCGGCAGCAGGTCACCGGCCCGGGGGCGCAAGGCGTCGTGCGGAGCGTGCGTTGCCAGTGCGGGCGTGATGGCCGCACTGCTGCTCTGCCTGGGCGGATGCCCTGGCACCGACACGCTGGACTCCGCTGCCCCGGACCCCACGACCGAGAAAACCGACCCGATCAACAACCCCCCCGCCGACCAGCCGCCGGCCAATAACCCGCCGGTCAACCCGCCCGTGAACCAACCGCCGGTCGAACAGCCGCCGGTTGAGCAACCGCCGGTCGAGAAACCGCCGGTCGAGCCGCCGCCGGTGGACGTCCTGCCGTCCGGCAGCCTGCGCGTCGTCACGGTCGGCGACAGCCTGACCGAGGGCATCGGCGACGCCGATGGCCGCGGCTACCCGGGGCGGCTGCTGGAGCAGATTGAGCCGCTCCGCCCGGGTTCGTCCGTGCTCAACCTCGGCCGCTCCGGCTGGACCAGCGGTGAACTCATCAACGGAACGGATACGGAGCCGAGCCAGCTCGATCGAGCGGTCGCCGCCGATGCGGACATCGCCTGCGTCTGGATCGGCAGCAATGACCTGTGGCGGCTGTACGAGTACGGGCCGCCGGCCGGGACGACCGCCGCGGGCGAGGCGGCGGACCTTGCGGCGTACACGCAGAACATCGAGACGATCGTCAGCCGGCTGACCGCGGCGGGAGCGCGGGTGTACATCGCGCTCTCGGACGACCAGGCCAAGCGGGCCGTGTCGCAGGACCGCGCGACGCTGCCGAACACGACGCCGGAGGAGTTCGAGCAGATGTCGGCCCAGGTGCTGCGCTACAACGACGCGATGCGGACGGTCGCACAGAAGTACAACGCGACGCTGATCGACTTCTTCAGCACGACAATCTTCACGGACATCGCGACGATGGACTTCGACGGAATTCACCCGAACGCCGCGGGATATGACGTGGTCGCCGGCCTGTGGTTCGCCGCGATCGAGCCCGCGCTGGAGTAGCGTCGGACCTCCGTGTCCGACGGTGTACAGCAGAACAGAACAGTCGCGGGAACAGGCAGCAGGAACAGGTAGAACAGGTAGGGTGGGTTGAGCGAAGCGAAACCCACCAACCGCGAAAATCATGCGGCCGCTGGATGGTGAGTTTCGCTTCGCGCAACCCACCTCACCGGCTAGTCATCGCGTGAATCAGCTTGTTTCTGCGACTGTAGCTGGGTAACTTGAAATGCAGACGATCCTCCGAATGAGCATGTGAACCGACAATGAGTCCCAAGCTCCGCTTCCCGCGCTTCTCCCGAATGCTGTCCCGCATCGTCCCGCGCCGATGGGCCCTGCTCAGAGCGGCGGCGGCATTCGCTGTTGTCCTTCTCGTGCCTGTCACTGACGCCCTCGGCGATGACGAGGCGCCTTTCAAACCGGGTCTCAAGACCGCAGGCACAGGGAGTCCGTTCGCCCACATCCTCGGCACAGCGACCTTTGATACAAGACGGGGCCGCATGCTCGTCTATGGCGGAAAGGACCCCGCCCGGCCCGATGCGACGCCACTATTGCGGAGCTTTGACCCCACGACGTCGGCATGGCGGACGATCGACACGCGCGGTCCCGCGCCCAGTGGCGTCGCCAAGCCTGGATTTGTCTACGACGCGGTCACTGACGCAGTCTACGTCTTCGGCGGCTGGGCGCTTGGTGCCGATGCCCCGCTCGACGAACTTTGGACGCTGAGTTTTGCCGACGCGCGACCCGGCGCTTGGGCGCTGGTCGCGAGCGAGGGTCCGCGGCCGCCGGCCCGCAATGGCGCTGTCATGCTGCTTCATTCCTCACGTCGCCGGATCATTCTCCACGGCGGAGACGGCGGGCCACACCCGACCTACGGATTCACGCCGCTCGATGACTTGTGGACGTTCGACCTGAACGCTCGCCGCTGGAGCAAGCTCGAACAAAGGGCCAAGCTCCAACCTGCCGCTGGAGCCATAGCGCCGCAATCGACGAAACCTCGGGCAGGCTCTTCTTGTTCGGCGGGTCCGGTCACAAGAAGGGTGAACTTTTGGCTGACGCCGACATCCACGTTCTCGAGCTGACCAAACTATCGTGGTCCACCATGGGCGGCGACGGGCCGCGCCCGGCGCTTACGCAAGACGCTTCGCTGACTCATGATCCAAAAGCCGACGCGCTGTTGCTCGTCGGAGGGCTGACTCTCGACCCGGACGGCGCCCCGGGTACACGAAGCCTCTGGATCTTCGACCTCCGCCGGAAGCGCTGGATGGAGCACGAGCGCTTCTTCAGCAATCTGCGCCGAGATCACGTGGCCGTATACGATTCTCGCAACTTTGCGCATTTGATTCACGGGGGCTGCACGCCCACGGAGGCTGCGAATTTTTACATGCAGGGGCAGCCGCTGCGCGACGTGCTCGTGCTCGAACTCGTCAGACAATAGGTGCATCACACCCGGCATAACGAAACCCGCCCTCAGGATGCGCTGCTTCGACCCTCCCCGTGCGCGCGTTAGAATCGCCCCATGACCCGCGTTTTCCTGCATCGCGCGATCCTCCAGATGTTTCTGGGCGCGTTCCTGGGCTGGTCGATTTGGTGGACTTCCCCGCTTCTCACTGGAATGTCGGAACCCTGGGATGCAAACGGCTGGTACTACCCGGTCGCCGTCGCCGTTTGCGCGTTTCTGACGGCTGCCGTGTGCCCACAGACGTTCTGGTTCGCCCCGCTCGCGATCGGTGTGGGCGACGTGCTCTTCGCGCTCATCGTGACGTTGCCCAGCCTCCCGCCGGGCGATCCGATCATCTTGCCACCTTGCTGCGGATTCCCGCTCTTCGGGCTGCTGCCCGCACTTCTCGGCGCCGGCTTTCTTCGGCTGCTTGTTCGACCTGGCGACAAGCGGGGATAATGGATTCATACTCGCGCACACGCTGGTCCGCGTGCATCGCAGAGGAGGCAGCGGCATGTCTGATCGACAGCTTCTCTGGCAACCGTCACCGCAGCGCCTCCGCTCCTCCCACCTCCACACCTTCCTCCACCACATCGCCAAGCGCCACGGAATCCCCGCCGACTGGGAATCCCTCCGATCCTGGTCCATCGCCCATCGCGACCGCTTCTGGGAAGAAATGCTCCGCTTCGCCGACATCCAGCACACCGGCGAGTATCGCAGCGTCGTCAGCGGCGAAGGCATGCTCGGCACAAAGTGGTTCGACGGCATTCGCCTCAACTACGCTCGCCACATGCTCCGCTTCGACGGCCCCCAGCCCGCCATCCTTTTCGAAAACGAGCGCGGCGACAGCCGCACAATCTCTCAGCACGAGCTGCGCGAGCTAGTCGCCCGCGCCGCCGACGCCCTGCGGCGAGACGGCGTCCGCCGCGGCGACCGCGTCGCCGCCTTTATGCCCAACGTGCCCGAAACCGTCATCCTCATGCTCGCCGCCGCCAGCCTCGGGGCGATCTGGTCATCCTGCTCGCCGGATTTCGGCGTCCGCGGCGTGCTCGACCGTTTCGGACAGATCGAGCCGGTCGTGTTGCTCGTCACCGACGGTTACTTCTACGGCGGCAAGCGGATTGACTGCATCGCGCGTGTCGCCGACATGCTTTGCGAACTACCGAGCATCCGCCGTGTGGTGGTTGTGCCGTACGTGTCCAGCAGCGTCGGCGCTCCGGGGCCGACGCCGACCGGCGCGGACGCTTCTGCGTGCGATGAGCAGCCGGCCGGCGCAGCGTCCCACCGTCGGCCACAGAGGGCCGACGCTACGGGTGCCGCCGCAGCGCTCGCGAGCGCCTCACGGCAAGTTACATACTGGAGCGACTATCTCTCGGCGGCCTTGGACTCCGCAGCGCTCGAGTTCGAAGAACTCCCCTTCGACCACCCGCTCTTCATCATGTACTCCAGCGGCACCACCGGCGTGCCCAAGTGCATCGTTCACGGCCACGGCGGCACGCTCATTCAGCACATGAAGGAGCTGATGCTGCACAGCGACCTGCACGCCGGCGATCGCCTGTTCTACTTCACGACCTGCGGCTGGATGATGTGGAATTGGTTGGCCAGCGGCCTGGGCGTCGGCGCCGCGATCGTCCTGTTCGACGGCAACCCGGCCCATCCGACCGTGCACCGGCTCTGGGAAATGGCGGCGAAGCTCAAGATCACGCACTTCGGCACGTCGCCGAAGTTCCTCGGCGTTTGCCAGAAAGCCCATCTTGAGCCGGGGCGCGAGCATGATCTTTTCGCGCTTCGCGCGTTGCTCTCGACCGGCTCGCCGCTGAGCGACGAGCTGTTCCGCTGGGTCTATGCCGCGATCAAGCAGGACGTGCAACTTTCGAGCATCTCCGGCGGAACGGACATCATCTCCTGCTTCATGCTCGGCAATCCGCTGTTGCCGGTGTACGCGGGGGAAATCCAGTGCCGCGGATTGGCGATGGACGTGAAGGCGTGGGACGAAAACGGCAAGCCGGTGATCGGCCGCAAGGGCGAACTCGTCTGCTGCTCGCCCTTTCCGTCCCAGCCGGTCGCCTTCTGGAACGACCCCGACGGCAGCAAGTATCGCAAGGCTTACTTTGACCACTATCCCGGCGTCTGGCGCCACGGCGATTTCATCGAGATTACCGAAACCGGCGGCATTATCGTCTATGGCCGCTCCGACGCCACGCTCAATCCCGGCGGCGTGCGCATCGGCACGGCGGAGATTTATCGAGTCGTCGAGGGATTGCCGGAGGTGGTCGACAGCATCGTCGTCGGCCGCAAGACGGCGGATCAGGATGAGGAGGTCTGCCTGTTCGTCGTGCTGCGGCCGGGGATGAAGCTCGACACGGCGCTGTCGCGCAAGATCGCCGATGCGATCGCCGCCGGCGCGTCGAAGCGCCATGTTCCGAAGCACATCCGGCAGGTCAGTGCGATCCCACACACGATCAGCGGCAAGAAAGTCGAGATGGCGGTCATGCAGATTCTCCATGGACAAGAGGTGAAGAACAAGGACGCACTGGCGAATCCCGAGGCGCTGGCGGAGTTCGCCGGCCTTTTCTGAACAGATGCTGCGAAAGCGGGCGCCATCGCACAATGCCAAACCCATCGGAAACCGGACTCACGCACGCCGGCGCCCTCGCGGACGAACAGGCGCAGGCCGCCGGCATCGCGTTCGCGAAGCGCACGCCGCTCGCTCTTTTGCAGGCGGTCTCTGACGCCTGTGAACGCGTTGAATCCCGTGCCGCCGCGTCGCCGGACCGTGGTCGCCGCGCCTGTCGCGCCGGCTGCTCTTCCTGCTGCTTCCTGGCGGTCTCGCTCACCGCGCCCGAGGCGCTCTACCTCGCGGCGAAGCTGCGCGAAATACACCCAGCGCCTCAGCTTGAGCAACTCACTGCCAACGTGCGCGCCACGTCGCAGCGCGTCTCGCACCTGACGATCGAAGCCAGGGCTTCGGCGCGCATCCCCTGCGCCTTCCTCGGCGACGCCGGCGAGTGCACGATCCATCCGTTCCGGCCGCTCGGTTGTCGGGGCTGGACCTCCTTTTCAAAGGATGATTGCGATGCGGCGCTCGCGGCGGATGAGCCCGGCCACAGCGGACCGATGGACAAGGAACTGTGGCAGGCGGCCGGCGCCGTGACCGAGGGGCTCGAGCGGGCCGCCCGCGTCGCCGCGCTCGACGCCGGGCAGTACGAACTTCACGCGGCCCTGCTTCGGGCGCTGACCGTTGACGCCGCCGCCGATCGCTTCGTAAAGGGCGATCAGGTGTTCTCCGGGTGCGGACGGGTCACGTCCGAGAGGCTCAGAGGCCCCGTGGCCGGCGGTGGCTATTCAACCTCGCCCTGACGCGCCTGAATTCGTGCAAATCGGTCGCACCGATAATCACAGGCCATGAGATTATTGTCTGATTCCCCGTCTTTCGGCTTCGTGGTTGACGGCCGGCCGCGTTAGAATACTTCTTAATTCCGAATGGCCGTTCTTAGATGCGCTGATAAGAGGCCAGGTGCAGTTGAGCGGTTGCGAGGCGGAGACAAGCTCGGCGGGGTTCCGCGTTGAAGAGCGACGCTGCGACGCTCTCCTTGCGCCATTTCCGCGGACGTCTAACGGCGGCCCAATGTCACGGCCGTCATTTGTTCGCTTTGTCCGAATGTTGATGAATCTATTGAGGAGCGAGGAATGCGCAGGGCGTTTATGACGCGCGGTGTTCGAGCGTTTCTGACAACCGCTGCAACGGCTGCGGCCGTTGCGCTGGTTCCCATGGGCCTCGCGGCAGACAACGTCGCGAGTTACAGCTCCACCTCGAGCGATGTAATCAAATGGCGCAGCGGCGTCGTAACGACGACCGGCGCTGCGGCGGCGGATGCGGCTGGGGCGTTGAGTTCGGCGGCGGCCGGCGGGCGGCGGGTGGTGGTGCAGTTCAATGCGCCGCTGACGGCGGCGCAGCAGGCGGCGCTGGATGTCGCGGGGGTGAAGCTGCTCAGCTATCTGAGCAACAACGCCTACTTCGCGCGCGTCGACGCGGCCCGTTTCGACGCCGCCGCGGTTGCGGCGAGCACGCTCAAGACCGCCCTGCCGGTCGAATTGGGCTGGAAACTCAGCCCGATTCTGATGGCCGACCAGGTTCCCGGCTGGTCGATCGTGGCGGCCGCCAAGCAGCCGGACTCGAAGGACGATCCGGCGGTGAACGAGCTGCACGCGATTGACGACGACATGATCGTCGCGGTTTACGCGATGTTTCACAAAGACGTGGATCTGAACGCCGAGGCGGTTCCGCTGGCGGTTCGCTACGGCGCGAGCGTGGTGGGGTCGCTGCAGGGCGCCCACGCGCTGGTGCTCGAGCTGCCGGCGACGGCCATCAAGCCGCTGACCGGCGAAGACGCGCTGCTGTGGATCGAGCCGCCGCTGCCGCGCTTCGAGGAATTGAACGACAGCAACCGCGCCCGGGTGCAGGCCAATCAGTTGCAGGGCGCGCCCTACGGTCTGGACGGCACGGGCGTGGGCGTGCTGGTGTATGACGGCGGCAAGGTGCGCGCCACGCACCAGGACTTCGGCGGGCGCGTCACGCTGGGCGTCGGCGACGCCTCGCCCCAGTCCAGCCACTCGACGCACGTGGCCGGCACGATCGGCGGCAGCGGCGCGGCCAGCGCCGGCCTGCGCAAGGGCATGGCCCCCAACGTCAGCATCGTGTCCTACGGCCTGGAGCAGGTCGGCGGCCTGCACCAGGGCTTCCTCTACAACGATCCGTGCGACATCGAGGCCGACTACGGCAACGCCATCAACACCTACGATGCGCACATCGCCAACAACTCCATCGGCACCAACACCTCCACCAACGGTTATCCCTGCACCTGGCAGGGCGATTACGGCGTGACCGACACGGTCATCGACGCGATCGTCCGCGGCAGCGTCAGCGGCGGGGTGCCCTTCCGCATCGTCTGGGCCAACGGCAACGAGCGCCAGAGCACGCGCTGCCAGAACCTGCCGCCGCCCTTCCAGCAGTATCACCTGACCGCTCCGCCGGCCTGCGCCAAGAACCACATCGCGGTCGGCGCGCTGAACTCGAACGACGATTCGATGACGACCTTCTCGAGCTGGGGCCCGGCCGACGACGGCCGCCTCAAGCCCGACATCAGCGCTCCGGGCTGCGAGAGCGGCGGCGACGCCGGCGTCACGTCGTGCAGCAGCAGCAGCGACACGGCCTATGCCTCGCTGTGCGGCACGTCGATGGCTTCGCCCACCACCTGCGGCGTCGGCGCCCTGCTCCTGCAGGACTTCCGCGCCCAGTTCCCCGGCGAGCCGGATTTCCGCAACTCGACGTTGAAGATTCTGCTGGCGCACACCGCGGTCGACCTGGGCACGCCCGGTCCCGACTTCCAGTTCGGCTACGGCTCGATCCGCGGCCAGGCGGCGGTGGATTTCATGCGCACCGGCAACTTCGCCGAGAATTCCGTCCCCGGCACGGGCAATTCGGTCAACTACGTCGTCGTGGTGCAGCCCGGCGACACGCTCATGAAAGTGACCATCGCCTGGGACGATCCGCCCGGAACGCCCAACGTCAGCCCGGCCCTGGTCAACGACCTGGACCTGGTCGTCACCAGCCCCGGCGGCACGCGCTTCTACCCCTGGACCCACGGCGGCCTGGCCAACCCGGCCGCGGCCGCGGTGCAGACGCAGGAAAATCACCTGGACAACATCGAGCAGGTGCTGGTGAACAATCCGCAGGTCGGAAGCTGGCAGATCGAGGTGCGCGGCACGGCCGTGCCCAGCGGCCCGCAGCCCTTCTCGATCGCCGCCGGCCCGTTCCTGGTCAACTGCTCGTCGATCGGCTCGATCTCGCTGAATGCCGACGAGTACAACTGCTCGTCCAGCGCCACGCTGCGCGTCGTCGATTGTGATCTGAACACGGACGCGGGCGCGATCGAGACGGTCAACGTCACGATCAACTCGACCAGCGAGCCGGCCGGCGAAACCGTCCTCTTGACCGAGGTCGCCCCCGACGGCGCCACCTTCGTCGGCACGATCAGCCTCTCAACCACCAACGCGGCCGGCGTCCTTCACATCGCCCACGCCGACACCGTCACGGCCACCTACCTCGACGCCAGCGACGGCCAGGGCGGCTTCAACATCCTCCGCACCGACACGGCCACCGTGGATTGCGTCGGACCGATCATCAGCAACGTGCAAGTGATCAACCTCGCGGCGCACAGCGCCACAGTGACGTTCAACACGGATGAAGCCGCCAAGGGCACCGTCCGCTACGGCACGTCCTGCGGCGCGTTGACGAGCAGCGTCGTCGAGGCCGGCTTCACGACGTCGCACACGCTGAACATCAGCGGTCTGACCGACAACACGACTTACTTCTTCGCGGTCGACGCCGCCGATCCGGGCAATAACAGCTCGAGCGACGACAATGGCGGATCGTGCTACACGTTTACGACTCCGGAGATTCCGGACTACTTCACGGAGCTGTTCGCGGCGGGTGAAACGAACGACACGGACAACACGATGTTCACGTTCAGCCCGAACGGGACGTTTGAAGCGTATACGGCGTGCAAAGAGGCGATCTCGGCGCTGCCGACCGATCCGACGAGCCACGCGGTGATCACCTTCACCAACGGCGACGACGGCGCGTTCCAGCTCACCGTCGGAAGCGGCCAGAGTGTGAAGCTCTACGGCGTCAGCTATACGACGCTCTGGGCCGGCACGAACGGCTACGTCACGTTCACCGCCAGCGACACGAGCTTCACGGAGAGCCTCACGGACCACTTTGACACGCCCGAGATCGCGATGTGCTTCGACGACCTCGAGCCGCGCGACAACGGCGGGTCGGTGCGCTGGGCGCAGCTGGCTGACCGGTTTGTGGTTACCTGGCTGATCGTCCCAGAGTACAGCGCTTCGACGCCCAATCCGAATGGACCGAACACCGGCCAGATCGAGATGTTCTTTGACGGCACGATCCGCATCTCGTACCTGACAATGACCGCGGTGGACGGCCTGGTCGGTCTGTCGCGCGGCGGCAACGTGCCGGCGGATTTCTTCGAGTCGGATTTCTCGACCTACGGCCCGTGCGTCCTGCTGGGCGACATGAACTGCGACGGCGAGGTCAACATCCTCGACATCAACGCGTTCACGCTCGCGATCTCCGACCCGGTCGCCTACGCCGCGGCATACCCGGGCTGCAACATTAATAACGGCGATATCAACGACGACGGAAACGTCGACGTGCTGGATATCAACCCGTTTATCGCGCTGCTCGGCGGATAGAGGCCTTTCACGGCGGCGAAGCGCGGGGCTTGCCTCGCCGCCTGCGAATTCACGCGACGCGCCCGATCTCGCGGTCGGGCGTTGGTCCGTGCCTTTATTGTCTATCGTGCAGAACCAACGGCCCCTGAGGAGTGAGCCACATGTCGAGTTTGAGCCGAAGCCGGGTGAAATCCTGGCTGACAACGTCGGCGGCCGCCGCCATCGGACTGGCGACGGCGTCTTACGCCGTGGAAAAGGCCGCGCTGGACACCAGCGCGACCTCCAGTGAAGTGATCAAGTGGCGCAGCGGCACGGTGACGACCGCCGCGCAGAATCCCGCCGCCGCCGCCGCCGTCCTGCGCGCCGCGGCGGACGGCGACCGGCGTCACGTCGTCATGCAGTTCACCCACCCGGTCAGCGACGCCCTGCGGGCGCAGCTCGACCGCAGCGGCGTGAAGCTGCAGCGCTACCTGAGCAACAACGCCTTCTTCGCCGCCGTGGACCCGGCCGGGCTGGACGAGACGGCGGTCGCGTCGCTGTCGGCGCTGAAGCTGGCGTCGCCGGTCGAGATGCCGGCCAAGCTGAACCCGCTGCTGATGGCAGACCAGGTTCCGGCCTGGTCGGTCGTGGCGGCCCCGAAGCTGCCGGCCGATGTGAAAGACCCCGGTGCGGAGCATGGCGCGTATGACATCCAGGATGACATGATCGTCGCGATCTACGTCATGTTCCATGACGACGTTAATCTCCAGGCCCAGGCGATTCCGCTGGTCCTGAAGTACGGCGCCGCCATCCGCTCCGAACTGTGGACGGTGAACGCGCTGGTGCTGGAACTTCCGGCGACGGCAATCAAGCCCCTGGCGGCCGAAGACGGCGTCATGTGGATCGAGCCGCCGCTGCCGCAGTTCATCGAGCTGAACGACAGCAACCGCGCCCGCGTCGGGGCCAACACGGCCCACAACCCGCCCTACAGCCTGGACGGCACGGGCGTCACCGTGCTTGTGTATGACGGCGGCCAGGTCCGCACTACGCACCAGGATTTCGGCGGCCGCGCGGTCATCGGCGCCACCGACACGTCCGGCCTGTCGAGTCACTCAACGCACGTCGCCGGCACGATCGGCGGCAGCGGCGCGGCCAGCGCCGGCCTGCGTAAGGGTATGGCCCCCAACGTCGGCATCATTTCGTTCGGCTTCGAGCAGGCCGGCGGGTTGCACGAGGGTTTCCTCTACAACGACCCCGGCGACCTGCAGGCCGACTACTCATCCGCAATCAACACCTACGACGCGCATATCGCCAACAACTCGATCGGCACGAACACGTCAACCAACGGCTTCCCGTGCGCCTGGCAAGGTGACTACGGCGTGACGGACGCCCTGATCGACTCGATCGTGCGCGGCAGCGTCAGCGGCGGGGTGCCCTTCCGCATCGTCTGGGCCAACGGCAATGAGCGGCAAAGCACGCGCTGTCAGAACCTGCCGTCGCCCTTCCAGCAGTACCACCTGACCGCCCCGCCGGCCTGCGCGAAGAACCACATCGCCTGCGGCGCGCTCAACTCGAACGACGATTCGATGACCAGCTTCTCGAGCTGGGGACCGGCCGATGACGGTCGCATGAAGCCCGACATCAGCGCCCCCGGCTGCGAAGTCGGCAGCGACTCCGGCGTGACTTCGTGCAGCAGCAGCAGCGACACGGCCTATGCCTCGCTGTGCGGCACGTCGATGGCGTCGCCGACCACCTGCGGCGTCAGCGCCCTGATTCTCCAGGACTATCGCAACCAGTATCCCGATAACGGCGATTTCCGTAACTCGACGCTCAAGGTCTTCCTGGCGCACACCGCCGTCGACCTGGGCAACCCCGGCCCGGACAACCAGTTCGGCTACGGCTCGATCCGCGCCGTCGCCGCAATCGACCTGATGCGCAGCGGCAATTTCACCGAAGCGGAAGTGGCCAACGGCAGTTCCTACAACGTCGTCGTGATCGTGTCGCCGACCGACACGCAGCTCAAAGTCACGCTGGCGTGGGATGATCCGCCGGCCACGCCGAACGTGATTCCGTCCCTGGTCAACGACCTCGACCTGGTCGTCACCGGCCCCGGCGGCCAGCGGGCCTACCCGTGGACGCTGGGCGGCCTGGCGAACCCGGCGGCCCCGGCTGTCCAGACGGTGGAGAACCACCTTGACAATCTTGAACAGGTTTTCGTAAGCAACCCGCAGGCCGGCGCCTGGCAGGTCGAAATCCGCGGCACAAACGTGCCGACCGGCCCGCAGCCCTTCTCGGTCGCGGCTACGCCATTCCTGGTCAACTGCTCCAGCGCCGGAACCATCTCGCTCAACAGCGACAAGTACCCGTGCGAATCGTCGGCGACGATTCGCGTGATCGACTGCGATCTCAACACGGACGACCAGGTCATCGACACCGTCATGGTGACGATCGATTCAACCAGCGAGCCGGCCGGCGAGTCGGTCCTCTTGACCGAAACAGCCGCCGAATCGGCCGCCTTCCTCGGGTCCATCCCGCTCAGCGCCACCAATGCGGTCGGCACGCTGCAGATCGCCCACGGCGACACCGTCACGGCGACCTACATCGACGCTGACGACGGCAGCGGCGGCATGAACCTCGTCCGCACCGACACCGGCACAGTCGATTGCGTCGGCCCGGTGATCACCAACGTGCAGACGATCAACATCGCCCCGCGCAGCGCGACCGTCACGTTCAACACCGACGAGGTCGCACGCGGCACCGTCCGTTACGGCACCGACTGCGGCAGCCTGACCGGAACGGTGCAGAACAACGGCAACACCGTCTCGCACTCGCTCGACATCACCGGCCTGACCGACAACACGACCTACTATTACGCGGTCGATGCCATGGACTCAGCCGGAAACATGACTACCGACGATAACGGCGGCCAGTGCTACACGTTCAGCACGCCCGAGATTCCGGACTACTTCACCGAGCTGTTCGGCAGCGGCAACGACACCGCCGGCAAGAGCTTCCTCTTCGTGCCCAACGGCACGTTCGAGGGCTATACCGCGTGCGCCGTGCCGATCTCGACCTACCCGACCGATCCGACCGGCGGCACGCAGATCACGACGTGGACCCCAACCAGCGACGACGGCTACTCCCAGATCACCCTCGGCGGCGGCGCCCAGGTCACGCTCTACGGCGTGAACTACAGCTCGATGTTTGTCGGCACCAACGGCTACATCACGTTCGTCAGCGGCGACAGCGTCTACACCGAGACGGTCGCGGCACACTTCAACTTCCGGCGTGTTGCAGCGCTGTTCAACGACCTGAACCCCGGCACCGGCGGCCAGGTGAGTTGGAAGCAGCTTGCCGACCGCGTAGCCGTCACGTGGAACCAGGTCCCCGAGTACGCCACGACCAACCAGAACAGCTTCCAGATCGTGATGTACTTCGACGGTCGGATTGAGATCAACATCGTCTCCATCGCCGCGACCGGTGGCCTGATCGGCCTGTCGCGCGGCGGCGGGACGCCGGTTGATTTCTTCATGTCCGACTTCTCCACGTACGGCTCGTGCGGACCGCGTCCGCCGTCGGCCGCGGGCGCCACGGTCAATACGCCGGCCGGCACGCCAGTGCTCATCCCGCTTCCGGCGACCGACGACGGTTTGCCGTTCGCCGCGCCGCTGACGTTCATCGTCATGTCCCTGCCGTCAATGGGCGTGCTGTATGACCCGAACGCCGGCCCGATCAACAGCGTGCCCTACACGCTGGTCTCGGGCGGCGACACGGTTCGCTACGGCCCGCCGGGCGTGCAGTCCGGCACGGTGACGTTCGACTACAAGGCCAACGACGGCGGCAGCCCACCGGACGGCGGCGACTCGAACACCGCGACGGTGACCGTGAACATCGCCAGCCCCAACGCGCCTCAGCCGGTCTACGAGTTCCTCGTGGACGACCTGCCGCCCCTGGGCTGGACGTATGACGTCGACTGGGCCTTCGGCGATCCGGCCGGCCTGGGCGGCGACCCCAACAACGGCTTCACCGGCGTGAATGTGATCGGATACAACCTGAACGGCGCGTATCCGAACAACCTGACGCCGGTGCGCTACGTGAAGACGGCCGCGATCGACTGCACCAACATGACGCAGGTCTCGGTGCAGTTCATGCGCTGGCTGGGCATCGAGTCGGCTTCGTTCGATCACGCCACCGTCGACGTGAGCAACAACGGAACGACCTGGACGAACGTGTTCAATCACACCGGCGGCACGATCGCCAACCCCACGAGCTGGACGCAGTTCAGCTACGACCTGTCGGCTGTCGCCGACAACCAGGCGACCGTCTTCGTTCGCTGGGGCATGGGAACCACGGACGGCTCGGTCGTGTTCTGCGGCTGGAACCTGGATGACATTCGCATTCTCGCGGTTCTGCCGTCGAGCAATCTGCTCGGCGACCTGAACTGCGACGGCGAGGTGAACATCCTCGACATCAACGCGTTCATCCTGGCGATCACCGACCCGGCCGCCTACGCCGCGGCCTACCCCGATTGCAACATCAACCTGGCGGACTGCAACGGCGACGGTGACGAGAACATTCTCGACATCAACCCGTTCATCACGCTGCTGGGCGGATGATGAAATGACTCCGCCCCGGACGCTCGCGACCCGCGGCGTCCGGGGTTGGGGCTCGAACCCGAGAACGGCCGGCCCCGCGCCGGCCGTTTGCTTTTTGATAGTGGCTCGGTTTGGGGGGATTGGCCTCTGGGCATTCTTGGCAGGCGCCGCCGACCGGGCTGTCTTTCCGAACCCGCCGCGCCAAGCGGCGGGTTGACGATCGTAGCAAGACGGCGCCACGCGCGCCGCGAACGTCGGCCCGCCGCTCGGCGCGGCGGGTTCGGACAGACATGCCGGCCGAGTGTGCCAAGACCTGCGGCCCCCGGGCGGCTCGCCCCGGCCGCGCTTCGAGGCTAGAATTCGCCCTTTCACAGCCTTTCGGAGCGCTCCATGAAAGTCCATGAATACCAGGCCCGCGCGATCATGCAACAGGCCGGCGTCGTCGTCCCGCCCAGCGAAGTCATCGACAAGGCCGACCAGGTCGCGGCCGCGTTCAATCGCGTCGGCGCCAAGACCGTTGTGGTCAAAGCCCAGGTTCACGCCGGCGGGCGCGGCAAGGCCGGGTACGTCAAGCTCGTCAACTCCGCACAGGAAGCGACGGAGAATGCGGCCCGCATGTTGGCGAACCCGATGGTCAGCAAGCAGACCGGCCCGCAGGGCGTCAAGGTCAGCAAGATTCTGCTCGCCGCCGCGGTGGACATCGCCAAGGAGTATTACCTCGGCGTGGTGCTCGACCGCGCCCGCCGCGTGCCGGTGATGATGGCCAGCGCCGAAGGCGGCGTCGAGATTGAGGAAGTCGCCGCCAAGAACCCGGACGCGATCAAGAAAGCCTGGTTCCATCCGCACCTGGGTTTCCGCCCGTTTCAGGCCCAATCGCTGGCGGCCCAGATCGGCCTGTCCGGCGAGCAGGCCAAGGCGGCCGCGGACATCATGCTGAAGCTGGCGAAGCTCTTCGTTGAAAAGGACTGCTCGCTGGCCGAGATCAACCCGCTGGTGCAGACGCCGGACGGGAAGATGCTGGCGATCGACGCCAAGTTCAACTTCGACGACAACGCGCTCTTCCGCCATCCCGACATCGAGGCGATGTTCGATCCGTCGGAAGAGAACGCGTCGGAGCTGCGCGCCAGCGAGCACAACCTGACCTACATCGCGCTGGACGGCAACATCGGCTGCCTGGTGAACGGCGCCGGCCTCGCCATGTCCACCATGGACATCATCAAGCTCCACGGCGGGATGCCGGCAAATTTTCTGGACGTCGGCGGCTCAGTCTCGCCGGAGGGCGCGGTCGAGGCGTTTCGCATCATCCTCTCGGACCCGAAGGTGAAGGCGATCCTGGTGAACATCTTCGGCGGGATCGCCAAGTGCGACGTGATTGCGGACGCGCTCATCAAGGCGGCGAAGGAAATCGGCTTCAAGATTCCGGTCGTCGTGCGGCTGGAAGGCACGAACGTCGAGATCGCCCGCAAGATGCTGAAAGAAGCGGCGATCCCGCAATTGAAGCCGGCGGCGGATTTGACGGACGCGGCAAGGCAGGTGTGCGCGAGCGTGTGAAGGTGTAGGGCAGGTCGCAAATGGCCGCGCCGGTGACATCCCGCCATTCGAGCGCGTGAATCGCGGCCATTTGCGACCTGCCGCCCGGCCGGCGGTCGTCGGCCGGCGAGGACGGCCGCGGGCGCGAAACGCGGCAGGTCGCGGGCTTTGGCGGCCTGCTACATTCACCGAGAATGTCACATTCCTCGACAACGCCGCGACCTGCCCTACAAATCCGTTTGGCCCCAACCCCGGCGGAGGGTAGACTGACCCTATCCAGAATATTTCTGCGCCCGCCGGCCCCGGATGACGCACGTTCTTGTAGGGCAGGTTGCAAATGGCCGCGTGGATTACGTCCGATCAACGAACCGCCCCCAACGCGGCCATTTGCAACCTGCCCTACCATCACCGCACGTTTCACGCGAGGGAATAACCCCATGAAACCGCCCCGCCCGTTTCGGATGCTCCTTCTTCCCGCCCTCCTGCTCGCCGCCGCCGCCGCGGCCCGGGCCAACAACCCGCCGGTCGTCTCGAACGTCACCGCCGCCCAGCGGGCCGACGCCTCGCGCCTGGTGGACGTGTATTACACGCTCGCCGACGCCGACGGCGACGCCTGCACCGTCTGGGCCATGGTCAGCAGCGACGGCGGGACGACCTTTAAGGTGCCCGCCCGCACGTTCACCGGCCACGTCGGCGCGGGCATCACCCCCGGCAGCAACCGCCACATCATCTGGGACGCGGGCGCGGACATCCCCGGGGCCGTCCTGGGCAACGTCAAGGTGCGCGTCTTCGCCGACGACGGCAACGGTTTGGCCCCGATGGTCCTTGTGCCCGGCAGCCATTTCATGATGGGCGACCCGTGGAGTGAAGGAGGCGCGGAGGAGCGCCCGGTGCACGAGGTCTGGGTCTCCACATTTCGCATCGACAAGTACGAAGTGACCAACGCGTTCTACTGCCAGTTCCTCAACTTTGGTGGAAACGACGACCACTGGGACGCGAATCAGAAGATTCTGCGCTCCGGCGTCTCGGGCGCTTATTTCTACGCCCCCATGTCCGGCTTCGCCAACCACCCCGTGGTGTACGTGAATCACACCGACGCGACACACTTCTGCGACTGGCGCAGCGCGATCGAGGGGCTGCCGGTCGGCACGTATCGCCTGCCGACCGAGGCCCAGTGGGAAAAGGCCGCCGGCTGGGATCCGGACCTGAACCGGCACTGGCGCTTCGGCGAGCACACGGACGGCGGCGGCCCGACGGTGCTCGACGGTCGGCGCGCGAATTACGCCAACAGCGGCGACCCCTACGACAACGGCACGACGCCCGTCGGCTACTACAACGGCTCGACCTATGGGAGCTACACGACGCAGGACGCCAAGAGCTACTACGGCTGCTACGACATGAGCGGGAATGTGTGGGAGTGGTGCTATGACTGGTATTCGGCCATCTACTATTCCAGTTCGCCGTCGAGCGACCCGACCGGACCGACCTCAGGTACCAACCGTGTCCTGCGCGGCGGGACGTGGACCAACCCCGTCGCGGACTGCCGCTCGTCCATGCGCACCAGCGACTCGCCGACGAACCGCGTCTCCCGCTACGGGTTTCGGTGTTCGAACGGGACTCCATAATGGGTAGGGCAGGTCGCAAATGGCCGCGCCGGCGACGCCCCGATGCTCGATGATGTTCAACGCGGCCAGTTGCGACCTGCCGCCCGGCCGGCGTACGGCGGCGGCGACGGCCGGCAGGTCGCGGGTCTTTTGTGGCCGGTTGTTTTTCACCCAAACGTGGCGTCTTATGACACCGCCGCGACCTGCCCTACGGCTCAACGCGGCCATTTGCGACCTGCCGCCCGGCCGGCGTGCGTCGGCGGCGACGATCGGCAGGTCGCGGGTCGTTTGTGGCCGGTTGTTTTTCACCCAAACGTGGCGTCTTATGACACCGCCGCGACCTGCCCTACAAATGCGGGCCGACATGCCCGCGACCTGGGACGCTTATGCCCAACTACGTCCGCTGGCGCGAGCGCGGGGCGGCGTATTTCTTCACCGTCGTGGCCGCCGGGCGCCGCCCGATCCTCACGAGCGACCAATCCCGCCGGTTCCTGCGCGAGGCCATCGACGCGACGCGCGCCAAATGGCCCTTCGACATGCCCGCCTGTGTGCTCCTTCCGGACCACCTGCATTGCATCTGGCAACTGCCGACGGACGACGACGATTTCCCGCTGCGCTGGCGGCTCATCAAATCGCGCTTCACCACGGCGTTTCTCTCCGCCGGCGGAATCGAAACCGGGCAAACGGCGGATCACAAACGGCAACGCCGCCGCGGCGTATTCCAGGCCCGCTATTGGGAGCATCGCCTGCGCGACGAGGCGGATTACATCATGCATCGGGATTACATACACATGAACCCGGTGAAACACGGCTACGTCCGGACGCCGGAGGAATGGCCATGGTCGACGGTGCACGAACACCTTCGCCGCGGCGAGTTGGCCCCGGATTGGTGGACCACCGTCCGCATTCAATTGCCGGAGTTCGAGTGACCCCCGCGAACCATGTAGGGCAGGTCGCAAATGGCCGCGCGGAATCCGGAATGGACACGCGCCGCGGCGACGCGCGCGGCGACGGACCGATCGCGGCCGTTTGTGACCTGCCGAGAGGCGAAAGACGGCAGGTCGCGGGCTTTTCCGGCCTGCCGCATTTACCGAAAACGACACATTTCCCGACCACGCCGCGACCTGCCCTACCCGTGGCGGTCCTCGTGATGGCCGTCTTTGCGGCAACCGTCGCGCTGGCCGACGTCCGCTGGGCCGACTCGCCGGCGTTCGGTGTGAACACCATTCCGCTCGTGGGCGGCCTGACGTGGAACGATTCGCCGCCGCTGGAGCTGGATGTAACGCTCGTCTCGCGCGCCTCGGCCGATTCCAATTCGTTCGGGATCGACGCGCCCGCCCCGCCGCCGGATCAGCCCGCGCCGGGGCAGTCGGTGCCGGTGATCGAGGTCGACCTGGCCCGGCTGCGCGTCTGGGACACGAGTCTGGGGCGCTTCGTCAACCCACCAGGGGCGATCAGCATCAACCTGGCCCAACCAACGTACCTTCTGACGCACGGCTGGGACGACACGCTCGGACCGCAGTCGGTCGACGGCTGCCCACCGCAGACGCTGGATTACGGCATGTCCACGATCGCCGCGGCGATCGCCGACGCGCTGGATTCGGACAACGACGGGGTGCCGGAGGCGAACATTCTGGGGTGGGAGTGGGGCGATTGTCTGCGCGGGTCGAATCCGAATTGCCTGCTGGATATCGACTTGAGCTTCTGGGACCTCGTGGCGACGTTTGGCGGCGGCGGGCCGGGCTACCTCGCGCTGCGCGCCTTCGGTGCGCTCTTGGACGCGAGCCTCTCGGATTTCAACGCCGGCCGGAAGGGAAACGAACTGGCACGCGCCCTGGTCGCGGCCCTGCCCGATCCGGATCAGCCCTCGCTGGGCAGCGCACTTCATTTCATCGGCCACTCGCACGGCGGCGGACTCCTGGCGCGGGCCGCCGAAGGGCTTCACGATCGCGGTCTGATGGTCGATACGCTCACGATGCTCGATACGCCGCGCTGGGGCGCGATCGACACGATGGACCTGCTCGAAACGCCGTCCAAGATCGGCCACGTGGCCATTTACTACGGCGACGGCGACCTGGCGACCGGGGCGTTCGGCGCGCCTTACGATGGCACGCCGCCCAACGTCACCAGCATTCGGCTGAATCCGGATCATTTGGAGACCTGGCTGCACAGCGCCGTGAAGGGCGACGACTACGAGGGCGCCTGCGGCTCGCCCTATGGAAGCTGGTTTGGCGACGCGGTGAGCGGCGGCATCTTGTTCATGCAGACGTTCGGACGCGAGGCGGATGATCGCGGCTTCCCGATTCCGTCGGTGCTCGATCCGCGGACGCTTCCGGCCGGCCGCTTTCACGAGGGCACAGAGGTGCGGCAGTTCTGGGCGGTCGGAGCGTGCCAGGTGTCGCCCACGGTGTGCATCGAGACCGATGAGCAGGATTGCGAAGTGAATCTCGGCGGCACGTTCCAGGGCGCGGGGACGTATTGCCAAAACGTGTACGAGCGGGCCCGCGCCGGCACGCCGCCGCCGCCGGATTTCGGCGGGCTGCGGCTCCTGTGGTTCAACGGGATGGAGACGGCGGCGGACTGGACCGGGACGGGGGCGGTGGTGGCGTCGGGTTCGGACCCGGCCAACCCGGCGAATGTGGTCGTGCGGCTCGTGGATGTGGGCACGGCGTCGTTCTTCCGTGAATTTGCCTGGCCGGGCGATACGTTTGTGTTCCAGTTTGACTATATGTTCGACGCGTTTGCCGTGGCGGAAACGCTGACCGTGTATGTGGGCAATGAGATCATCTATTACGATGCGGCGGATGTTTCGCTGGCGCGCGGCGGCCTGCGCAGCAGCGGGCCGATCGCCGTGCGGAGCTTTGCGGGGATGACCGGGCAGTTGAATTTCGTCTTGCGCGGCGACGGCGAGCTTGGAGGGATGTGCTTGATCGACAATCTGGCGATTCTGGCGCTGCCGGCAGGGGACGTGGATTTCGACGGTGACATTGATATCGACGACGCGCTCCGGCTGGTCAATGTCATGAACGGACCGGGGGTGTTGGAGCCTCCGCCGGGCGGCTCGCTGGCGGATTTCGAAGCGGCCGATTTTGACGAGGACGGCGATGTTGATCTTGGCGACTTCGCATTGATGCAACAAGCGCTACGGTAGGGCAGGTCGCGGCCTTTTGCGACCTGCCGCGGGGGCGTAAGACGCCCGGGGCGTAAGACGCCAGCGAAAAACGGCAGGTCGCGGGCTTTTTCGGCCTGCCTCATTCACCGAAATTGTCACATTCCTCGACAACGCCGCGACCTGCCCTACGCGCTGGCGGATTTCGAAGCGGCCCATTTTGACGAGGACGGAGATGTTGATCTTGGCGACTTCGCATTGATGCAACAAGCGCTGCGGTAGGGCAGGTCGCGGCCTTTTGCGACCTGCCGCGGGGGCGTAAGACGCCCGGGGGCGTAAGACGCCAGCGAAAAACGGCAGGTCGCGGGCTTTTTCGGCCTGCCTCATTCACCGAAATTGTCACATTCCTCGACAACGCCGCGACCTGCCCTACGCGCTCGTACGGACGGGCGAGACGCCCGTCCCACCCAACAGGGCCCTACGGCCGACGTGAATTCCCGTTCGGCTTGTCCGCCGGCTGGTTTCCGGGGCGCTTCGGACGGGCGTCGCTGTCGCCGCGGGCGGCGCCGATTCGCTGCTGGAATCGCTGCCAGCGCTGCTCGATCTCGTCGTCCCCGCGCTGCCGAAGCTGCGCGGCGCGTTGCCGCATCAGGCGGATGTCGAGATCGAGCTGCGCCGCGACCAGGTCGTGCAATTTTGCGCGCATGACCTCGCGGCGGACCGTGTCGTTATCGACCTGGTAGGCGTGGATCACGTTGGACATTTCCGGCGTCTGCTCTTCGCTCGGCGCCGATCCGGCCAGCACGCGCTCCAGCCGGCGGTCGGTCCAGCCGGAGCGGTCGTCGGCATACTGCCTGGCCCGCGTTTCGAGCATGCGCGGCTCGAGCTCGACCATTCTTTGCAGGTGCTGCCGCACCTCCTGCGTCAGTCGCCCGCGCATCGCCGGCGGGGTCTGCTTATTCGCCAGCATTCGCCCGGCCCGCTGCATGAGGAACATGTTCTCGGCGTGCCGCCGCATCAGCTCGCCCAGCTCCTCGTTCTCCGCGTAGATGCGCTGCAGGTGCCGCAGCCGCGGGGCGAATTCGTTCTCGAACCGGCGCGCGAACGCGCGCGGGTTGCGCTGCCGGGCCTCGCCCAGCAGGCGATGCATGATGGGGAACCGCTTTTCGGCGAAGGCCAGCAGTTGGTCTTCCTCACCGGGTTTGAGCGGGGCGCGGTCTTCGGGAGAAGGCTCGAAGAAGGGCCGCTCGCGTTCGCCGCCCAGCCGCGGCATGCCGCCGGGTCGAGCGGGTGCATCGGCCTCATCGACGGCGCCCATCGGATCGTCGTCGCCGGCGGGATTGGATTGTGCCCGTGCCGCGGGGCTGCCCAGCAAGAAGAAAATGCAACCACAGAGGCACAGAGGCACAGAGAAGAACGGGATAAAGGGATAAAGGGACAGAGGGCGCGCGGGTTTTTGGAGGGCCGCGCGCCCTTTGTCCCAATATCTCCTTGTTCCTTTCGATCGCATTCTCTGCGCCTCTGTGCCTCTCTGGTTTCCTAAGCCCCGACGCGCAGGGCATCCAGCGAGGAATCAAACGCGTCCAGCGCGTCGTCCATCCCCGCGTCCGCGTCGCTCATATCGATCGGCAGCCACAACTCCTCGAAGACGGCCGAGACCTGCGCATCGCTCGTGTCCAGCGCTTCAACCCAGTCGTCGAGCGCGGCCCCGTCGGCGTGCGCGGCGTTCTGCCAGTCAGGCGAATCCGGGGCCGAGCGAAACGTCCAACCGGCGGCCAGCAGCAGCGCCGCCGCCACGCCCACCCACGGCCGCAGCAAAGCCAGCCGCCGCTGCGCGTCGCGGACCCGGGCCGCCTCAGCCAGCACCGCCCCGCGAACGCGCGCCATCGCCTGCTCACTCGGCGCGGGCGAAGCCAGGTCGGCGAGCAGCGTCATCCGCTGTTCGACGTCGCGCTGAAGATTGTCGATTCGGTCGGTCATGGGTCCGCTCTCGGCGTTTCGCATTCAGCTTTCCGCCTTCGACATTCACACGTCGCCGACGATTTCTCTCAGCTTCGCCAGCGCCCGATGCGCTCGGGCCAGCGCCGTCCCGAGCGGCACGCCCAGAAGCTCCGCGATTTCCTGGAACGACAGCTCCGAATAATGCCGGAGCATGATGATCTCCCGATCCGCGTCGCTCAACTCGTTCAGCGCGACGCTCAGCTTCTCGCCCCGTTCGCGCCGCATCAGAGCCGCGTCAGGGCCGGCGCTGTCGCGGCTCGCCGGCGCACCGGCGCCGTCATGAGCCTCATCAAGCGCCGCATCAACGCCTCGCCGCCCTCTCTGCCGGGCCCGGTCGCGGGCCAGGTTCGCGGCGATGCGAAAGAGCCAGGCCTCGAACTTGCCGCTGTGCTCATACTGATCGATCGTACGGACGACGCGGAGAAATGTCTCCTGCAACAAATCGTCCGCCGCGTCCCGTGACGCGGTCAGCCGATACAGCAGCCCGAAGAGCCGCGGGCTGTAGAGATCGACCAGCCGGCCAAGCGCCTCGGCGTCGCGACGGGCCGCACGCCGGAGGAGTTCGTCCAAGCCGCCTGTCTCCACCGCGACCTCTTCACACAAGCCTAACGTCTGCCGCGATCGGTGATTGCATGGCGCGGTCTGCACGCCGCCCGCGCCAGCGCGGTGATTATAAGACGAAGTTCAAGGTCTCGGAGCGGAGACCGGGGCGGACGCCGGCGCAGACGTCGGGGCGCTCTCGCGCCATCGCGCGGCCTTCTCCGGCTGCGGCCATTCGTCGTACATTCGGCCGATCCGCTCAAAAAAACCGCGGACGTAGCCGCTCTGCCAGCCCAGCGAGGAGGCCAGCACGGCGTGGCCGTCGAGCAGCAGCCGCTCGGCCTCCTCGAATCGCTTCAGGTCGGCCAGGCAGGCGCCCAGGTTGCACCGCAGCAGGCTGAGCTGCCAGTTGCCCTGCGGGAAGACCCGCTCGGCGGTCTCGACTGCTTCGCGAAAGAGCGGCTCGGCCTCGGCGGATCGGCCGCGGCGCTCGAGCAGCTTTCCAAGGTTGTTGGCCGTAATGGCGGTCTCGAGCGAGTTCATACCCATGATGCGCTTGGTGGTCTCGTACGAGGCGCGTTGGAGAGACTCCGCCTCATCCAATTTGCCCTGCCCGCGAAGCACGTCCGCCAGGTTGTGCATGGTGGTCAGCGTGCTCGGATGCTCCGGCCCGAGGCTCGCGGTCTTGCGCTCCAGCGCCGCGCGAAAGAGCTTCTCGGCCTCCTCGATGCGGCCCTGGGATTGGAGGATTCTCGCCAGGTTGTCCTGCGCGATGAGCGTGTCGGCGTGATTGGGGCCGCAGACGCGGCTGCCGCGCTCGAAGGATTCGCGAATGGCCTCCTCGGCGCCCTTCAAATCCCCAAGGTTCTCGCGGGCCATGCCCAGCATGTTGAGAGACACGACGACATCCGGATGGTCAGGACCCAGAATCCGCTGCCGGGCTTCCAGCACCTGCTCGTGCAGCTTGCGAGCTTCCTCGAACTGCCCGGCCTCGTTCTGCACGGCGGCCAGGTCGCTCATCATCGTCAGCGTGTCTTCGGCTTCGGGGCCTTTGGTCCTGCGCAGCGTTTCGACCAGGCCGCGCACGATCTCGATGCTCTCCTGCATGCCGCCCAGCGTCGAGCGCAGCATCGCCAGGTCATGCGCGACGTAGATCGAGACGCGATGCTCGTCGCCCAGCGCCCGGCGGCAGTCGTCGAGCAGCTCGCGAGCCAGCTTCTCACCTTCTTCGTAACGGCTCTGCGACAGCATGAAATACGCCAGCTTCTGCCGCGCCAGCAGCGTGTCTTCCGCAGCGCGACCGGCGGCGGATTCGTACAATTCGATCGCCCGGCGGATGTGCTTCTCCGCCGGTTCGAATTCACTGATGCCTTGATAGGTAAGCCCCATCGTGAGGTGCAGCGCGGCGGCGGCCAGCGGCTGGTCCTTCAGCTCCGTGTGGACGCGCTGCGATGACTCATCCAGCAGCTCGCGCAGCACCGACACGTCCCGTCCGCGGGACCTGGCCGGCCGCACCGACGCCAGCATTTCTTCCAGGAACTTCTGAATCTGCTTGGCCCGCTGGGCCTCGAGCTGCGCCTTGTCGCGCTGCTGCGCGGTCGCGTCGCGCGCGACGATGGTCTGCTGATACAGGATCGACATCGCGATCGCCCCGCCCAGCGACAACAGCAGCAGCGCCACGCCGAAACGCACGATCAGCCGATACCTCCGCAACGCCCGCTGCAGGACGTACCACGTGCTGTCGGCTCGGGCGGCGATCGGCTCGCCGGCCAGATAATGGCGGACGTCGGCCGCCAGGTCGCCGGCGGTCTGGTAGCGCCGCTCCGGCTCCTTGGCGAGGCACTTCAGCGCGATGGTCTGCACGTCTTCATCGAGTCGCGGAGCGATGCGGCGCGGCGGGAGCGGGTCGGCGGATTGGATGTTCAGCAGCGCCTGCGCCAGGCTGCCGCTCACGTCATACGGAAATCGTCCGGTGAGAAGCTGGTAGAGTACGACCCCCAGGGCGTAGACGTCGGTCCGGACGTCGATCTTCTCCGGAATTCCCAGCGCCTGCTCGGGGCTGGACCAGGGGACGCTGCCCATGAAATGCCCGGCGAGGCTCACCTGCGTGCGGGCCGCCGCCTCGACCCCGACGTCCTTCGCCAGCCCGAAGTCCAGCACGTGCGGCTCGCCTTCGGGGTCGACGCGGATGTTGCTGGGCTTCAGGTCGCGGTGAATCACGCCGCGCTGATGGGCGTAGTTCACCGCGTCGCACACCTTCGCGAAGACCGCCAGGACCGCGTCCAGCCGCGATTTACGGCTGCGGAGCGGCGCGGCCGCGTCGGACGGGCGTCGATCCGCGCTGCCCGTTCGCGAACGAACGTCGGGATCGTACAGGCCGAATTCGGCGGCGAACTGATCGAGCGGACGGCCTTCGATGTACTCCATGATGCAGTAGGGCCGGTGGTCGGGCATCACGCCGCTGTCATAGACGCGGACGATGTTGGAATGGCGCAGGCTCGCGACCAGGTCGATCTCGCGCTCAAACCGCCGCCGGCCCGCGGAAGAGGCGTAGGTCCCGTCGAGCAGCAGCTTGATCGCGACCGGCTGGCCGGTGGAGCGCTGCGTCGCGCGATAGACGACGCCTTGTCCGCCGCGGGCCAGTTCGACCAGTTCGTCGTACCCCCGAATCGCAGGCGCCGCGGCCCGCGCGGCCTGCGGTCCGCCGCGGATGACGCCGAGCAACTGGTCGTCGTCTTCGAACCAATTCACGTTGACGGGCATTCCCGGATTCTACCGCGGGACAAACGGCCGACGGCCGGCGCGGTTCAGTAAACCGTCGCCGGCCGTCGGAGTGCTCAGCGGGTCAGTCAACCCGCGTGTGCCGCGTCATTCAGGAGCCGCAGCAGGCGCTGCCGCCGGAGCAGCAGGCCTGGTTGGCGGGCGCCGGCTCGCGCGGGGACGAGACCGGCTCAGCCTGGATGCAGGCCTTGCTCGACTCCGAGCCGCAAAGGGCGACGCAGCACGACTCGTCGACCACGCAGCAGACCAGCGGACAATCCACGTCGCCGGTCTCGCAGCAGATCATCTCGCAGTCGGCCGGGTCGCAGTCGGATGGGTCGCATGGCTCCTCGCAGCACCAGACGCAGCACTCCGGATCGCAGCAATCGGAGGGGCTGCACGGCACGCTGGACACGGCGGGCGCGCCGCCGAGAACGTTCATGGAGACCAGAATCGGAATCAGAAACAACTGCATGAGATCACTCCTGTCGCGCCACGCGGTGGCGCGTCATTTTCGGTCACGGATCAAGGCGCATCCACGGCGCCGCAGAGGCGCAACACGCGCCGCTGCCGATCCGAATCGTGAACAAGTACAGGTGAACCCGCGCTCGACGCTCACGGAGCGCTCGCGAAGCGCTCGCACAAGCGCGGTGCAGGAGTGAATCAGATCAGCCAAACGTTGAGCATCGCGAGGCGAAGCGCGGTGCCGCCCGGCGGCGCAGGTCCCGCGATCGACGTACCGCGGATCGGCGCTGCGTCGGCGAGGGTCGCCAAATCCGCCGCAATCGCGGGAATAATGGAATCGATCGACGCTTCCAGCCGCAGCGACGGGCGCGGCGGCGTCGCTTCCCAGTAGAAAGGCGCCGGGCAGCACCAGGTGCATTCTTTGCAGGAGCCGTCGCAGGGCGCCCTGGACGCCGGGTCAGGCGCAGCAGGCTCGCCGGCGTCTTCGCAGCAAAGCGCGGCGCAGCAACTCGTCGCCGCGGCGTCCGCCTCGCCGGCGGCCTCGCACGCACTTTCGCACCCCGCCGCCTGCGTGCAATCGCCGGTTGAACAAACAGCCGCGCAGACGGCCAGCGCCGCCAGGCAGCAGCCGAAGGCCAGCGGCTGGGCCAGGAGCACTCCGACCAGGATAATCGCGGCACGCATTCGCATAAGTGGAATATATCGCCGGTAACCGCCGCCACGCTGGGAAAATTCCCGCTAATATCCGTTTTTCATCCCCGAAAGGAGAGCGCATGCTCGACCCCCGTTACACCAAGCTTGCCCAGACGCTCGTCAATTACGCCTGCGCCGCCAAGCGCGGCGAGAAAATCCTGTTCGAGGCGATCGACATTCCGCACGAGTTCACCACCGAGTGCGTCCGCGTGGCCCGCAAGGCCGGGGCCGACCCGCTGGTGCTGCTCAAGAGCGTGCAGGTGAACCGCGCCCTGATGAACGTCGCGTCGCGCAGCCAGTGGGAGCTCATGGCCAAGGTCGAAAAGCTCCAGATGCAGAACGTGCAGTGCTACGTCGGCATCCGCGGCTCGCCCAACGTGTCCGAACTGTCGGACGTCGCCGCGGCGAACCAGAAAATCTACGAATCGACCGTGTGGAAGAAGGTGCACACCAACATCCGCGTGAAGAAGACGCGCTGGTGCGTGCTGCGCTGGCCGGGCAGCAGCATGGCCCAGCTCGCGCAGATGTCGACGCAGGCCTTCGAGGATTTCTACTTCGACGTGTGCTGCATGGACTACGCCCGCATGGGCAAGGCCATGATCCCGCTCAAAAAACGCATGGAGAAGACGGACATCGTGCGGCTGAAAGGCCCGCGCGATACCGATCTGACCTTCTCGATCAAGGGGATTCCGGCCATCCCCTGCGACGGGCACGTCAACATCCCCGACGGCGAGGTCTTCACCGCCCCCGTCCGCGAGAGCATCAACGGCGTCATCCGCTACAACGCGCCGACGCTCTACCGCGGTGTGACGCATGAGGACGTGCGCTTCGTCTTCAAGGACGGCAAGATCGTTGAGGCCACCAGCTCGAACACGAAGAAGCTCAACGAAGTGCTCGACGCCGACAAGGGCGCCCGCTACATCGGCGAATTCGCCATCGGGTTCAATCCGTACATCACCAAGCCGATGAAGGACATCCTGTTCGACGAAAAAATCGCCGGCAGCATCCACCTGACGCCCGGCAACTGCTACGACGAAGCCAGCAACGGGAACAAGAGCGAGATTCACTGGGACATCGTGATGATCCAGACGCCGGAGTATGGCGGCGGGGAGATTTACTTTGACGGGAAGCTGGTGAGGAAGAACGGGCGGTTTGTGGCGAAGGAGCTGATGGGGCTGAATCCGGAGAAGCTCAAATAAGTCCAAGGGGAGAAGGCCAAAGGCCAAAGTAATTGTAGGGTGGGCCGTGCCCGTTTGTAGCGTGGGCATTGCCCACTCGCTGAACCTACGCCAAGTCCCCTCTTGATCTGAGCCGCGCGCGTAAGCAAGCGGTTCTTCAATCTCCGCTCCCTCACGGTCGCGGCTCGGAAGCGCCGTGGTGCCTGATCAAGCCATACAGCATGAGTGCCAGCATCGTGGCGGCCGTCGCCGGGCAGACGGCGGTCGATTCCGGCGGATTCGCCGATCCTGGGTCGTCTGCGTCGTCGTTCGCGGTCGCACCGTTGCCGTTGTCATTGTTGGCGCTGTTGTCGTTGTCGGGGACGCCATTGTCGTTGCCCGGCGCGCCGTTGTCGTTACCGGTGTCGCAGCGATCGCCGACGTCGTCGTCATCCCCATCCGCCTGATCGCGATTCCAGCGATTCGGGCAGTTGTCGCAGGCGTCGCCGACACGATCCTGGTCGGCGTCGGCCTGATCGGCGTTGGCAACCGCTTGGCAATTGTCGATCGCGTCGATTGAGCGTCTTGACTGCGCTGGCCGCAGTAAGCCCGTCATTGACATCATCGCCATTTGTCGACATGTGCACCGTCAGCCCAGGGGTTGGATGCGCCGGCAATGAGCATTGAGCCAGCGTGCTGTGTGAGAGCAAACAAATCGTTACGGTGGCAACAAGCGCTCGAATGGAACAAGCACACACAGTCATGAGAGCCTCCTGTGTTAGCCGCGAAAGGTAATGCGAGCTGGACGCGATGGAACTCCGGCTCCGCGCCAGCAATCGCTCGCAAGCATCGCCGCCGTCAGCAGATGCAGCGCAATCGATAGGTCGGCGCGTCCAAACTGCTCTGACTCGAGCCATTTTCCGACGGCGTCTCGCCGAAGCACGTCCATGTTCTTGCTCAGCAAATCTTGTAGCTGTGCGCGCACGATCGGGCGCAATTCACCCGGCATCTGCCGCCAATCCGTGTTGGCGACTTGTGGTGCGCTGCTGTCCGCCGCGCGTATCTCGGCCACAGCGGCAGTTGGCGCCGCGCCCGCGCTGCATCGCCACGTGTCGTTTGCAAACGGCATGTCCACGAAGTGCGGCGCGAGTCTTCGAAGCACCTCGTACAGCAGCCGCTCGGAAAGCCGATCGGCCAGTCGGCACCGAAAAACGCGCGCAACCAGTACGTTGTCAAAAAACGGGTAGCACACATTCCGCCCCAGCGTGGCGGCCCGCGACCCCGCGGCCGACCAGCGCCCTACTCGAAACGAGGCATAGAACGCGTCCAGCAGCGACGCCTGCGAGAAACCGCCAAGCTCGGAGCGCCAAGTCTCGAAGCGATCGCGAAAGGCATCAACCGCCGTTGGCTCGAATAGCTGAGAGCGCGAGAACAGGGTGCGCTGAACAAATCCGTCGAACGGCGACGGATCGGTCAGCCGGACAGACTTTGCAAACCCGCCCCGCAGGAGTTCGCCCCCGGCGCCGTTCATCGCCGGGCGAGAGTTGAAGGTTGCTGCACGCGTCACGTTTTCGTACGCGGAGAGCATTCCGTCCGAGACCGTGACCGTCGTTGCGGCACGCGCCGGCAGGTTGATGTTGGCGTACCGTTCCCCGCCCTGACCTTGATGTGAGGTCTGGCGGATTTCGTGACGCACGCCACCCAGATGCGCCAGCCTCGCCGCGATTTCCACATCGGCGGTGTTTGCTGACCCGCGCGACAGCGTGAATGTCTCGACCGTCGCGCCCGCTGAAAGAAGCCCTGCAAGGACCAGGCGGCTGTCCTTGCCGCCCGTCAACCCCAGTTGAATGGGTTGCCCCGCTTCGACGATCGGCCGAAATGCACCTACAAACGCATCGGCGATGTCATCAAAATCCGCTGGCGTGGCTTCATGGTCGCATAGAAAAAAGGACTTGGATGCACCGCGGTACTTCCGTGCCCCCCCCCCCGGGGGGGGGGGGCGAACTCGATTGTCGTCATCGCAGGCAGTTGTCTCACCCCATCATACGGGGTTCGGTCGTCGCAGAAGTATCCGGCGAGGACAAATGAATAGAGTGCGGCGGCGTCATACCGCGCCGTTTGCGATTGCGAGGCCACGACGCGAACCGCGTCCGCCCACGTTCCCACTACGCTCAGCGCCGCGGTTTCAGCGAAATAGACCGGCTCCACACCCGTGACGCCTGTCGCCGCATAGACCCGCTCGGATTCGCCATCCACGGCCAACGCCGAGAAGCAGCCTCGCGTCGCCGCGACTTGCTCGTGAAGATCCGGCTCCGGGCGGAGGCCGCAAACCGAACGGTCGGCGTGGAATTGTGCCCGGCCGGAAATCGTCCAAACCTGCTCCGGTTCGGTGCCGTAGTTGTGTATGAGCGGCTCGCCGGAATCCCCGGGATCATTGGACCAGCACAAGAGTGCGGCGTTGCGTCCAAGATTTCGCCACGACTCGCTTCGAAACGGCATGTGACGGAACGGGAGAACCGCTTCGGTCAAGCGCGCGGATTGCCCAAGAAACTCGTCGTCAATCTTGTTATCACCCTTGCATCGGATTGCTAAACAGATTCGCATTCCGGCGACGCTCGATTAGGCGGCCTCGGATACCGCGCCGCGCAGCTTCGCACTGCACTGATTGTAGCGGAGTGTTGCGCGCGACGCCCCTATCCATCATCATAGCGACGTCGGCAAGCGCTGTTCGCGGTTGAAGCGTCTCAATTCCGGTGGAACAAGCGCCCGGCGGAACCGCTCCCTCACGGTCGCGGCTCGGAAATCGCCGGTCGCGGCGCGGGAATTCTCAATTCGCCATTCGCAGTTCATCCCGCCTCGCGAAACGCCTTCGCAAATCTCGGCAGCGCCCGCTCGATCGTCTTGCGCTCCACGCAGAAGCTGATCCGAATATGCCCCGGCCGGCCGAACCCGCGGCCGGGGACGGTCAGGATGTTGTGCCGCAGCAGCACCTCGACGAATTTCACATCATCAATCGGCGTGCGCGGGAACGCGTAGAGCGCTCCGCCGGGGATGGGCAGGTCGTAGCCCGCCTGGCGCAGCGCATTGCACAGCAGGTCGCGATTCTCGCGGTAGAAGCCGATGTCGCACAGCGCATCGGCGCAGCGGGCCACGACGCGCTGCATGAACGCCGAGCAGTTCACAAACCCCAGCGTGCGGTTGAGCATCGTCATCGCCGCCAGAAGCTCGCCCCGGCCCGGCACATCGGCATGCACCGCGAGGTAGCCCGCCCGCTCCCCCGCCACGCTCAGGTCTTTCGAGTAACTCGACGCGATGATCGTCCGCGGGTAATGCACCGACGGCGTCGGGCACCAGTCCAGGTCATAGATGATCCGGCGATACGGGTCGTCGCAGATCAGGTAGATCGGCCGGTCGTCGCGGTCGTGCTTTTTCAGCACCTCCGCCAGCCCGCGACAGGCGCTTTCGCCGTACACCGCGCCCGTGGGGTTGTTCGGCGTGTTGATGATGATCGCTTTGGTCTGCGGGCCGATGGCCGCGTCGATCCGCCCCAGGTCGGGCTGAAAACGCTCGTCGGTGTCGACCAGCTTCAGCACCGCGCCGGCGTGCTCAATGTAGAAACGGTACTCCGGAAAGTAGGGCGTCAGCGCGATCACCTCGTCGCCGGGGTTGCAGATCGAGCGCAGCGTCACGTTCAGCCCCCCCGCCGCGCCGCTGGTCATGATCACGCCCGATGCGTTGATCGGCAGGCGATACTCCCGCGCCAGGAACTTCGCCACCGCGGCCCGCGTCTCGTCGAACCCGGCGTTGGGCATGTAGCGGTGCAGCGACGGCTGCGGATCGGCGGCGACGGCGCGGATCGCGTCGAAGAACGCCTGCGGCGGAATGCCGTTGGGGTTGCCCAGCGAGAAGTCGAAGACGTTCTCCTCGCCGAGGCGGGCCTTGAGCTGCCGGCCTTTCTCGAACATCTCGCGAATCCACGAGGCGGAGGTCACGTCGGCGGCGACTTTGCGGGAGATAAGCATGAGGAATGATCTTTCCGAGCCGCGACCGTGAGGGAGCGGAGCCTGAAGAACCGCTCGCTTACGCGCGCGGCTCGGACGTTGAGGCGGCGCTAGCGCGGATTGGCCTTCATCGTCTCGAACTCGATGCCCTGTCCGGCCTGGTTCTCGACGCGGTAGATGGTGCAGCCCGGATTGACGACGAAAATCAGAATCAGCTTCGCCTCGTCGTCTTCCAGCTCGCGCGGCGTGACGGCTTTCATGTCGAGCATGCTGCGAAATCCGCTTTCGGCCGGGTTGGGCGTGAAGAACAGCTCCATGAAGTCTTCGCGGTTGCGCTTGACGACCGCGATATAGCCCGCCAGCGGGTAGCGCTCCGAGTTCTTGTCCATCGCCCAGTACTGGTTGACGTTGCCGCCGACGTAATTAAAGACGCTGCCGGCCAGCGTGGCGGCCTTTTTGGTTTTGGTGGCGACATACATCAGCCGCTTGTCCTCGGGCACCTGCATGCGCTCGATGCGCGGCCCGTCGCCCTGCTCCAGGTTGCTGCGCGATCCGGAGATGCGGCCCGAAACCAGGCGGTCCTCGCGGACTTCGATATCCGCGCTGCGGACGCGCTCGATCAGCGGCCGGATCGGGAGATCCTCGCGGTCGCCCGAGTCGCCCCGCAGAAAGCCGTCGACGAATCGGGTAATGCCGCTGCCCTTCGCTCCGCTGCCGGAGTCTCCCTTGGCCGCGACGGTCGACGCGGTGAGCTTGGCCAGATGGTCCTTGGGCGGAGCCTCGGCGCGCGTACCCATGGCCAGCTCAGCCCGCGCGTGCCGGCGATACTCGACGAAAACCGGCGAATACCCCTCATCCACCTCGAAAAACGCGTCCAGCCGCGTGCTTTCGCCGGCGTTGACCGCGAAGTTGTTGTCGAGATCGACGATCCGCAGCGCGTTGCCGATCTTGGTGTCCGCGCCGGAAAGAATGCGGGCCGGGTACTGTCGCGTGTCACCGTTCCTCTCGGCCACCAGGCGGATCATCGTCGGCCGGAATCGGTGCGCCACGCCGACCCCGTCGCTCTCGCCCGCGGCGCGCATCAGGTCCAGCCGCACGCCGAAGAGCTGCTTGCCGTCCGGCGCCTTGTACGCGACGCGCGACATGAGCGGCTCCGGCTCCTGCCAGGTGGGCAGCTTCTGGCGATAGCGGGCCTCGAAACCGTCCTTCTGCGGCCACCAGGAGACGACTTTGATGCCGTCTTTGAAGCCGTCGTCGCTCGAGCTGCGCATCGGCGCTGGCGACGACTCGCTCTGCACGGTGTTGCCGCTCCAGAAAACCCACTCGGGGAAATCGGGATAGACGCTGGCGAAGGCGGTTTCGCCCCGCAGGCTGCCGCCGGAGAGCATGTTGAACAGGCCGACGGCGAAGGCGTCGGACTTGAGCCAGAGATTGTGCCGCTCGAACTGCGCCGGGCCGTCGCCGCCTTCGACGCGCTCGTAGCGCGAGAACATCATCACCCGCCCGCCCAGGGGCAGCATCAGGAATCCCAGCACCAGGATTCCGACGGAAACCTGCGCGATGATGAAGCCGCACACGCCGCCCCCGACCCAGTCAGCGTACGTCGGCACGCGCACATTGCCGCGGATGTAGTTGTCCATGACCGCGCGGAAGATGAGCAGCGAGACGGCGTACGTCCCGATCAGGCAGACCGGGCCCATGTAATTGGCCGAGAGGCCGAAATTGGCGGTGGTAAATGCGGTCATCCACTCCCAGAAGCCCAGCGCCAGGCACATGGAGACGATGCTGGCGAAACCGTTCAACAGGCCGGAGTAAAGACCGAAGATGGAGTTGACCATCGTGACGGCGAGCACCAGCACGAGCGCGATGAGATTCAGGAGCATGGACGAAACTCCTTCGTTCGTAGGGTCCGCTGTGCGGACCGGCCCGGCGGCGGTGCCACATGGTCCGCACAGCGGACCCTACAGATCTGGTCCGCACAGCTGACCCTACAGATCTGGTCCGCACAGCGGACCCTACGGATCTACAGGTCACGCCGCCGGCGTGCCGGCGCTGCCTGGCGCACGCGGCTTGCTTGCCGCCGGTGGACCGGCCGAGCCGCCGGCGGACGCCCCTTCCTTGGACGATGAACCACGCACGACCCGGACAACTTCCTGAATGCTGGTCACGCCGCTGAGCACCTTCTCCAGCGCCTGCGGCTGCAAACCGACGCCGCCCTTCTTGGCGACGTACGTCTGAATGTCGGCCGTCGAGCCGCCGCGGCGGACGACCTCGCGCAGCCCCTCGTCCACCATGAGGATGTCATATACGCCCGTCAGACCGACGTATCCGGTGCCCTGGCAGCCGGGACAGATGATCGGGTTGCCGCGCTTGTCGTACTGCGGCTGCGGCTGGCGATAGAGCACCGCGTCGGGCGGCAGGTTCAGCTTTCGCAGCGTCTGGGCGTCGGGCTTGTAGGACTCGCGGCAGGCGATGCAGAGCTTGCGAATCAGCCGCTGGTTGATGACCGCGTTCACGCTCTTGGCGGCGTGGCCCTTGTCGGGAACCAGCTTGGACCACTTGCGCAGCCCTTCGAATACGTCATTGGCCGGAAGCGCAAGGTAAATTTTCTGCTTGTCGCCGGCGGCCTTGGCGATGACCGCCGGGGCGGCGTTGTCGCGCAGCTCGGGGATGATCAGGACGTCGGGGTCGGCGCGGATGATCCGCAGCAGCTCGTCGGAAAACGAACGCCCCTCGGCCGGTTGAAAGAGATTCTGCGTGACGTTGTCGACCTCCAGTTCCTTGTGGTACTCCAGGAGCTGGATGTTCATCAGAAACGCGTCGTGGCTGCGCGTGAAGCTGTAGCAGGTCGTGGTGACGCCGCTGCCGGCGGGGCCGGTGATGATGGTCAGGCCTTTGCCGGCGTCCATGAGCGCCCGAACCTGGTCCAACTGTTTGGGGTTGAAGCCCAGGTCCGCCACCCTGAATTTCGCCTCGGGGCCGATGACGCGGACCGTCAGCTTCTCGCCCGCGGTTGAGCCGTTGGTGCGGACGCGCAGCTCAAACTTATGGTCGCCGATCGCGGCGTAGAGCCGGCCGTCCTGCGGCTTGCGGCGCTCTTCGAGATTCAGGCCGGCGTTCTGCTTGACGAAGGCGATGAAGCTGTCGGCCTCTTCGCGCGGCAGCGGCTCATGCTCAACGGGCAAAGCGTCAACGGTGTAGGTGACCTTGGCCGTCTCGCCGGCGGGAGCAATCTCGAAGCGCGAGGCGCGGCGCCACAGGCCGTCGTAGAAGACGTCCTGCGCCAGCGCGTATTGCTCGCGGGCCTCTTCCTCCTCCGGAATGGCGATGCCCCTGCGATCGGCCCGCGTGAGCTTGACCTTTTCCTTGACTTCTTTGACCGACTTCTTCTTCGTGCCCGAAAAGCCGGTCTCCTGGATCCGCTTCAGGTGACTGGTGGTGAAGACCGTGTCGTGCGGCTCAACCAGCGCGTTGCGATGGGCGACGTAAAAACCGATCAACCCGCCGACAATCGCCCCCATCACCAGGAAGCCGACCAGAAAGTTCGGAATCAGCAGTCCGGCGGTGATGCCGATCGGCCCGACCGTGAGCGTGACCAGGTTCCAGAGCACCCGATACGTATTGACCGCGATGGTGTCCTTGTCCACCCACTGCGCAAACAGCGCCCAGGCGACAAAGACCAGCGTGACGGCCAGCAGCTTGAAGGGCTGGACGTAGATCGGACTGTCCGTAGCCGCGGCCAAAACGCCCGCTAGCGCAAGAATCTGCACGCCGTCTCCTACTGGAGTAGCGAGTAGCGAGTTCAGAGTAGCGAGTTAATGCGCCCGCCAACCGGCGACTCCGGATGGGCGTCGGCGGTCAGGCTCGTCCTGCATTGCACTCTTAACTCGCTACTCGCTACTCGCTACTCTGCACTATCCCAATATTCCTCCGCCGCCGGTGCGGATGCCCTTGAGCACCATGCGCAGCTCGTCCAGGTTGGGCGACGCCTCGTAGGCCGTGGCGTGGTCGATGAAGCCGGTGTCGACCAGCCGCCGCAGGTACTCGTTGAAATCGACCATCCCATCGTCGTACGAAGCGCGGATTACGTCAATCAGTTCGTTGTCGCGCTCCTCGCGGATGAGCTTGCGGATCGAGGGATTGGTGATCATGACCTCGACACACGGAACCACCGGCGTCTTGCTCGAGCAGCTCTTCAGCAGCTTCTGGCAGATGACCGCCTTGAGGTTGAACTCCAGCGCCTGGCGCATGGCCTTGCGCTCGTTCTCCGGGAAGAGGTCGAGAATTCGCGAAATGGTCTGGGCGCAGCTCGAGGCATGGATCGTGCCCAGCACCAGGTGGCCCGTCTCGGCGGCGTGCACGGCAGCGGCGAAGGTCTCCAGGTCGCGCATTTCACCCACCAGCACGATGTCCGGATCCTCGCGCATCAGGTACTTCAGCGCGTCGTGAAAATTCGGGACGTCGATGCCGATCTCGCGCTGGTTGATGCGCGCCTTCTTGTCGGCGAAGAGGTACTCGATCGGATCCTCGACCGTGATGATGTGCACCGCCTCGCGCTCGTTGATCCAGTCCAGCATCGCCGCAATCGTGGTGCTCTTGCCCGAGCCGGTCACGCCCGCCAACAGCACGATCCCCTCGCGGAAGTGGCACACTTCTTCCATCGACGGCGGCAGGAAAAGCTGATCGAAGCGGCGGATTTCGCGCGTCACGCGCCGCGCCGCCAGGGCCATCTTGCCGCGCTGCAGGAAGGCGTTCACGCGAAAGCGGTCGGCGTCTCCAGGTTCGCCGATGTCGTACGCGAAGTCGATCGCCCCCTTCTCGTCGAAGAGCACGCGCTGCTTGGGGTTCAGCAGCTCCAGCACGCCGTTGTAAATGAACTCATGCGTCAAGACCCCGCCCGTCAGCGGCCGCAGGGCGCCTTTCGACCGGCCGCCGCTGGCCCCCTTCACCCGCACCGCCGCCGGCGCGTCCGACTTCAGGTGCAGGTCCGACACCTTCATTTTGACGACGGCCTTGAAATACCTGTTGAGCGCCGGCTCCTTCCGCTTCCCGTCCCCGGTGTCCGCCAGGATGTCCTGCGCCTCCTGCCCGACCACCTCCTGCGACAGCATCTCGTCCTGCGTCGTCGTGTCCGACATACAAACGGTCCTCAGCAAGCCGCACACGCGGCTCGACCACTACGAACCTATCCCATGACCGCGACGAACCACGCCGCAAGTCGATACGAACGCGGTTCTGGCATCGCCTTGATATTGGACGCTGAACTTACCCAGCCGCTCAAACGCGGCTACGACCGGCGCCTTTCCCGGCTCGTGGCGAGCCACCCAGCCCACGCTTCCTCCGTGCGAGTATAACGGGCGGGTCAACCGGCGGCTATTCGGAGCCGGCCGGCCCGTTTTTCCGAACCCGCCGCGCCAAGCGGCGGGGTGACGTCCCGATCCGTCCGAACCCGCCGCGCCAAGCGGCGGGGTGACGTCCACTGCCTTTCGGCGCCGATCGCTGACGATCGTCAACCCGCCGCTTGGCGCGGCGGGTTCGGACCGATCTCCCGGCCGAGCCTGCCAGCTTGACACGGGACGCCGCAGGTCATAACTTCAACGCTTTGGATCGGTTCGGCGGGGAGCAGGGGCCGGAACCCCCGGCCGGCTTTCCGTCGAGCGCCGACCAGCCAGCCATCCGCCGGCCGTTTGCCTGAGTTTCGGGCAGGAGCACGCATGTTACCGGTAACGAAAAAGAGCAAAATGCGGCAGCGCACGCGCCGTTCGCACCATGCGCTGTCAGCCGTTCACCTGATCGGCTGCCCGCAGTGTGGTCAGGCCAAGCTGCCGCACGCGGCCTGCGATAATTGCGGCTACGTGAACACGCACACCAAGATCAACGTCGGGGCCAAGGAGTCCTGAACATCATGCGGATCGCGGTCGACGCGATGGGCGGGGACCACGCGCCGCGTGAAATCGTGCGCGGGGCTCTCCGCGGGCTGCAGCACCTCGGCGACGCCGATGAGCTGCTGCTCTTCGGCCAGAAGCAACCGGTTGAGGCCGAGCTGCGCGAAGCCGGCGCCAGTGACCCCCGCGTGCGGCTCGTCGAGTGCTCGCAGGTCATCGGCATGGACGAGTCGCCGGTCGAGGCCCTGCGGCAGAAGCGCGATTCGAGCATCAGCCGCCTGGCGGAGACGGCCGGCAAGGGCGAAATCGATGCGATCATCTCGGCCGGCAACACGGGCGCGTTCGCGGCCGCGTGCCAACTGCGCATCAAGCCGATCCCCGGTGTGACCCGTCCGGGCATTGCGGTGCTGATGCCGACGTTTCATGGCCCCGTGGTCATCTGCGACGTGGGGGCCAATGTCGCGCCCAAGCCGCATCATCTGCACGAATACGCCCGTATCTGCACGGTTTTCTCGCGCGTCCTGCTGAAGGTGGCCGAGCCGCGCGTCGGCCTGGTATCCATCGGCGAGGAGGCGGGCAAGGGCAATTCGCTGGTCAAGGAAGCCACGTACCTGATGCGCGAGGATCCGGGCATCCGTTTCGAAGGCAACATGGAAGGCCGCGATATCTTCGGCGGCAACAGCGACGTGTTCATCTGCGACGGCTTCGTCGGCAACGTCGTGCTGAAGCTGACGGAGGGGCTCGCGGAAGGCCTCTTCAAGACGATCGTTCACGAAATCGAGACGGAGAGCAAGGAGATGGCCAGGAGCTTCCGGCCGATCCTCGACAACATCTACAAGCGGCACGATTTCGCCGAGTACGGTGGGGCGCCGTTGCTGGGCATCCGCAGCGTCGCGATCATCTGTCACGGCCGCAGCGACGCGCGGGCCATCTACAACGCCGTCCGCGTCTCGGTCGAGCAGCTCAAGCTGAACCTGAACGGGGTGATCGCTGAGGAACTGGCCCGCCAGGGAACGCCCGCATGAAGCTGGACTGGCCGATCGAAATCATCGGCGCCGGTGTGAGTCTCCCGACCAAGGCTGTCTCCAACGCTGATTTCTGCAAGCGGCTCGACACGACCGAAGAGTGGATTACGCAGCGCACCGGCATCCTGAGCCGCCGCATGGCGGCGCCCGAGGAAAGCACGCTGACGCTCGCGGTCGATGCCAGCCGGCAGGCGATCGCCGAGGCGGGCCTGACGCCCAAAGACCTCGACATGATCGTGCTCGGCACCATCACGCCCGAGCACGCGCTCCCCGCGACCAGTTGCGAGCTCCAGGCGGCCCTGGGCTGCCGCTGGATTCCCGCGTTCGACCTGGTGGCGGCGTGCAGCGGGTTTGTCTGGAGCTTCGTCACCGCCGCACACTACGTGCACACCGGCATGGCCGGCAACGTCCTGGTCGTCGGGGCCGAAACGCTGACGCGCATCACCGACATGGAAGACCGCGGCACCGCCATCCTCTTCGGCGATGGCGCCGGCGCCGTGGTCATCCGAAAAAGCGCCGATCCGCACAGACGCCTGCTCGCCGCCCGCATGGGTTCCGACGGCGAGCGCGGCATGCTGATCTGGATTCCGGCGGGCGGGGCAAAGGAGCCGGCGTCGGTCAAAAGCGTGAACGAGCGGCTGCACTACATGCGCATGAAAGGCCGCGAGGTCTACAAGTTCGCCGTCACGCAGTTTCAGGAGTTGATCGCCGAGACGCTCGATGACGCCGGCGTGAAAATCGAAGACGTGAAGCTGGTCGTCCCGCATCAGTCCAATATGCGGATCATCGAGTCCGCCTGCGAACGCTTCGGGCTGCCGCGCGAGAAGGTCGTTATCAATATTGACCGCTACGGCAACACGTCCGCCGCGTCCATCCCGATCGCGTTCTGGGAGGCCAAGCGCGATGGGCGGTTTCAGCCGGGCGATCTGGTGCTGCTGGTGGCGTTCGGCGCGGGCCTGACGTGGGGCTCGGCGCTGCTGCGCGTGTAGCGGCGCCATCCTTCCAGCCGGACGCTCTCAGAGAGCAACACGAGAGAAACAACACGATGCCGTCAAGTGCAGCCATGTTTCCCGGTCAGGGCGCCCAGCTCGAGGGCATGGGTCAGGACGTCGCCGCGGCGTTTCCCGTCGCGCGCGAGACATTCGAGCGCGCCGACGCGGTGCTCGGATTTCCCATCTCGAAGCTCTGTTTTGAAGGACCGGAGGAGCGGCTCGGCGCGACGGATATCCAGCAGCCGGCCATTTTCACCGCCAGCGTCGCGATCTTCCGCGCCGCTGTCGATGCAAAGCTGATCCGCGCCGACGGCTTTGCCGTCATGGGCGGCCTCTCCCTCGGCGAATACACCGCCCTGCATTTGGCCGGCGCGCTCTGCTTCGAAGACGCCCTGCGGCTGGTCCATCGCCGCGGGCAGCTCATGCAGCAGGCCGCTGAGCAGTCGCGCGGGGGAATGGTCTCCGTCATGGGGCTGGATGAAGAAAAGACGCTGGCCGTGTGCGAGCGCGTCGCCGTCGCCGGCCGCGTGCGCCCGGCGAACTACAACTGTCCGGGCCAGATCGTCATCAGTGGTGACCTGGCGGCGTGCGAGGCGGCCGTGGCGGTGATCGAGGAAATGGGCGGGAAGGCCATTCCGCTCAAGGTGGCCGGCGCGTTTCACAGCGACCTGATGAAACCCGCCGCCGAGCAACTCAAGACGGAACTGGATCGCGCGGACATCCGGCCGCCGGTGTGTCGCGTGATCGCGAACGTCGACGCCGAATATCACAGGGACCCGGCCTCGATCCGGCAGTCGCTCTACTGGCAGGTGTTCAACCCGGTGCGCTGGCAGGCGTGCTGCGAGCGGATGATCCGCGACGGCGTCGACGATTTCTGGGAGCTTGGGCCGAATCGCGTGTTGACGGGGCTGATGCGCAAGATCGACCGCAAGGCCAAGGTCACCAACGTCAGCAAGGCGTCGGACCTGACGCCGCCGTAGCGGCCGACCTCCGAGTCGGCCGCCGTAAAGGTCGCACCTCCGCGTCCGACCGCGAATGTAGCCCGGCCGCCCCCGGCCGGGAGTAGCGGCCGACCTCCGAGTCGGCCGCCGTAAAGGTCGCACCTCCGCGTCCGACGGCGAATGTAGCCCGGCCGCCCCCGGCCGGGAGTAGCGGCCGACCTCCGAGTCGGCCGCCGTAAAGGTCGCACCTCCGCGTCCGACCGCGAATGTAGCCCGGCCGCCCCCGGCCGCGAGTAGCGGCCGACCTCCGAGTCGGCCGCCGTAAAGGTCGCACCTTCGCGTCCGACGGCGAATGTAGCCCGGCCGCCCCCGGCCGGGAGTAGCGGCCGACCTCCGAGTCGGCCGCCATAGTGTCGGACCTCCGCATCCGACGGCGAATGGTGGGCAATCCACCCTACAATCCGCCGGCGTTCGCCGCTATCGTAGGTGGGCACTGCCCACCAGGCCCACGTAGGGCGGGCATGGCCCAACGCCCCCCCGGCAGGAGTCGTGCATGAGCCTGAACGAACAGGTCGCCATCGTCACTGGCGGATCGCGCGGCATCGGCCAGGCGATCTGCATCGAACTCGCGCGACAGGGCGCCACGGTCCTCGCCGCCGCTCGCGGCGTCGCCCGAACGCGCGAGTGGATCGCCGCCGAGCCGGAGCTGGCGTCGCGGCTGATCGCGGTCGAGTTGGATGTGACTGACAAGGCGGCGTGTGCGCGCCTGATCGACGAAGCAGCCGAGAAACACGGCCGGCTCGACATCCTGGTGAACAACGCCGGCATCACGCGCGACGGCCTGCTGATGAGCATGGAAGACGACCAGTTCGACCAGGTGATCCAGACCAATCTGACCGCCGCCTTCTGGCTGTGCCGCGCCGCCGTGCGTCACATGATCCGCGCCCGCCGCGGGCGGATCATCAACATCGCCAGCATCAGCGGCGTGATGGGCAACGCCGGGCAGGCGAACTACGCCGCCGCCAAGGCCGGTCTGATCGGCCTGACCAAGTCGATCGCGAAGGAAGTCGGCAAGCGCGGCGTGACGTGCAACGCCGTGGCGCCGGGATTCATTGAGACGGAGATGACCGACATCCTGCCCGACCAGCTCAAGCAGAATGTCAAGCAGCTCATTCCGCTGCAGCGCTTCGGAACGCCCGCGGAGATCGCCGGGCTGGTCGCGTTCCTGTCCGGGCCGGCGGCGAGCTATATCACCGGGCAGTGCATCGTGGCCGATGGCGGTTTGCACATGTAGGCTGCCCCACGGGGAGTGCGGGCGTCTCGCCCGCTGAGTGAATGAAGCTTCACCACATCGGCATCCTCGTCTCCGACCTGACGCAAGGCGCCCGGCTTGTCGAGCGCTTCTTTCACGCGACGCCCGCCGGCCCGCCCGTCGCCGACCCGCTGCAGCAGGCCACCGTGCAACTGTTCGACGCCGGCGGCGCGACCATCGAGCTGATCACGCCGCTGGGACAGGGCTCGCACCTGCACAACGCACTTTCACGTCAGGGCGAGGGGTTGGCGCACCTCTGCTACGAGACCCCCGACCTGGGGGCCGAGATCGACGCCATGAGAAAAAGCGGCGCGATGCTCATCTCGCGCAAGCCGGCCGTCGCCTTCGGCGGTCGCGAAGTCGCATTCCTGTTTCTGCCGAACCAGATGATCGTCGAGTTGCTGCAAGCATAGAGCGGGCGATCGGCCGTTACCGCGCCATCGTGGAGCCAAACCGCCCCACCGCCGCCAGCGCGCCCGCCGTGCTGCCGTCCGTAAACACGATCGCGTGCCGCAGCGTCAGCGGCGTGCGCCGCTCTTCCCCGCCGGCGAGCTGAAGTCGAACGCAGTCGCCGCGGCCGGCGTCCCAATCCCACGGCGGCGGGGAAAACACCTCGTAGCGCAGCGCTGCGGCAGGCGGGTCGAGATTCAACAGAATCACCGCGTACCCATATCCGCCGAACGAGAAGTGCCAGCCGGCAACGTCACCCACCGCCAGGTGCGCTCCTCGCTGCAGCGGCGACGCGCTCCCGGCGGCGCGCAGGATTTCAATCCGCCGGCATTCGGCGCGGCTGGGAAAGACCGTGTAGCAATCCAGCCGCGGTGCATTGTGCGGCACGATTTCAACGCTGCGAACGATGTGATCGGGCATCGCCGTCAAGGTCACGGTCGCGTCGAACTCCGTTGTGAACCAGCGAGACAACTTCGACACTTGCTGAAACGCCGCCGGCCACGGGGTCGCATCGTACGGGCGCCCCTCGACCGGCCGCCCATCGACTTGAACGAACATCTCATCCGGCCGTCGCTGATCGCTGCACAGCGCCGCCGCGGCCTCGCCGGACGCCGTTGTCACGCACAGCGACCATTGCGGCGGAGGCAACGCGGACTCCGTATACGCCGGCGACAGCAGCCGGCCGTTCCCGTGAAAAAGCAGCGTGATGTCGCCGCGCGGCTCGTAGAACGCCTTGAGAATCTCGTTGCCGGATGCGAAGCCGTAGGCCCGGGTTGAGGCGTACAGGTTGGTCGTCTCGAACTCGTAGTTCCAGACGCGCGGGTCGGCTGCGGGCGCGACGTCCGCCACGCCAATCTCCGCGGCCAGCGCAAGATAGGCCGCGTACATGGCGATCGCGAAATCCGCGTGTCGATTCAAACTGGGCGTTTCCGCCAGCTTCACCCCGTACGGATTCGCGACGCGGCCGTCGTCCCGCACCACGCGGTCCGCCAGCAGCCATCGGTCGAACAGTCCGCCGGCGTTGTCGAACACCGCGCGAGACACGCCGCGCTGCTCGTCGTCCCAACCCTCCCAGGCGGCCATCGCCGCGAGGCTGTAGAAACACCATGACCAGTAGTTGGTGCTGAAGCTGCGCTGGTCGAGCTGGCTGCTGATCCACTGCGGGTAGCCGCCGATCGTCCAATGCGCCAGTGAGGTGCGCAACAGTGCATTGACGACGGCCGTCTCATCGGCCGAAAACCGACCGCCCATGGACTGGAAGAACCACGCGCCGGCGGCGCAGTGGCTGAGGTAGGTGAAGTCGTACTCGCTGCGAACGCCGGAAGAAGCCCGCTCCGAAAGCGAATCGTAAATCCACGTCCAGTCGCCGTTGACGAACGGCCGTGCGTGTCCGGGCGCAGGCGTGCTGTAGTAGTGGAAAAACTCGTCCAGAAACTCGCGCGCCGCCACGCGGTAGTGCTCGTCGCCGGTGATCGCGTAGGCGGCCGCCGCGGCCTCCGGCCCCCAGCGCAGCGCCGTCTGGCTCGCGCCCGTGCGGTTGGCGGACAGCTCGTTTCGCAGGTACTCCACCTGCGCCGTCACCCCGGCCTCCAGCCCCACCAGCGCGGCCTCATCCAGCCCGAGTGCGCCCGCGTGCCGCCAGGCGCACGCCAGCGCCGTGCAATACGGTCCGGAAACCGAAATGTGCGGCTCGGCGTGTGCGGACATGTAGAGGCTGACGCCGCCAGCGCCGTCCGTCACCGGCGGGTATGTCAGCGCTCGCACCAGATCAGCGCAGCGCCGGCGGTACCCGTCCTCCAGCAGGTTCGCACCGGCGAGGATGCTGAACGTCTGCACCATCATCGCGTTCGTCAGACTGCTTTCCTGCACCGGCGACGAATAGAAGCCGCACCCCTCGTCCCAGTACTTTTCCATCGAAACGACCGCCGCCTCGCGCGCACGCCGCAGGTAGCCCAGGCGGTCAAGTGCACGGCGTGCCGCGGCAGCCTCCGCCCTGTCCGGCGGCCGCGGCGCATCCGGTCTCGTCGGCCCGTCCACGCCAGACGGTGACGATCCAGACGCGGGCTCACGTTGCACGGCGGTTTCGGGAACTGGACAACCGGCCTGCAACATCAGCCCGAGCGTCAGCAAAAGCGTGAATCGCGCCGGGTCTCGGCGCCGTGTGCGTTTGATTGCCGCGGGTGACGCGATTGCACGCATGAGCGTCGCCGATAATACCGCCCGGTTTCGCGGCAGCGTAGCGAGCGCAGAGACGGAGTCACGTGTCCGTTTGTGGGACCGGCCTCTGGCCGGTCTCGTTCCCGCCACGAAGGAAAAAGACCGGCCAGAGGCCGGTCCCCCAAGCTGACCCGCTGCCGGAAAAAAGGAGGGAATGTCGCGCAGAATTCAGTCGTCCGGCTTCAGCCCGGTGTGTTAACCTATTGGCACGGCCGAATCAGCTTGAGGCAACGCACTGAACGCCCGGAGGGTGCGATCATGCACACGAAATTACGCCTGTTACTTCCCATCACGATGCCTCTCGGGATACTCGCGGCACATGCCGCTCCCGCGCAGCACATCGGCGGCCCCGGCAAGGCCGCCCCGCTCGCGCCGAATGCCTGCATCCGCCACGCCGACCGCCAGCTCATGGCCGAGCTGCTCGGCGAATTCGCGGCGCCGCGCGGCGGACTGCAGCGCTACCCCTTCGTTCCCGTCGCCGGAACGCTTCACCGCGACCTGTTCGAGGTGAACTTCGTCGACGACGATCCGGGCGCCGGCGTGCTCGACTGGAACTGCACCAGCATCGGCTACAACGGCCACACCGGCATCGACATCACCATCCGCGGCTTCGGCGAGCAGCTCATCGGTGTGCCCGTTTTCGCCGCGCTGGACGGCGTCGTCATCTGGTCGCACGACGGCGAGCCGGACATGAATACGCAGGCCCTGGGGCAGGTTTCGAACCTGGTCGGCATCGATCATGGCGGCGGCCAGACTTCGTGGTATTACCACTTGAAAAACGGCAGCGTGGCGGTCGCCGTCGATGACGCTGTCGTCGCCGGGCAGCAGGTCGGCCTGGTCGCGTCCAGCGGCAATACCAGTTGGCCGCACATGCATCTCGATTCCGATCTCAACCTGACGCCGTTCGACCCTTATTCCGGCCCGTGCCACGCCGCGCCGTCGAACTGGGAGCACCAGGCGCCGATCGTACTCACTTCCTATCTGTGGGATTTTGGCGTCACACACGAAGACCTGTGGGTCGCGCCCCCCTGGCCGCACCGCCCGCCTCAGGACCGGCAGATTGCCCTCGGCGAGCCGATCTACATCTGGGGGCTGGTCGCCAACGTTCCCGCGAGCAGCACGTTCAGCTACATCTTCGAACGGCCGGATGGTTCAATCGAGTGGGCCACGCCGACCTGGCCATACGACAATCCGAACTGGCGCTATGCACTGCTCTGGTCGTGGTTCCAGCTTGGCGGAATGGAGACCATCGCCGGGACGTGGCGGATTCACTACATCTTCAACGGTGTGGAGCTGGTGAACGCGCCGATCGAGGTCGTGCCGACGCGCGATCCCGATTTCAATCGGCCGCCGGCGGCGATCTCCGTGGCGCTCGACCCGCCGCAGCCGTCCAGCGACGATGCAATCTTCTGCCGTGTGGACACGGATCTGATTTTCGACGACCCCGACTACGACCTGGTCCGCTACGAGTATGTGTGGCGCGTGAACGGGCAGATCGTGCGCCAGCTCACCAGCGCCGGACAAGCGGATGCCATCCCGCGGCAGACGGCGGGCAGCGTCGTCGAGTGCAGCGTCACGCCCAGCGACGGGTCGCTAAACGGCTCAACCGCATTGGTGAGCGTCACAGTGGGCTCGCCGGGCCTGCTGGGCGACCTGAACTGCGATGGAACGGCAAACGTCCTGGATATCAACCCGTTCGTGCTGGCGCTGCTCGACCCGACGGCGTACGCGGCGCAGTATCCGGAATGCAACATCGACAACGCGGACATCAATGGTGATGGCGCGGCGAACGTGCTGGACATAAACCCGTTTGTGACGCTGCTGCTGGGATAGCGGGAAAGGAATCGGAGCCACAACCGCATGGGGGAACGGCCTCTCCGCGCCGCGCTATCGGAAGGAGTCTCCGGATAGGACCTACAGCTTTTCCGTGATGCTCTTGCCCTGCATGAACAGCAGCAGGTAATCGCGCCCGCCGGCCTTGCTGTCCGTGCCGGACATGTTGAACCCGCCGAAAGGCTGCACGTCCACCAGCGCCCCGGTGCACTTGCGATTGAGATACAGGTTGCCGACGTGAAACTCGCGCCGCGCCCGCTCGAGGCGGAAGCGGTCGTTGGAGTAGAGCGCGCCGGTCAGGCCGAACTCGGTGCCGTTGGCGATGTCCAGCGCGTCGTCGAAGTCGCGCGCCTTCATCACGCTCAGCACCGGCCCGAATATCTCCTCCTGACACACACGCGCCTTGCGGTCGCAGTCGGCGATGATGGTCGGCGGAATGAAATAGCCGCCGCCGGGCGCCTTCGCGTCGATGGTCACCTGCCGCCCCTCGCGTTTTCCAATGTCGATGTACTCGCTAATGCTCTTGAAGGCGCTCTCGTCGATCACCGCGCCCATGTAGAAGTTGTTTTCAAGCGTCGTGTCGCCGATCGTCAGCCGATTGGTCCGCGAGGCGATCATTTCCAGAAGCTTCTCATACACGTCGCGATGCGCGATCAAGCGCGAACAGGCGGAGCACTTCTGTCCCTGGAACCCGAACGCCGCCGCCACGACACCGTCGGCCGCGGCCTCAAGATCGGCCGTCTCATCGACGACGATGCAATCCTTCCCGCCCATTTCCAGAATGGTGCGCTTCAGCCATATCTGCCCCGCCGATTGCTGAGCGGCCTTCTGAAAGACGCGCAGGCCCACGTCGCGCGACCCGGTGAACGCGATCAGCCGCGTCTTCGGATGCTCGACGATCAGGTCGCCGATCGTGCCGCCCGAGCCGGGCACGTAGTTCAGCACGCCCGGCGGCAGGCCCGCTTCTTCAAACACCTCCGCCATCTTGGCCGCGATCACCGGCGACGTGCTGGCCGGCTTGAGCACCACCGTGTTGCCCGCGACGATCGCCGCACTCGTCATGCCCGTGCAGATCGCCAGCGGGAAGTTCCACGGCGGAATGACAACCGTGACCCCCAGCGGAATGTAACGAACCTCGTTGTCCTCGCCGGGATAGGGCGTCACCGGCTGCGGCCCGCCGAGGCGCACCATCTCGCGGCCGTAGAAATCGAGGAAATCAATCGTCTCACACACATCGGCGTAGGCTTCGAGCCAGCTCTTGCTGACCTCGTAGCACATCCACGCGGACAGCTCATACACCCGCCGCCGCATGATCGCCGCCGCCTTGAAGAGAATGCGCGCCCGCGTTTCGGGATCGACGCGGCTCCAGGTCTTGAAGGTTTCGGCGGCGGTCTCGATGGCCTGGTTGGCCTGCTCGGCGCTGGCCTTGCCGACCAGGCCGACGACCGTGTCCTTTGCGCCGGGCGCGATCGACTTGATTGTGTCGCGCGTCTCAATCTTGTGTTTGCCGATCCGCAGCGGGTAGACATGGCCAAGCTGGCTCTTCACGTGCGCCAGTGCCTTGACAATTTGCTCGCGCGGCTGCGGCTCGGCGAAATTCACGTAGGGTTCGGGGCGATATGGCGTCAGCATGGTGCGGCCTTTCGTGCTATCGGGCGCGAATTCAGACTGGTCGGATTATATATCGCCGCGCCTCGTCCCGCGCCGCCGCGCCGATCCGCCCGAACCCGCCGCGCCAAGCGGCGGGTTGAGGTCCCGCGGCCGGCGACCCCTCGGCACGCCGTTCCGCACGCGCCGGGTCGCCGCGGTAGGATTCGCGACGAGCGGTTCGAACCGTGCCCTTCGGAGCCATGCTGTGTGGAATACGCGCGTCCGGTGCGCCGCAATCTTGGCGCTGATCCCGCTGCTGCTTTCAGGTTGCGTCACCTTCCCCGCGATAGTTGCGTCGCCTGAGACAACGATCGTGCTGATCCGCCACGCCGAGCGCGACCCCGGCGCTGACCCGCCGCTCTTGCCCGAAGGCGCCCGCCGCGCGGAAGCGCTCCGCGATGCGCTGTGCGACAGCGGCGTCTCGGCGGTGTACTGCACGGACCTGCTTCGCAATCGCCAAACGGTTGCGCCGCTCTGCGAAAAGCTGGGCATTGAGCCGGTTCTGATCGACCCGAGAACATATTCCGACGTTGCGGCCGCCGCCGAGGCGCTGATCGACAGAATGCTGAAGGATCACCCCGGCAGGGTCGTGCTGTTCTGTGGCAATAGTGGACATGCACCGAACGTGGGCATCACCACCGCGATCTACAATCGCCTGGGTGGACTTGGGATCGGCCCGGACGGCTACGGGCAACTGTACATGATTGACGTGTTCGGAGACGGAGTCCGAAGCGTCCGCCGCTACGGCATCGCCCGGCTGCGATACGGCGAGCCAAGCAGCATGCCCTAACCCGCGACTTGCGCGGCGCGCCTTGCGCGCGAGGCGGTGCAACGCTACGCTGCCGACGTGAACCGCTACTGGGAGCATCTCGAAGGCCGGCAATCCGTCGTCGCGGCGCTGCGCGCCTTTCAGCGCCGTTTCCAGGTCATCCTCATTCGCAGCGGCATGCACGCGAAGCGCGTGCAGGACGTCGTCGACCTGGCCAGCCAGCGCGGCGTTCCAATCCGATCCGCTTCCGCCGAAGAGCTGAACGCGCTCGCGCACGGCGGCACGCACGGCGGCGTGATCGCGATCTGCTCGCCGAAGCCGCGCATGTCCGCCGATGAACTGCTCGACTCGCTCGACCGCTCCGCCGGATCGCCGCTGCTGCTCTTGCTGGAGGGCGTGGACGACGCGCGGAACCTGGGGTTCACGCTGCGGACGGCGGAGGCGCTCGGCGCGCACGCGCTTCTCATCAAGAAACACCTCTGGGACTTTGATCCGGTCGAGGTCGCCAGGCCGGCCTCCGGAGCGTTCGAGAGGCTGCCCCTGGTGCTGATTGACGGCGTGCGCCCGCTGCAATCGCTGCAACGCCGCGGCTTTCAACTGGTCGGCCTGGTCGCGGCCGCGCGGAGATCGATCCACGCAGCCGATCTGACCGCGCCGACGGTGCTGGCGATCGGGGGCGAGAAGCGCGGGCTGAGCGGCGCGGTGCGCTGCATCTGCGATCTGCTGGTGACGATCCCGATGCAAAGCCCGGCCGGGTCGTTGCCCTTGTCGCACGCGGCGGCGATTGTGCTGGCGGAGGCGGCGCGGCAGCGGCGGAGCAGTGAGAGTTTGTAGAAGCTTTGCAGAGCTCTTTCCGAGCCGCGACCGTGAGGGAGCGGAGTCCAATGAACCGCTTGCTCACGCGCGCGGCTCGGATCGAAACGCCCGTAGCGCGCAGCTTTCCTGCTCGCTACGCGCCGTCCGCCCGCGACACGAAAGCCGCCTCGACCCGCTCGCAGACGTAGTGATACGCCAGCAGGTGCCCCTCCTGTATCCGGTCGCTGGCGACATGCGGGATGCGAAGAATGTGGCGGCATAGCTCCGTCATCTTCCCGCCGGTTTGGCCGGTGAAGCCCACCGTGATCGCCTGCCGGCGGCGCGCGGCAGCCAGTGCGGCGAGCACATTGGGCGACTCGCCGCTGGTGCTCAGCGCCCAAACCACGTCGCCAGGCAGCACTAACGCTTCAATCTGCCGCGCGAACACCTGTTCAAATCCCAGGTCGTTGCCGACGGCCGTAAGCGTCGACGAGTCGGTCGTGAGCGCGACGGCCGCCAGAGCCCGGCGATCCTGCTTGAAGCGCCCCAGCAACTCGGCTGCGATGTGCTGGGCGTCCGCCGCGCTCCCGCCGTTGCCGAAGATGTACACGCGGCGGCCCGCGCGAAAGGCGTCGATCAGGACGCCGACAACGGCATCGAGCACCGGTCCGGCGTCGCGCAGCGCCGCGACGACCTGCTGATGGCTGTCGAGCGTATCAAGCCACGAGGACATGTCGCCTATCTACCGCATGAACCGTCGCAGGTCGAGCCAGCCGGCAATGGCACGCGGCACTCGCGCAATTGGGTGGGACGGGCGTCTCGCCCGTCGCGCGTAGACGGGCGAGACGCCCGTCCCACCCATGATGCACAATTTTTACTGGCTACGTTAGTTTGGCGGCGTGGAGATCGCCCGCGCCACGGGCCGAACGCTCTTCCGCATAATCGGCCGCGTCGGCGAGCGCCGCGTTGCCTCCTGAAAGCCGGCCTTCTCGAACGCCCGCGGCAGGCCCGTCCACGCAAAGGCCGCGGGAATCGCCCCGCGACGCGGCTCCACCGGATAGCCTTCGATAATCTTCGCCCCATGCGAGCGCGCAAACGTCACCGCGGCGCGGATCAGAGCCGTGCTCAGCCCCTTCCGGCGCCACGTGGCGGCGATGAAGAAACAGGTGATCGACCAGACCGGCTGCGCGTCGAGCGGCGCGAGCACACGCGACGTCGCAAGGCGCACGTAGGTCTGCCGCGGCGCCACTGCGCACCAGCCGACCGGCGCCGCGCCGGCGTAGGCCAACAGCCCAGGCGGCGGGCCGGCGGCGACGACGGCGCGGAACGCCGCCCGGTTGCGGTCTCCCTTGTTCTTGTTGAACTCTGTGGCCCGCACGCGCCACCACATGCACCAGCAGCCGCCGCACGCGCCGCGCTGCCCGAAGAGCGCTTCCAGGTCGCGCCAGCGGTCGGGCGTCAGGGGTCGGAAGGTGAATCGCATTTGAGGCGCAGTATAGCAGGGTTGCGCGACAGGTTTGGCGGAGGCCCAATGGGAACCGAGCCCCAAGCGCAAGCGCGTGGGCATTTTCACGATCGGGTGACACTCGTACCAACACCCGCGCGCTCGCGATTGGGGCTCGGATTGCGACCCCGCCGAAGCTGCCACGCAAACGTACAGCAGTGGGTCGGCATCAACTTAGTGGGTAAAAGACAAAGGCCCTGTCCTCGGTTTCAATGGCGTGGAGTTTGAGCGAGCCATTGGCCAAGGAGGGCCAAACGTGGATCTTACCAGCGTTGCCGAGCAGGTGTTGGCGTTTTGCGGGGAGGATGGGGCGATTCTGTCGGACGATCTGACGCAGGTGGAAACGGCGGTTCTGGAGGCGGTTCGGCGGATCGGGGCAAGAGCGGTCGAGCTTCATTTGGGGCGGCAGAAGCTGGGGTATGAGGGAACCAGCCGGGTGTGCGGGTGCGGCGGGGCGCAGCGGTTTGTGGATCAGCGGCCCAAGCTGATTGCGACGCAGATGGGTCAGATCGGGATTCGGCGTGCGTACTACCGCTGCCGGTCTTGCGGCCGGTCGGCGTTGCCGTACGACGAGCGGGTGGGGTTGGGGGCGGGGGCCGAGAGCGTCGGTCTGGCGAAGGCGGCGGCGCTCTTGGGGATTGAGAACACGTTTGCCAGCGCCGCGTCCACGTTGTACGCGCTGACCGGTCAGCGGCTGAGCGAAGCGACGATTGAGCGGCTGACGGAGCGGGTGGGCGGGGTGGCGGCGCAGCAGGGGCAGCAGCGGGCCGCGGCCATGGCGGAGTGGAAAGCGCCGCCGGCGGAGGCGTCGCCGGAGACGTTCTATGTGACCGTGGACGGCGTGCAGGTGCACCAGGCGGACGGCTGGCACGAAGCCAAGTGCGTGGCGTGCTATTGGGATCAGCCCGGCCAGCCCGCCGGCGTGGATCGCGAAGTGCGCTACGGGGTGCGGTTTGAAGGCGCGGCGGCGTTCGTGTCGTTTGTCTGGGAATTGGCCTGTCGCTGCGGCCTGGAGCGGGCCCGGCGCGTGGTGCTGCTGGGCGACGGGGCGCGGTGGATCTGGGAGCACATCGGCGGGTTGTTGAAAGAGGCGGTCTGCATCGTGGACTGGTATCACGCGATGGAGCACGTGTGGACCTGCGGGCGGGCCCTGGGGGGCGAGCAAACGCCGGAAACGGCGAGCTGGGTGAAATCGATCGAAACGCTGCTGTGGGACGGGCAGGTGCGCGCGATTCTCGACCAGTTGAAGGCCGAGCGCTGCGGCACGCGCGCCAAGAACAAGCGGGCGGCGTTACAAGCCCTGATCACCTACATCGAGAACCAGGACGATCGATTGGCCTATGACCGCTTCCGAGAGATGGGCCTGGACATCGGCTCGGGCCGGGTCGAAGCGGCCTGCAAGCACGTGGTCGCCCTGCGGATGAAACGCTGCGGAATGCGCTGGTCCAAGGCCGGATCCCAAAACGTCCTCTCGCTCCGCGTCGCCCACCTCAACAGCGACTGGGAGCGCGTCTGGAACACGCGACCGTTAGCCAGGGTCGCCTGAAAACTACCCACTAAGTTGATGCCGACCCTACAGCAGTCCATGACTTCCACACCGCTGACGGCGCCGCGTTTTTGTCGTATCATTCACCCCTTCGGCACGGTCCGGTACGTCGCACGCCGAGTCGTGGGTTCGCGATCTGAATCGGCGTACCGCTAACGAAAGTCAAGCCATGAAATTCAGCACAAAATCCGGCGGCAAGTCCGCCAAGAAGTACGTCTATTTCTTCGGCGCCGGCAGGGCCGAAGGCGACGGCAAAATGCGCGACCTGCTCGGCGGAAAAGGCGCCGGCCTGGCGGAAATGACGCACATCGGCCTGCCGGTCCCCGGTGGCTTCACCATCACGGTCGAGGCCTGCGACCACTTCCACAGAAGCGGCGAGAAATGGCCCGCCGGAATGGACAAGGAAGTGCGGGCGCAGCTCGCAAAGCTCGAGAAGGTCTGCGGCAAAAAACTCGGCGACCCGGCTAACCCGCTGCTGGTCAGCGTCCGCAGCGGCGCGGCCCGCTCGATGCCCGGCATGATGGAGACAATTCTCAATCTCGGCCTGAACGACAAATCGGTCGAGGGGCTGACGAAAGTCACCAGCAACCCGCGCTTCGCGTGGGACGCCTATCGCCGCTTCCTCCAGATGTACAGCACCGTCGTGGTCGGCCTGAGCAAGGACGCGCTGGAGCACAAGCTGCACGCGCTGAAAGAGCGGCTGGGCGTCAAGAATGACACGGATGTGCCGGCGGACGCGCTGCGCGAGCTGTGCGGCCAGTTCAAGGCGTTCTTCCGCGAGCAGACCGGCAAGGACTTCCCGCAGGACCCGTGGGACCAGCTCGTCGGCGCGATCAACGCCGTCTTTCACTCGTGGAACGCCGACAAGGCCGTCACCTATCGCCGCGTGGAGAAGATCACCACGCTCAAGGGCACCGGCGTCAACATCTGCCAGATGGTCTTCGGCAACATGGGCGACGACAGCGGCACGGGCGTCTGCTTCACCCGCGACCCGAGCACCGGCGCGAATGAGTACTACGGCGACCTGCTGATCAACGCCCAGGGCGAGGACGTGGTCGCCGGCATCCGCACGCCGCTGCACCTCTCCGACCTGAAGAAGCTCATGCCGGAGGTGTATGAGCAGCTCGAAGCCGTGCGGGCAATGCTTGAGATTCACTACGGCGACATGCAGGACCTCGAATTCACCGTCGAGCGCGGCAAGCTCTACATGCTGCAATGCCGCAGCGGCAAGCGCGCCCCGGCGGCCGCGTTCAAGATCGCCGTCGAGCAGGCCACCAGGCCGCTGCTCGACAAAGCCGAAGTCGCCAAGCTGGTGAAAAAGGGCTACCTGCCGAAGCGCTACGCCGACGCCGCCAGCAAGCCGGTCATCACGAAAGAGCAGGCCGTCCTGCGCATGAACGGCGTGGACATCGAACGACTCTTCTATCCGATCATCTCCAGCAGCGTGAAGTCAGACGAATTGAAACGCCGCAAGCTCGCCGAAGGCATCAACGCCGTCCCCGGTGCAGCGTGCGGCCGCGTGGTCTTTACGGCCCGCGACGCGGAGGAAGCCGCCGCGAAGGGCGAGCCGGTGATTCTGGTTCGCAAAGAGACCAGCCCCGAAGACGTCGGCGGCATGCAGGCGGCCAAGGGCATCCTGACGCAGACCGGCGGCAAGACCTCGCACGCGGCGGTCGTCGCGCGCGGCTGGGGCAAGTGCTGCATCGTCGGCTGCGAAGTGCTGCGGATCGATTACGACGCGCAAAAGCTCAGCGTAAACGGCCGCGACATCGCCGCCGGCGATTTCCTCACGCTCGACGGCTCCGCGGGCTACGTCTACGAAGGCCAGTTCGATCTCGTCCGCCCTGAAGCGCCGAAGGAATACGCCGTGCTGATGGGCTGGGCCGATTCGATGCGTCGCATGAAAGTTCGCACCAACGCCGACACGCCCGAGGATTCGCGCAAGGCGATCGAGATGGGCGCCGAGGGCATCGGCCTTTGCCGCACGGAGCACATGTTCTTCAGTACGCGCGACCGGCAGCTCGCGATCCAGGAAATGATCGTCGCCGAGACGCTGGAGAAGCGCAAGGAGGCGCTCGCCAAGCTGCTGCCCTATCAGCGCGAGGACTTCATCGGCATCTTCGAGGCCATGAACGGCAAGCCGGTGACGATCCGGCTCATCGATCCGCCGCTGCACGAGTTTGTGCCCAAAACGCAGGAGCAGGCCGAGGCCCTGTCGGCCAAGACCGGCATGTCGCCTGAGGACATCCTGGCCCGCAGCGAGCAGCTTCACGAAGCCAACCCGATGCTCGGCCACCGCGGCTGCCGGCTGTGCATCACCTATCCCGAGATTCTGGATATGCAGGTGCGCGCGATCATCGAGGCGGCCGTGGCGTGTACGAAAAAGAAGATCAAGGTGCTGCCGGAGATCATGATCCCGCTGACGATCGCGGCCAAGGAGCTGGACATCCTGACGCGGCGGACGCGCGAAGTGGCCGACGCGATCATCGCGAAAGCGACCGCCAAGGGCGGCCAGATCGCCGGGCAGAAGCTGCCGTATCTCGTCGGCACGATGATCGAAACGCCGCGGGCGGCGCTGACGGCCGACCGCATCGCCGAAGTGGCCGAGTTCTTCAGCTTCGGCACCAACGACCTGACGCAGATGACGATGGGTTTGTCGCGCGACGACGCCGGCCGCTTCCTGCCGGAGTACGTGGACGCGGCCAAGTCGGCGGTCTTCAACGACGACCCGTTCCAGTCGCTCGACATCGAGGGCGTCGGCATGCTGGTCGACATGGCGACGCAGAAGGGCCGCTCGTCTCGCACGGGTCTCAAAGTCGGAATCTGCGGCGAGCACGGCGGCGACCCGGAGAGCGTCAAGTTCTGTCACAAGGTCGGCATGGACTACGTAAGCTGCTCACCCTACCGCGTCCCAATCGCCCGCCTGGCGGCGGCGCAGGCGGCGCTTGCGGAGAAGGCGGCCGGCGGCGCGAAGAAGCCGACCGGTGGCGCGAAGAAGGCGAAAAGAAATTAGAAACTTCCGAGCCGCGACGGTAAGGGAGCGGAGCCTGTAGCGTCGGACCTCTGTGTCCGACGGCGCGACAAACCTCGGAAAACGCCGTCGGGCGCGGAGGTCCGACGCTACCGTCGGTCAAGCGCGCCGGCATGCCGCTCGCCATCATCCTCCCAGGAGCAAATCGACGAACGGGTTGATATCCAGCACGGTCGTCTGCCCGTCGCCGTCGATGTCGCCGTTCAGAATATTGCAATCCGGAAACATGGCGGCGTACCCGGCCGGATCGATCAGTGCCAGCACGAACGCGTTAATGTCGAGCACGTCGGCGGCGCCGTCGCAATTCAGGTCGCCGAGGGAGTTGTTTGGGAATGTCAATACGCTCAGGAAAGCCGCGATCTCGGGTGTAATGCAGGTGCCGACGTCGTTTGTACCGCGCGATCCGCCGAGCAATCCCGTCAAGTAGTACGGACTACTCCGAAAGTTGAAAACCAAATTCGACCAATCATCGTGGCCTCTTAGCAGGTCGTAACCCGGCGCACCGCCCGGTGCGCCGGGGAAATTGATGTCTGCCGATACCGGATTCTCAGTGAGAAGGTGGTCGCCGTTCCAATCGGCCCACCAACCAGGGGCAGCATGAGCGCAACCAGTAGTCGTGTTTCCATTTGAGAACGGCACGCAGGTACCTTGCGGTACAGATGCACCGGTCGGAACTCGCAATCCGTCATGTTCTGCAAGCGACAGCTCGTCGAGGTCACTCCACGCCTCGCGCGAATAGTCCAGCCTCCAACCGCCGACATTCCAAACATGCGGCCAAATCCAGAGGTAGTTCATGACGCTGTAATAATTTGGCTTGTAGTTGAAGCGAGTAGACCAATCGTCCACACGGCCGCCGTGCGAAAGGCCAAGCGTGTGCCCCAGTTCGTGGATGAATGTGCCCGCCTGGTATTCGAATGCGGAAGCATGCGCGCCGAATGGGCCGAGCGCAACAAAGAACTCGTTGCTCGGCATTCCTGCGGCGAGGCCGGCGGGGCATTCGCCCTGCTCATTGCAGTACGCGCTCACAAACACGCAGTGACGCATAAACAAACGTTTTGCAGCCAGCTTCGCGATTACCTCGGGATCGGTTGAGTTTCTTTCGGCTTCGCTGCCGAAATAGGAGCTCGTAAGGTTGAATGCGAGCTGGGCGTTCGCAGGAAGCGGTACCGGATCAAGCCCCGGGTCGCCTCCGTCGATTAGGTGGAGCACGATCCCGCTATTGGGCGCAGCCGCAAACGCATCAACAACCAGCTGCATCGCGCTTTCATGGGGAGCATAGCCAAACATCGAGTCAATCTCGACAAATATGTCCCGGCGATCTGGGCGAGCTCCCATATCAAATAGGCTCAATCTTCCGCCGGTCGGCAACGGGATCCCGCACCCTTCGGTCTCCCACGAATCCGGCAGACCATCGCCATCGGAGTCGGGATCGGGAACAGTCCAGCGGAACGCGCGCAGTTGATTGGCTGCGTTGTCAGCGTACCCCACGATCACCGCGCCATCTGCCGAGACGCCACTCGCTTCGGAGGACAGCCCACCCAGCGTGCCCAAGTCCTGCATTCCTCCCATGACCGTCCAGCGGAACGCATGATCGAGTCCGGCTGCGTTATTGGCCCTCCCCACGATCACAGCGCCATCGGCCGAGACGGCGTTCGCCTCCGATTGCGAGCCGCCGAGCGTGCCAAGATCCTCCATGCCGTCAGCGGCGTTCCAGCGGAACGCGTGCACAAGCAAATCGCGCGAAGTGTAGGCATACCCAACAGCCACGGCGCCGTCGGCCGAGACGGCGTCCGCCCCGGATAACGGTCCACCCAGCGTGCCTAAGTCCTGCATGCCGCCCATGACCGTCCAGCGGAACGCGTGATCGAGTCCGGCTGCGTTATTGGCCGTCCCCACAATCACCGCGCCATCGGCCGAGACGGCACTCGCTCTGGAGGACAGCCCACCCAGCGCGCCCAGATCCTGCATGCCGTCGCCGACGGTCCAGCGGAACGCACGCCGCTGATTGGCTGCGTTGTTCGAGTACCCCACGATCACAGCGCCGTCGGCCGATATGCCCGTCGCCACGGCCAACCCGCCACCCAGCGTGCCCAGATACTGCCAACCATCAGCGGCGGTCCAGCGGAGAGCGTACTGCCCACCCGACCCTGTGAGCACAGCGCCGTTGGCCGAGACGCCATTCGCCGCACCACCCAGCAAAAGATTCTGCATCCCACCAACGACCGTCCAGCGGAACGCTTGGGTGAATCCGTCTTCGTCCCGGGCGCTTCCCACGATCACTGCGCCGTCGGCCGAGACGCCACTCGCCCCGGAGTACGACCCGCCTAACGTGCCCAAGTTCTGCATTCCCCCGGCCGCCGTCCAGCGGAAAGCACGATACTGAGAGACGGCGATTTGGGCCGTGCCCACGATCACAGCACCATCGGCCGAGACACCCTGCGGCGTGGAATTCGGCCCACCCAGCGTGCCCAGATCCTGCATCCCACAAGATTGCGCACGACCAGGAGTCGCAGACAGCGCAGCCGCTAGAGCTGCGAGTAGGAACGCCGCAAACATGGCCGAAGTCTGCCGCATTGATGGCATCGAACTAGTAGCCCTCCGTTCTTCGCCGCGCACCGCACGCCCTCCATCGAGCGATCGCCGAGCCGCCGCGTGCGCGTGGGTGAATTGCGTCAACGCGTCCACTACACGCCGTCGCCCCTGCGAACTGCCTTGGGCCCAAGTATACCCTATTTCGAGGCGGACCTCGCGTGGGCATGCCGACGCAAAGGCCGTCGGCATGGCACCCAACACCAAAGCTCTTTCCGAGCTGCGACCGTGCCTTTCAGAGCCGCGACCGTGAGGGAGCGGTTCCGGAGATGCCGAAATGAACCGCTCGCTCACGCGCGCGGCTCGGAAAAGTCCGCTAGCTCACGCGCGCGGCTCGGAAAAGACCGCTTGCTCACACGCGCGGCTCGGAAGAAACACCGCTTGCTTACACGCGCAGCTCGGAAAGAACACCGCTTGCTCACACGCGCGGCTCGCTCTGAATCTCTCCGGCCAGAGCCGCGGCGCCGGTCATTCCGGCGTCCGGGCCGAGCGTCGCGATCGCCAGGCGCGGCGCGTCGGGGGCGATCTTCCAGCTCAGCGCGTCGAAGTGCCGCTGAACCGGCTCCAGCAGCCGCTCGGCCGCGTTCACCATTCCGCCGGAGAAAATGATCAGCTCGGGATTGAGAAGGTGCCGCAGCGTCACGCACGCCGTCGCCAGCCAGCGAGCGGCGTCATCCCAGATTCGGCCGCAAAGCTCGTCGCCCTCGTCGGCCGCCCGCAGCACGTCGCGCGCGTCGATCGCCGCGCCTTTCGCAACCCGGGCCGCCAATTCGCTCGACTGGCCGGCGCGAATGGCCTCGACCGCCCGCTCCGCCACGGCGGCGGCCGAGGCGTAGCGCTCCAGGCAGCCCGACTGTCCGCAGGGGCAGGGCCGCCCGCCGGGTTCGATCAGCATGTGCCCGACCTCGCCGGCGTTGTCGAAGCGGCCGCGCCACACGCGTCCGTCGAGCACGATCCCCCCGCCGATGCCCGTGCCCAGCGTCAGCAGCACCAGGCTGTGCGAACCGCGCCCGGCGCCGCCGATGAACTCGCCGTACGCCGCCGCGTTGGCGTCGTTCTCGACGACCGTGGCGACGCCGGTCGCCTCGCGCAGCCGCTCGCGCAGCGGGACGTTCTCCCAGCCCGGCAGGTTCGGCGCGTTGTGAATGACGCCGTGCTCATACGACATCGGTCCCGGCGCCCCGACGCCGATGCCGACCAGCTCGTCGCGCGAGAGGCCCGCGTCCGCGAGCATGGCGTCGATCAGCGCGATCAGCCGGGTAAACACGTGCTCAAAGCCGGCGGACGCCTGCGTATCGATCGAGCGGCGAAACAGGGGGATCGGCAGGCTGCGGAAGAGTCCGGCCTTGATGTTCGTGCCGCCGATGTCGATGCCGATGGCTGCGTGTTTTTCCATGTCGTGCCTCGCCGACCGGGTTTGCGACCGCGGCGTCGGCGGCGATCATCCTCGCGGCGGGCGGATGAAACAAGTCGGCGTCGAGACGAGGGACCGGCGCGGGCGGCGGTGGACGCTTGGGGGGGAACGGGGACGGGCGAGACGCCCGTCCCACCCGGATCGCCGCACTCCCGGTCGGCGGTGCAAACGGCTAAGATCGCCCTATCGAATCACCCGCAGGAGACGCTCCGTGCTCGAAATGGACGCGCTGATTCAGGATGCCAAGTCGCCGGATTTCTTCGTGCTCGCCGGGCTGCTGACCGACGAAGAGCGGCAGGTGCAGGCGCTGGTCGGTCGCTTCGTCGATGAGCGCGTCCTGCCGATCATCGCCGGCTGTTTTGAGCATGAGCGGTTTCCCAAGGAGCTCGTGCCGGAGATGGCCGAGATGGGCCTGTTCGGGCCGACGTTCAAGGATTACGGCTGCGCCGGACTGTCAAACGTCGCGTACGGCCTGATCATGCAGGAGCTGGAGCGCGGCGACAGCGGGCTGCGCAGCTTCGCGTCCGTGCAGAGCGGGCTGGTGATGTATCCGATCCACCGCTACGGCTCCGACGAGCACAAGAAGCAGTGGCTGCCGGCGATGGCGAAGGCTGAAAAGATCGGCTGCTTCGGCTTGACCGAGCCGGACGGCGGCTCGGACCCGGGGGCGATGAAGACCTTCGCCAAAAAGCAGGGCGGCGACTGGGTGATCAACGGGGCGAAAATGTGGATCACCAGCGGGACCATCGCCGATGTCGCTGTCGTCTGGGCCAACACCGACGACGGCATCCGCGGCTTCCTGGTCGAGAAAGGAACGCCCGGCTACACGGCCCGCGACATCGCGCACAAGTTTTCGCTGCGGGCGTCGATCACCAGCGAGCTGTTTTTCGACAACGTGCGCGTGCCGGAGCGCAACCGTCTGCCCGAGGCGGCGGGGCTGGCGGGTCCGCTCGGCTGCCTGACGCAGGCGCGGTACGGCATTGCCTGGGGAGCGATCGGCGCGGCGCAGGCGTGCTACCAGGAGGCGCTGACCTTCGCCAAGCAGCGGGTGCTGTTCGGCGAACCGATCGCCAATAAGCAGATCGTGCAGATGCGGCTGGCGAACATGCTGCGGCGGATCACGACGGCGCAGCTTCTGGTGTGGCGGCTGGGCAAGCTGAAGGACGAGGGGAAGATGCACCACACGCAGGTGTCACTGGCCAAGTGGAACAATGTCCGCATGGGCCTGGACATCGCCCGCGAATGCCGGGACCTGCTGGGCGCGGGCGGGATCAGCGTGGAGTGCTGCCCGGTGCGGCACATGCTGAATCTGGAGAGCGTGATTACGTATGAGGGGACGGAGACGATTCACCAGCTTGTGGTGGGGCGGGAAATCACCGGGGCGGCGGCGTTCTGAGATTGTCGAAGGGCGAATATCGAATGTCGAATGCTGCCCAACAAGGGTAGCCCCGACATCGTACCGTGCCGCGTCGGCGCTCGATAAATCCACTTGTTCTTTCGTCTGCGCCGCTGGTGGGGGGAGGTCCACGGCGCCATCTGCTGCTCCGCACGCGTGACGACGACGCTCCGTTGTCGTCCTTGCAATGTCGGCCGCTTGCCGTGTGGGCACGCGGGCCGGTTGCAAGGCACGGCACAGGAGCAGGACATGAATCGTCTGTCTCGAGTGAAGGTTGGCGGGGCCGGGTGGCTGGTGGTCGCACTTCTTCTCGCGGGCGGCTGTCCGGACATGGACGGGGAGCCGCCTTCGCCGGAAACCGGCCCGACGCCGCCGGTCGAGGAGCAACCCGAAGACGACGTTGAGAACGTGTCCAAGCCAGAGACGCCGACCCGTTTGGCCGCGCAGGCCCGCGCCGACTCGAGTATCCGGCTGACGTGGGCCGTTTCCGGCCGGAACGCCTACCGGGTGTACCGCGACGGGCGCTTCGTCGAGGGGGTGGAAATCGGCGAGTGGATTGACGAAAGCGCGACCGGTGGGCGGCGATACTGTTACGCGATCACCGCCGTGGACGCCGAAGGGCAGGAATCGGCGCCATGTCGCGCGGAGTGTGCGACCGCGTCGTTGGCCCCGCTTCCTCCGCCCCCTCCTCCTCCCCCGCCGCCGCCGCCCCCGCCTCCGCCTCCGGCGTGCGACGTGCTAGGTGGCGACATTCGAGTGGACACGGAGCTGGCCGCTGGCTGTTACGACGTGACGAGCGATCTTCGCGTCACGAACGGCGCGTTGCTGACGATACAGCCGGGCGCGACGCTGCGCTTTGGCGAAAATACGCGGCTCACCATCGCGAGCACCGGACGGCTGCGGGCGGTTGGGACGAAGGATGCTCCGATCCTCATGACCGGCAAACAAGCGGTGCGCGGATACTGGGACGGCGTGTACTTCGCCAATTCGGATTCCGTCGACAATCGCCTGGAATTTGTGACGCTTGAGCACGCTGGCGCCGCCGTGGTTGACTCGCAGCACGACGATCACGCCGGTCTTGTCACGGACACGTCCAACGGCGGACACGTCCAACTGGTGCTGAACCACTGCACGCTGCGGCAAAACGAGGGTTTCGGTTTCTGGTTTGACGAGGAGACCACGATCCACTCGTTCCAGGCCAACACCATCACGGCGAACCAGGCCGGGGCCGGCAAGGCGTACGCTGCGCTGATCGGATTTCTCAGCGACTCGTCGACCTACGCGGGAAACGACGACGATGCCGTACACGTCGCGTCGGCGTGGAACCACTATGTCGCGACCGACCAGATCTGGCCAGCGATCAACGTCCCGTACCGCGCGGTTGAAGACGTGCTGGTCAGCGCGAATCTGACCCTCGCCGCGGGCGCCACGCTGAAGTTCGAAGAAAACGTCGGGCTGTTCGTGCACGAGTCCGGTTCCCTGACCGCCGTCGGGCGCGGCGATCGGCCGATCCTCCTGACCGGCGTTCAGCCCTATCGCGGGTACTGGGACGGCGTGTTTTTCCGGAATTCGAGTTCGATCGACAACAAACTGGAGTATGTCACGATTGAATACGCCGGGGCCGAGCCGGTGGATTACTCAACCGACGACACGGCCGGCCTGATCGTGGAGACGCGCAACGGGCGGCACGCCCGACTGGCGGTAAGTCATTGCACGCTGCGCGAAAACGCCGGCTACGGCTTCTGGTTCGACGAGGATGTGATGGTCGGCGATTTCGTCGGCAACACGATTTCGGCCAACGCCGGCGCCGCCGGCCGCGTTGACGCCGACGCCGTCGGCTCGCTGGGCCCGTCGTCGAACTTCTCCGGAAACGGTCAGGGACACGTGGTTGTCACGTGCGCGTGGGACCGATCCGTATCGACCGGCCAGACCTGGCCCGCGCTCAACGTGCCCTACCGCATCATGGAGGACGTCAGGGTGTCAGCGGCGCTGACGATTGCGGCCGGCGCGCGCCTGGTCTTCGAGGAGAACACTGGCTTGCGCGTGATGTCGTCCGGCACGCTCAGGGCCGTCGGCAACGCCGGCGGTCGCATCGTCATGACCGGTGCGCAGACGCGGCGCGGGTACTGGAAGGGCGTGCTTTTCGACGATTCGCCATCCGCCGCAAATCTGCTCGAGCAGGTTACGATCGAGTACGGCGGCAGCCGAACGGCGAGCTGGGGCTCCAGCCTCGGGTCCGCGAACGTGCTGGTGACGAGCCCGTCGGCCGGCAACGGTCGCCTGACCATCCGGTCGAGCAGGATCCGCGAGAGTGATGGATATGGCATCTGGCTGGATCGCGACGCGGTCCTGACAACAAACGCCGTCGCCTTCGACAACAACACGCTCGGCGATCAGAATCCCCGGCCCTGATGCCCCGACGTTCGTCGAGTCACGCACGGCAGTGATGCAGGGCGGGTCGCGATACTCCGCGACCCGCCCTGCGTGTTCATCCTTGGGGACGGTCCGGTCCCCGAGAGTGCCTCACTGCCCGCCCACTACTCGCCCACTTCCCAGGTTGAGCAGCTCCTATGCTCGACGCTTGCCGCGCGCTAGGATCGGTGGAGAGGACTCGTCGAAAAGCGCCTGGCCGAACCCGCCACCGAAGTGGCTGGCGAGCATGCCTCGCACTTCCGTGCGGGGCCCTGATAGGAGTTCTAATGCAACCAGATGACATCGCGCGGGACGCCGTGCGCGAGAAGGTGCGCGAGGGATACGCCCGGATCGCCGAAGCCGGCGCTTGGTCGCCGGAAGCAGACAGTGACGCGTCGCCGCGATCAACCGGTTGCTGCGACGGCGGCGGATGTTGTGCTCCGTCGCCGGCCGGCGCGACCGGGCTGGCGGAGCGCATCGGCTATGACCCAAGCGACCTCGCGGCGCTGCCCGATGGGGCGAACCTGGGCCTGTCATGCGGAAACCCGACGGCGCTGGCGTCGCTCCGCCTGGGCGAGGTCGTGCTCGACCTCGGCAGCGGCGGCGGTTTCGACTGCTTCATCGCCGGGCCGAAAGTCGGCCCGGCCGGCCGCGTGATCGGTGTGGACATGACGCCGCAGATGATCGGCCGCGCGAGAAAAAACGCCGCCGCCTATCGCGAGCGGACGGGACTGGACAACGTCGAGTTTCGCCTGGGCGAGATCGAGCACCTGCCGGTGGCCGACGCGAGCGTCGACGTTGTCATCTCGAACTGCGTCCTGAATCTCTCGCCTGACAAGCCGCAGGTCTGGCGCGAAATCGCGCGCGTCCTGCGCCCCGGCGGACGCGCCGCGGTCTCGGACCTGGCGCTGCTGCGGCCGCTGCCGCAGGCGGTGCGGCAGATGGTCGAGGCGCTGGTCGGCTGCGTGGCGGGCGCGGTGCTGGTGGAGGAAACGCGGCGGATGATGGAATCCGCCGGTTTGAGCGACATCCGCCTGACGCCGAAGGCGATTTACGTCGAGTCGCTGAGTGAATTGCAGGATCCGCTGTATCGCAAGATCGCCGAGCATCTGCCGGCGGGGGCGAAGCTCGGGGAGTACGTTACCAGTCTCGATATTGGCGCCAGAAAACGCGAGTCGTGAGTAGAGGCTAACGCAGAGCTCTTTCCGAGCCGCGACCGTGAGGGAGCGGACGACCGTGACGGAGCGTGAGGACCGCAAAGGAGCGGACGCTGCAAGAACCGCTTGCTTACGCGCGCGGCTCGGATCAGAACGGCGGCTGCGGGATCACTTCTCGCTATTGCCGCCGCAGCCGGGTCCAGTAGCCGCCGTCGCGCCAGTCGCCGGGGCGCGGCCCCCACGCCGGAAGCGTCAGCTCGTCCGCCTCGATGGTCAGCGGCACTCCCGTAGCGAGGAACGCCTCGACCAATTGTCGATTCTCGACCGACTCAATACTGCACGTGCTGTAGACCACGCTGCCGCCCGGCTTGACGCACCCCGCCGCCTGTTGCAGCAGCCGCGCCTGCAGATTCACCAGCATCTGCATATTCCTGGCATCCAGCCGAAAACGCGCCTCCGGCCGGCGGGCGATGACGCCCGAGTTTGAGCACGGCGCATCCACGAGCACCACGTCGAACGCCCCCAGCCGCCCCGTCAGGTCCGCGGTCGCCGCGTCCAGCACCACAGTCTGCACGCAGGTCAGCCCGAGCCGCTCGGCGTTCTGACGAACTCGCGCGATGCGGTCCGCCGAAACGTCACAGGCGACGATCTCGCCGCGATTCTCCATGTCGAGCGCCATCGCGCAGGTCTTTCCGCCCGGCGCGGCGCACAAATCCAGGACGCGCTGCCCGGGCGCGGCCTGCGCGGCGCGAGCTGCGGCCGCGGCCGAGGCATCCTGTACGAACACCTGCCCCTCGCGCAGATGTCCGCTCGCCGCAACGCCCGCCCCGGGCGCCAGCGCCGCGCACCCGTCCCGCATGTCCGCCGCGTCGCCGTACTCGCTGCGGACGGCGGCGGCGAACTCGTCGGGCGTGAATTTCAGCCGGTTCGGATGCAGGAACATCGCCGGCGCGGCCTGCGAGGCCCAGGAGATCGCCGCGGCCGGCTCATCGCCGTAGGTCTGAGCCAACTGTTGAAAATAGGCGGTCCGCTGGCCGGTTGCGGCGGACAGGTGCTCGGCGCGGCTGGACGTTTCCGGCAGAACCGGCGAATTGAACCGGGTCGCGGTGCTCCAGCCGGTCCGCACGAGGGCCGTATCATCGCCCGTCCACGCCACGCCGCGTTCGACGACGCCTCCGGCCACGCGCCGCAACACTGCGTTGATCATCGACGCCGCCCGGTCGTTGACGAAGCGGCGCACCGTGGCGACGGTCTCGTTGACGGCGGCGAAATCGGGAACGCCGCCCATGCAGACGAGCTGGTACGCCCCGATCAGCAGCGCCGACTGGACGATTGGCGCGGTGCGTTTTTCGTCATAGGGCGCCAGCGTGCGAACGATGTGCCGCAGCGTCAGCGCCCGCCGCACCGCGCCGAGAGCCAGTTCCTGCGAAAAGTCCAGATCGCGGGCCGAAAGCCCGCCGGCGCGGCGCATCTCGCCGATCACGCCGGCGGCGTAGCCCTCGCCTGAAAAAGCGGTGTGGGCTGCAGCCAGGGCGGCGTCGCGGGAGGTTCGGATCTCGAGCGCGGCTTTGCGTTGGGTCGTCCTTGTCATAACGGCGATATTACACGAGCCCACCGCGCGCCGCCGCCGCCGCGGAATCCCGGCGCTCCCCGGAGCCGTAATGCCGCCGAGTGCGATCCTCCCTCGTGCGTCAGGAGGCGAATCACCGGATCGGCGGACGATAGGAGATTTTCTACTTGGAATTGCACCAGAATCGTCGCTAAGAGAAGTGGCGGCGCGAGTAGCGCCGCCGCGTGATGAGCCGGGCTCCGGTCTTGGTGAACGGAGCAATTCATGCAGCAGGTGAAGCGGAGCTGGGGGCTGGGACTTCTCTGGTTAGTGGTTGCGGCGTCGGTTGCGGGGGCATCAACCCAGCGGGGCGACTTCGAGGCCCCGCCGTCGGGCGGCTTCAATAACCTGTTCTTCTCGCACCTGGTCGGTCCGCACGAGTTCAACGGCATCGGGCCGACGTCTGGATTTCCCGACTTCGAGTTCGTCTCGCCCACCCATGCACTGTTCCTGGTAGGAACCGACCACGTCACATTCAATCTGGCGGCCGGCGAGCGCGTCGATTACGCCGAGGTGTGGTTCAAAGGCTACGGCGCGGCGGCGCACTTTCACCTGTTTGGCCTCGACGCCGGCGGCAACCCGCTTGAGCTGCTCCTGGCGTCGGCCCCGTCCGGGCCGTTCGTGCGCGTGGACACGAGCAGCCTGCCGTTTGCGCAGATCACCGAGATCCGCCTGAGCGGCCTGGAGGGCGCGTTTGACGACCTGCTGGTCAACGTGGTGCCCGAGCCCGCCTCGCTGGCGCTGCTTCTGGCGGTAGGGACAGCGGTGTTGCGACGCAAGTGAGCGCGTAAGTTGAACAGCGGGCGCCATGCCGACGGCCTTTGCGTCGGCATGCCCGTCCGCGTGCCGCCCGCGCCGCCGTACGTCTAGCTGTACTAGGCGCCGTCGGGAATCTCCGGCTCAACCAGTTGCGCCAGCGGCGGACGCGCTCTGCCGGTCCGCGCTTGAGGTCCGGCGGGGTTCGTCAAATTGTAAATCGCGCTCAGGATCGCTTGGCGTACGTTCTTGCGGCTGCGAAGGAAGGGCCGTCCTGCACGGAGGTTTCAACAGCCACCGGCGGGACTCGAACCCGCAACCTGCGGTTTACAAAACCGCTGCTCTGCCAATTGAGCTACGGTGGCAACTGTCTGTAAATAAACGACTTACGACACGATCGCAAAGGTGCGACCAGGGTGACGACAACCTTGACGACAACCGGACCGGCCTCTACGCTCACTTCTGATTGATAGAACGGGCGCAATCCAGGCTCGGAGGTTGTCGTCATGGCGAAGCACTCTCGTCGCAAGAAGCCGAACAAGCCATTTCCCTCGTTCCCGCTGACCGCTCATCCGAACGGTCAGTGGTGCAAAAAGATCCTCGGCAAAGTTCACTTCTTCGGCGTCTGGGCCGAGCCCAACGCCGCCCACCAGAATTATCTACGCCTCGCGGAAGATTTGCACGCAGGTCGTGAGCCGACGCCGGCGGCAGATGGCGAGTTTACCATCAAGGAGCTTGGAAACCAGTTCCTTGCCTACCAGATGCAGCGCGTCGGGACTGGTCAAATTGGCGGCCGTTGGTTTGAAGATTGTCGCCGCGTCGTCAAGCAGTTTGCACGTTCGGTCGGTACGGCGCGGTCGGTGGTCAGCATGATGCCGGATGACTTTCAGCAGTACCGCCGCTTGATCGCCACGCGCGGGCTACGCGGCGGCAAGGGACTCGGCGTTCACGCCATCGCCCGCACAATCGTCGTTATTCAAGGCATGTTCAAATGGGGGTTGCAGTCAGGTCTGCTCGAACAGCTTCCGCGATACGGCCAGTCGTTCGCGAAGCCGTCGGCGGCGGATATTCGTCGCAGTCGAGCCAAACGCGAGCGGGAACACGGCAAGAAGTTGTTCACACCCGAGCAGATTCACGCGCTGCTGGACCTCGCGTCGGCCGATCTCAAAGCTGCGATTCTCCTCGGCATCAATGGTGGCTTCGGGAACACCGACTGCTCTGCGTTACCGACGGCTGCGGTCGATTTGAATCGCGCCGTAATCGACTTCGAGCGTCCCAAGACTGCGGTTCGGCGTGTGGTTCCGCTCTGGCCCGAGACCGTCGCGGCGCTGCGTGAATTACTCGACGGGAAGCGACCCACGCCGGCGATCCCGGCGGCGAAATCCCTTGTGTTCCGCAGCGAACTGGGTTTCCCGCTCGTGCGCCAGACGATTCAGCGAATTAACGCGGACGAGATACAGAAGGTCGTCTACGTGGACCGGCTTGCAGACCGTTTCGACCTGCTGCTCAACGAGTCGCATCTCAAACGATTCGGAATCGGGTTCTACACGCTGCGACACACGTTTCGTACGTGGGCGGACGATGCGGCCGATCAGCACGCCATTCATCGCATCATGGGACACAGCATCCCTGGCATGAGCGGCCTGTACATCGAAGAGATCAGCTTGGAACGGCTGAAACGGGTCACTGATCATGTTCGGGCGCGCCTTTGGCAGAGTGCGGCCGCAACTGATGCGAAGGAGCAACCGAAATCAGCTACTGGATGAAGTCGATCGTCGAACCGTTGCGCGCAGGGCTGCGGCGTGTCGTGCGCGTGGTCGCGTGGTGCTTCACAGAGGACTTCAGGAAGTCATCGATCCATTCGCGGCGGACACGAAATCGGCGCCGCCGGCCCCGACCAGCAACACCGGTGACCTCGGCGGCTTGTAGCCGACCGCATGCGATGAGCCGTTCGACCGAATCGCGCGACAAGCGAAGCTCGTTCGCGACCTCCTCCACCGTCATCCAATCCGGCCGCGGTGCCGCCGCGCCGTGCCGCAGCGCGGCAAGGTGGCATTCAATCTGTTGCAGAACGTGCAGCAGGTCACCGTTGGACGGAGTTGTGTTGGTCGGCTGATTCATGCTCGTTCAGCAACTGTCTCAGATGATCCCTGGAACCCGGGGCGCTAAGCCTCGCGATAGAGCTCCAAGCCCACCAACTGCTTGAGGCGCGTGCGCAGGCGAGTCGGGTCGCCGAATTCACGCGCCAACGGCGGCGTACGCTCTTCGATCAGTTCCGCGACGCGGCGACGGTTGCGGCTGGTAAGCGCGACCGGCGTCCCGGCCAGCTCGGTGAAGCTGCGGTTCTCGTACGACGCAGTGCGACCGTGATCGCAAGAAGTTCCGGCTGGGTCGGCGGGCGAATCAGCGCCTCGGCCGTCGCGATCGCCGTGTTCGTCAGGTCGTAAAGAACCACGTCTGCACCTCAGATGTTCTTATGTTCGCGTGCACGCGAACATCCGTGACAAAACAACTCACCGATTACGGCGATCATTCGCCACGCTCCTTTGCGACACTCGAGGCACCAGTGCGGATCAGCGCCGATGCCCTGCGCGATGAGCACGACCTCGCGCTCGAAGAAGTTCACCGGCATGAGGAAGGCCGCGGCGAAACGGTCGGCCTGGCGCTCGATCTCATCATCGAAGACGATTTCCGGTTCTTCGTCGTCGCTGAACTGGTCGCGGACGTGCTCATGCAATACGAAATGGGCCAGCTCATGTGCACAGGTGAACCGATACCGCCCCTCGTTCAGCAAAGCGTTTTCGGCGATCAGAATCTCGCGTTCTCGCAGGAACGACGCGCCGAGCACGCGCGGACCGAGGTGTGAAAGATCGGTAATACCGAAGCGAATGTCGAAGGCGGTCTCAATCCAGCGATCCACCGGGACCGGCAGTGGAATCTCCGATAAACCGAGCTTGTGCAGGCAGTATGAGAGCATGCGCCGCGCCTGGCGCTCGATCAGCTTGCCGCCGCTGGCCGGCTCGAAGAGCTTGCCGTACTCGTACCGTTTCGCCGGCATCAGTCGGCCTTCCCCTTCTTTTCGGCCGCCAGCCGGCGGGCCTGTTCGATCAATGCGTCCCACTGGGCCAGTGTGAACTTGCGGGCTGAACGCAGCAACTCGGGCACCTTGGCTGCCGCCGTCGCGTCCTGGGTGGCGATTTCCTCGACGATCTCGTCGGGTTTGCTCCACGCGGAGCGGAGCCGCGCTTCGGGAATTTCGTAAGCGCGGGCGATCTTGACCAGCAGCCCCTCGGATGGGCTGCGGTTCCCATGCTCGATGTCGGTCAGGTGAGCCGGCGCCGTACCGAGCTGCCGGGCCATCTCCCGCAGGCCCTTGCCGAGCACTTCAGTCCGCTGGCGGCGGAGCACGTCGCCGATCTCATCGCTGTTCTTCGGTTTCTTGGCCAAGGTAGCGCTCCGTTCTTTGTTCGCGTACATGCTAACACGACCGGCGGGGTGAAGTCAACGGGATTTTTCGGGGTCGAGTTTCGTCGCCGGGGCAGGTGACGCGCGGGGTTGTCCCGCGGGACCTGGTACCGATGGGGTCCGCTATCCCGCGACGGCTGTTAGCGCCGACAGGCGTGACTTGCGCCGCCGGATGCGCTACGCTCGGCGGGTGAAACACCGTTTGTTTCACGATCGTCAGAATCACGTAAACGCGTGGCCTGGCGTCTGAATCGTGGGATCGGACAACCGGTAAACCTGTCCACCAAACAGGCTAAGGAGGCGGAGTTCATCACCCGCCATGTTCGAGTGCTCGTAGCGCTGGATGCCAGGAGACTGGCTCGTCCAGTGCGAGGGAGGCTCGGCAGAGTAATCCCAAGCTTTTGGAGTAATCCTGCCGTTCGATCCCATACACAGCAAGGGCGATTCGCTCGCACATGGCCGGGCTCCGGTTTTTTCCGCCGTCTGAGGAGCTGGTCGGAAGCGTTCGCTTCGCTCTTTGCATATTTGAAAATGGGCGACCGGGACAAACTCGCGCGCACGCGCGAGCCGGGTCAGTCAAAGTGGGTGATGCCGCCGCACGGCGGCTAATCCCCCTGCGGGGTTCGGGCCAACCTTTGAGCACACGCTCAATGACGGCCCGCTCAACGCCAGCCCAGGCAGGGAGTTCGTCGGCAGCGATGCCGCCGACCGGGGCGATGATAAGCCTCGGCGTTCCACGCAAATCGTGGACGATGAAAAGCTCAACTGCGAAAGGCGGGATAACCGCTTCTGGGTGAGTTTGATCGGAGACGGTGCCAAACCGCGATAGAAAGACCTGCGCTGAGGGTAAGGGGATCTTCTAGATTCGTACCCCGAAATCGTCCGCCATCAGGCGGGCGTAAACATGCCAGCCGGCGGAAGCCGGCGGGTGATCAGCGCTGTGAATGCAACGTGCGGGAGAGACGCGCGCGGCGTTTCCAGGTCCAGCGACGTGACCGATCAGACGGAGACTGGTTCTAACCGGGGAAGGGCTCTGGCGGCCGGGGTGATGCCCGGTGCCCGCCTTTCGAGCGGGTGCTTCAAACGCCGGAGTCTGGGAGCGGGGCCTCAGTAGTAGCACGCGGGAGCGTGGCGGCAGAGCGGCAAGGCAGTCGCGATGCCGTTCGAGTGCTACGGGTGGTGCCGGGCATAGATCGACGACGAAAGGGCTGACGAGCATTTCCCATGTTTACAGACGTGTCGGTGCGGCACCGGGGCAGGGTTGACCTGCCCCGGTCCATTTCGGCGGGTCGGCGGACAGCCAATGCGGTCAAACGAGGAACGCTGGTTCCCCCTCGTCTCGCAGCCACAGCATTGCAATCAAACCAATCGGACTGGCTCCCGACTACGCCTCGGAAACCCGGCGCTTGAGCGGATCCATGCCATCGGCGATTCCCTCCGCCCATTCGAACCAGGCGCTCATGTCGGCGTGATCCCCAATCTGCGCGGGAGCTTGCTGGGCAACCCGTCGCGCCGCATCGAGATACGCATGGATGCGCTGACTCATTTCCCACGCGCGTGCGTCCTTGATCAGTCGCCAGACGCGCCTGTGTTCCTGCTCCCGGCGCTGTTCCTCTGCGCGCCGTTGTCGTTCGCGTTCTTCCTGGAAGCGGCGCTGCTGCTCCTGGTGAGCGCGTGTTTCCCGCTGCATGTCAACCTGTTCGAGCGACCAGTTCGGGATTTCGGTGAGTTGGGCCTCCAGTCGGGAATTGTCGATATCGCGCCAGGTTTGCTTCGCGCGGCTACCCACAAGCCGAGAATGCAGCTCGCAATTCCCGCCCAAGAAGTCGCAGCGCTTCCGTAGCGACCTTCCACGACGCACAAACTAGCTAATCCGGTCGTTCGTCCAGTCGGTGGTCCGACGTGTGCGGCATACGCGCTGCACCCACCTCGTTTCTGGCTGGATGCGCGCCGGCGCTGCTCTCGGAGGCGGGCGCGGCGGTTGTGAAAAGTCGTAGCAGAGCGCCGCAGCATGGGTCGCACATCATCAGGTTCAACATCGTGTGTTTCGTGTCGTCAGGGCCGTCTACAACTGCGTGTCGTGAACCGACTGCACAGCTCGACAGCCCCACCGAAAGACCCAAAACGCCGGTCAGAAGGGCTTTGTGTTGCGTACGCGCGGACACGCCACTCTCCTACAGTTGGACCGTCGAGAACTTCGGACTCGTTGTGCCATTGGATGGAGCTTTCTTGAGCTAAGGCGAGTCGGCCGCTGTCGTGGCCACAACCGGTGACTACGGGCCGACACGGAAGTTGCGCATCATTCCGCCATCGGAGTGTTCCAGATTGTGGCAGTGGTACACGTACTCGCCTTGGAAGTCGCTGAAGCGGATCAGCAACTTTACGCGCTCGCCCGGCATGACCAGGAACGTATCCTTCCAGCCTTCATCGACGTATCCGCTACGCCCACCAGCTCCGGCGGCAAACGTAACGCCCTGTGGCGCGGTGTCGCAAGCTCGGAGAAGTGAATATCACGATGCGGTTGAAGATGACGACCCTCAATCGAATGGGGTGGACGGCACGTCAAGGATGCAGACTCGGCGAGGCATGGATGTTCAGATGTTCATCGAGACTTCCTGGCCTGGCGTCGGGCCTGAAGCCAGAAAAAGGGCACTGAAATCGTCGTGCCCGTGAACGAAAACGCCGCGGCCAAGCCGATCCCCGGAAGGCACACATGGCCGTGTTTCCGGTAGTGCTCCAAGATCTGCGCGGACACCATCCAGTCCGCCAGCCCAGAGATCGCGGCGAACGGAATCAGCCAGGCGAACAGCGTTCGCAGGCCCGGAGGCCGCCCCCGCTGACCCCGTCCGCCGCGTGTACGCTCATGCCGACTATGGCTTCGGCTTCTCCTTGCCATGATCGTGGTCCTTGTGGTCGCCGTGCGTCTTGCACTCGCCGTGACCGACGCACCGCAGGTTCGTTCCTTCGCGGACCCACAGGTGCGCGTCGTCACCCTCGCCCGTGACGAAGTACTGCGTTTCGCTCTTGACTGGCTGGGCCGCCTGCTGCGCCATGAGCGTGCCGACGAAACCGGTCGTCGCGACGCCAAGAATGAGTCCGATCAGGATGCCCTTGCGGTTCGAACCGTTCATGTTTCTCTCCTTCGGAGAAGCACAACTGTCAGCGCCTCCGCTCCGCCGCACGCGCGGCTTAGCTCGGCGCATGATCGATCAAGACTCCGGCGCGGGCGGTGGTGAACCACCAGCGGTCGGAGGAGGTATAACGAAATACCTGGAGTTCGCACTGCCCGCTCCCGCTACTCTATCCGTCGAAGCCGGTCGCCGGTCCTGATCTTGACGACTTCGGTAACGTTGCAGACGACAATCTTTCCGTCGCCGGCGCTCTGCGTACAAGCGGCGACTTGAATGATGTCCACGACCGCATTCACCTGGTCGTCGTTCACCACGCACTCCACCTTCGCCATCTCGACTGTGCCGTACTGGATAGGGGTCTGCGAGGTAGTGGTCGTACGTCCGACGGTCCGCCCAAAGCCGCGCACGAACGACACCGTCACCCCCGGCAGCTCCGCATGCGAGTGCAGCGCGTCGAGCACCGCGTCCAGACGATAGGGTCGTATGATCGCCTTGATCTCTTTCATGCGACCGTCCTTTCGGGCTGAGCCCGAGCTAGATTTCCACGTGCACCCGCGCCGGCGCGAACCACGGGTAAAGCGCGGGAAGCACGAGCAACGTCAACAGCGTCGAAGAAGCCAGCCCACCGACGACGACCGTCGCCAGAGGGCGTTGAACTTCCGACCCGATCCCCGAGGAAAGTAGCAGCGGGATCAAACCCAAGCTGGCCACGGTTGCGGTCATGAGTACCGGCCGGAGACGCAGCATTGCCCCCTTCGCAACGGCATCGTCGAGCGTCAGGCCTTGGCGGACGAGTTGATTGAAGTACGACACCATGACAACGCCATTGAGCACGGCCACCCCGAAGAGCGCGATGAAGCCGACCGACGAGGGCACGCTCAAGTATTGCCCCGACAGCGCCAGGGCGAAAATGCCGCCCACCAGAGCGAAAGGCACGTTGAAGATGATGAGCAGGGCGTTCTTGATGGAGTTGAACGACATGTACAGCAAGAAAAAGATCAGCCCCAGGGACACAGGTACGACCACCATCAACGTTTTCTGGGCGCGCTGCTGGTTCTCGAATTGTCCGCCCCACGTGACGAAGTACCCGGCGGGGAGTCGCACTCGCTCCAGCACCGCCTTCTGTGCTTCCGCAACGAACCCGCCCATGTCACGGCCGCGCACGTTGCACTGGATGACGATTCGGCGCTGCGCATCCTCGCGACTGACGGTTGGCGGCCCCTGAACGAGGCGAATATCCGCAACCTGCGACAGAGGTACATGAGCCCCATCGCGACTCGAAACCCAGAGGTCGCCGATGGATTCGGGATTGTTGCGATACGATTCGGCCATGCGAAGATAGACGACGAATCGTCTCTGGCCTTCCAGCACTTCGGTAACTGCTTTGCCGCCGACCGCCGTGGAGACGACCTCCATCACCTGCGCCGCGTTCAGACCATAGCGCGCGAGAGCATCCCGATCGGCCCGCACGACCAGTTGCGCCTCGCCGTTGATCTGCTCCATCTGCACGTCGGAAGCGCCGCGGGTTGCCTTGATTGCGGCCTCGATCTCGCGACCCTTCCTTTCGAGCACCTCCAGGTCCTCGCCGAAGAGCTTGATCGCGAGCTGGGCCTTCACTCCCGAGAGGAGTTCGTCCACCCGCGTCGCGATGGGCTGCGAGAAGTTCAGCAGGATACCGGGGTACTCGCCCAAATCCTCCTCGAGAATGCGAACCAGTTCCTGGCGCGAATGGGCCGTCGTCCACTCGGCCTGCGGCTTCAGTCCGACGTTGATCTCATTGTTCGCGATGGGCTCCGGGTCCCCGCCAAGCTCGGCGCGCCCGATCTGGCTGAACGCGTACCGGACTTCGGGATACTTCAACAGCTTGGCTTCCAGGTGATTCGCAATGCGTTTGGATTCGTTCAACGAAATGCTCGGGTTCATCGTCACGCGGATGCTCATCGTGCCCTCATCGAGCTCCGGTACAAATTCCGTCCCAAGGAATGGCACGATGGCCAGCGAGACAGCAAGCGCCAGCACGGCGGTCCCCGTGACGACCCAGCGATGGCGCAGCGCCCAGCTCAGCAAGGGCCGGTAGACCAGCTTCAGAAAGCGCATGAGAAAGTTATCTCGCTCACTGAACTTACCGCGCAGAACGATCGCAGAAAGGACCGGCACGACGGTCAAGGCCACGATCAGCGAACCCAGCATCGCAAAAGCGATTGTGAAGGCCATCGGGCTGAACAACTTGCCCTCGACGCCTTGGAGCGTGAAGAGGGGGAGGAACACGACGATAATGATGAGCACCGCGAAGAACACGGGCTGCCCGACCTCTTGTGCGGCCTCCCGCACGCGATGCGCTAGCGATTCACCACGCTTATTCGGTTCGGCCAGGTGCCGGATGATGTTCTCCATCATGACGACCGAACCATCCACCATCATGCCGATGCCGATCGCCAGCCCGCCCAGCGACTGCAAGTTTGCCGACAGGCCGTACCACCGCATCATGACGAAGGCAATCAGCATCGACAGGGGAATCGAGGAGACGACAACGAGCGCCGAACGGACGTTCCACAGGAAGAGAAACAGCACGATTACGATCAGGACCGCGGCTTCGGTCAACGCCTGGCGCACCGTGCCGACCGCCTTCTCGACAAGATCGGCCTGGTCGTACACCGGAACGATCCGGACCCCTTCCGGCAGAGAGGGCTGGAGCGCTGCCACCTTGTCGCGCACTCGCTCGATAACCTGTTTCGTGTTCGCGCCCTTGAGCTGGAGCACGATGCCCATGACGACTTCGCCCCTGCCGTCCATCGTGACCGCGCCCTGACGAATCTGAGCCCCGTACTCGACCTCCGCCACGTCTTCAACGTAGACCGGCGTTCCATGTTCGGCCTTGAGTACGACATTCTCGATGTCGACCAGCCCGTCGCGGCTTCCGCGAATCAGGCCCTCCCCGCGGACGACGAGCTGCTCCTGATCGCCTTCGATGTACCAGCCGCCCGCGTTACGGTTATTGGCTCGGATGGCTTCCTCAAGATCCTCCAGAGTCAGCTTGTACTCGATCAGCTTGTTCGGATTGACGCGCACTTGGTACTGCCGCACCTCGCCGCCGAAACTGAGCACGTCGGTCACGCCCGGCACAGTCCTGAGCTGGAACTTTACGAACCAATCGTTGATGGTCCGCAATTCCATCGCCGACTTTTCTTCACCAATCAGCGTGTACTTGTAGATTTGGCCGAGCCCGGTCGAGATCGGTCCGATCTCCGGCTCGCCCAGCCCTTCGGGAATGCGGCTCTTGGCAATCTGCAAGCGTTCAAGCGCGAGTTGCCTGGCAAAATAGATGTCCACGCCATCCTTGAACACGACCGTGACAACCGAGAGCCCCGTCTTCGAAATCGAGCGGACTTCAGTGACGTCGGGCAGCCCGTTCATCACCGACTCGATCGGGAAAGTGATCAGCTTCTCGACTTCGACAGCCGCCAGACCTGGCACGGCCGTGTTGATCTGAACCTGGATGTTCGTTACGTCCGGAAACGCTTCAATGTTGAGACGCAGTGTGGAGTAAACGCCAAAGAGGACCATCCCCAGCCCGCAGACGAGAATCAGAAAACGCTGCTTCAAGGCGCCGTTAATGATGCCGTTGATCACGATACGAATCCTCGCCAGGACTGCGATCCGCGGGACACATGGTCAGGCCGCGCTACTTTCCGAATCCCCCCTTTCCGAGTTCGGACTTCAGCGTGAACGCGTTCGCGGTCACGTAGCGCTCGCCGGGCTTCAGTCCAGCAGTCACCTCCATCCGGCTGCCATCGGACCGACCCACCGTAACGGGACGCACCTTGAAGAGTCCTCCGGTCTCTACGAACACGCAGGGTTTGCCTTGGATCGTCTGCACGGCGGCCTTCGGAACCAGTACCGCTGCCGGGATCACGCCTGTTCGCACGCGCGCTGAGACGAACAGCCCCGGCCGCCACTTCCCGTCGGGATTGGGCAGCGTCAGGCGCGCCGTCGCGGTTCGCGTGTCTTCATCAACGACCGGGCTGATGTAGTCGATGACAGCGGAGCTCTCAGCCGCGCCGCGACCCGCGATTACGATTACGGACTGTCCGACCTGGACCAGTGGCAGGTGCTGCATGTAGACGGTGACGTCCACCCAGACCGTGGAGAGATCCGCCAGCTTGAAGGCCATTGTCTCGCCATTCAGGACCTCGCCGAGCGAGCAGTGCCTCTCGACCACGATGCCCGCGAAGGGCGCCCGCAGCTCGTAGATCGCCAAGCTGGCCGAGTCGCTGGGCAATGTCCCTGGCTCCTGTCCTTCGCTGACGCCGATGGCATGCAGCTTGTTGTCGGCTGTCTCGACCTCAATCGACGCGTCCACCTGATCTCTCCGGGCGGCCAGAAACTGGAGGTCGGGCATGATCTTCTTGGCGTGCAGCTCTTCGGCGCTCTTCAGCGTGGCGTCGGCGAGCGACAGTCTCTGTTTCGCGGCCAAGTACGCGGCCTTCGCCTCCGCCAATTCGCGGCTTTGCAGGACGGCCATCACTTCGCCCGCCTGAACGACATCTCCCAGACACTTGTCCACGCGACGGACAAACCCGGCGACGCGGGGCACGATGTGGGCGACCATGTCGGCGTTCAGGACGATCTGCCCGGGCAGCGTCAACGTCTGCTCAAGCTCGCCGCCCTCGGCTGGGGCGACTTCGATGCCGAACTTTCTCGCGGCATCGGACGACAATCTGACGACACCCTCTTCCTGCGCGTCCTGGCGGCCGTCGGCAGGCCCGAGGGCGCCGTCCGCCGGGTCGTGCTCAGAGTTCGCAGGGCGATCTTGGGCGACGCTCGCTCCGAAGTATGGAAGCCAGCCCGGCCTTTTGAACCAGACGTACGTCGATCCAATGCCCAGCGCCGCGCCAGCGACGAGACCGGCGAGCAGGATGCTCCTTCGTTGCATGTTCATCTCATGCGCTCCAGTGGCGCGCCTCTGCGGATATCGCCACCAACGCCGCCTCTCCGCCGGATGTGCGGCGCCGAGTCGATCATCGTTGCGAAGCCGGCGGCGCGCCACCGTCCCGATTTGCGGCTCTAATGCCTACGCTGACAGACGGCGCCGTCACTTCGAGCGGGCCAGTCTCCGGCGCTTCCCACTCCTGCGTTACCGGCTGAGGCAGGCCAGCCTTGTCCCATCCCGTGAAAATACGATAGAGCGCGGGGAGCACGACGAGCGTCAGCAGCGTGCTGGAGAGGAGACCGCCAATGACGACCGTGGCGAGCGGGCGCTGCACCTCTGAGCCGGTTCCCGTCGCAATTGCCATCGGAACAAAGCCAAGCGACGCGACCAAGGCCGTCATCAGCACGGGGCGCAAGCGAGTCAAGCTGCCCCGCAGGATCGCTTCGTCGCGCGCCATTCCTTCGCGCCGAAGCTGGTTGATGAAGCTGACCATTACCAGACCGTTCAACACCGCCACGCCCGACAGCGCGATGAAGCCTACAGCCGCGGAGATCGAAAAGGGCATGTCGCGCAGCCACAGCGAGAGGATGCCGCCTGTCAGGCCAAGCGGCACGGCGCTGAAGACGAGCAACGAGTACTTCACGCTCTTGAACGTGCTGAAGAGCAGAATGAAGATCAGCAGGAAGCAAACCGGCACGACGATCGTCAGCCGCTTCTTCGCCGCAACGAGATTCTCGTATTGCCCGCCCCACACCAGCCAGCCGCCGGGCGGCAACGCGACCGCCTGCATCTTCTCCTGCGCTTCCGTGACAAACGAACCGAGATCGCGGCCGCGCACGTTGCACTGCACGACGATGCGGCGCTTGCCGTTCTCGCGGCTGATCTGGTTGGCGCCCTCGGCCACGTCGATCCGGGCTATCTGCCCAAGCGGCACGAAACCCACGTCATGGGTGGGGATCAGGTTTTCGATCGATCCGTCGAGCGTGGCCAGCCGCACGTTGCTCGGTTGCTTTTCCTCAACCTGCGGCAATGGGATCGGGAGCGTCTCCAAAGTTTCCGGTTGGCCGCGCAGCGCGTCCGGAAGTCGCACGACCAGATCGAAGCGACGGTCGCCCTCGAACACCAGTCCGGCTTCGCGACCGCCCATCGCCGCCGCGATCACGTCCTGCACGTCGGCAATATTCAGTCCGTAACGCGCGATGGCAGCACGGTCGATGTCGATCGTCATGACGGGCAAGCCGGTCGTCTGTTCTGGCTTTGCGTCGGCCGCGCCGGCGATGTTCCGCAGAACTGAAAGCACCTGCTGGGCCGTTTTCTGCATCTTGGCAAAATCATCGCCATAGACCTTTACCGCCACATCTCCGCGCACGCCTGAGATCAGCTCGTTGAAACGCATCTGGATCGGCTGCGTGAACTCATAGTTGTTGCCGGGCAGCGTCTTGACCGTCAACTCGATCAACTTCTGGAGCTTGCCCTTGTGACCGACGAGCTTCACCTCACCCTCCTCGTGGCCGCCGTGACCGTGCTCCTCCTCTGCATGCCCGCCGCCGAGCTTCTCCATCTCCTCGGTCTTCGCGGCGATCAGTCGGTCCAGTTCGGCCTCGCTGCGCCACTCCGCGCGCGGCTTGAAGATGATGAACGTGTCTGAGACGTTCACCGGCATGGGGTCGGTCGCCATCTCGGCCGTGCCGGTCTTGGAGTAGGCGAACGCGACTTCCGGCAGCGAAGCGACCGTGCGCTCGACGTCAACCTGCATCAAGCCGGATTGGGTGAGGGCCGTACTCGGGATTCGCATCGCATGCATCGCGATGTCCTTCTCGTCCAGCGTCGGTACAAACTCCTGACCGAGGCGCGTGAACAGGAGCAAGGATGCGAAGAACATGACGACCGCGGCCGGCGCGACAACCAAGCGCCACCTCACCGCCCCGTTGACCACCGGCTCGTACAGTGCCTTTGCCCACTGAATAACGAGAACCTCTTTCTCTTTGACCCGTCCACGAACCAGTATGGCCACCATCGCGGGAACGAACGTCAGCGAGAGGATGAAGGCTGCTACAAGGGCAAAAATGACCGTGAGCGCCATGGGGTGAAACATCTTCCCCTCGACTCCGGTCAGCGCCAGGATCGGGAAATAGACGGTGATGATGATTGCTTCCCCATAGGCCGTCGCCGATCGTACCTCTTTGCTTGCGCCGAGGACCTCGTGGAGCCGTTCCTGGAGCGTCAAAACACGACCAATCTGGTGCTGCTTGTGCGCGAGCCGACGGAGGCAGTTCTCGACGATGATGACGGCGCCGTCGACGATCAAGCCAAAGTCGATCGCGCCGAGTGACATCAAGTTGCCGCTGACCTTACTTTGCACCATGCCCGTGGCGGTCATGAGCATGGAAATTGGAATGGCCAACGCGCAGATCAGCGCTGCGCGGAGATTACCCAGCAAGAGCAGCAGAACGACGATGACGAGGATGGCGCCTTCCAGGAGGTTCTTCTGCACCGTCTGGATCGTGGCGTCCACCAACTTGGTGCGATTCAGCACCGTTTTGGCGTGGACGCCCGGCGGCAACGACCGCTGGATTTCCCGCATCTTGTCATCGACGGCCGCGGCCACGGTGCGGCTGTTCGCGCCGAGCAGCATGATGGCCGTGGCGACCACGACCTCTTCGCCGTTCTCGCTCGCGGAACCCGTCCGCATCTCGCGGCCAACGCCCACGCCGTCCGGCCCGACGATGTCGCTCACGTAAATCGGCACGCCATTGCGCGTACCGACCACGATCGACTCGATCTGCTCCTGGCGCTCGATGCGGCCCGTCGCGCGCACAACATACGCCTCGCCCTTGTGCTCGATGTAACCCGCCCCGGTGCTCACATTGTTGCGCTCCAACGCCTCAATCACGTCGTGAAACGTGAGGCCGAAGCTGACCAGCTTCATCGGGTCGGGCTGAACGTGATATTGTTTCACGTAGCCGCCGATTGCTTCGACGCCCGCCACGTTCTTCACGCCCTTGAGTTGCGGGCGAACGATCCAGTCCTGCACCTCCCGCAGGTAGGCTGCTTGCTCCAGATCAGACGCGAGCCGCTGTCCCTCTGGCGTCAAATAGGCCCCGTCGCTCTGCCAACCTGGCTCGCCGTCGGCGATCGGCGCGGCCTTGCCGTGTGGGTGCTCGTATTCGACGGTGTACATGTAGATTTCGCCCAGACCGGTCGCGATCGGACCCATGATCGGCTCAGCCCCGGGCGGCAGACTCTCCTTGGCTTGGCCGAGGCGCTCGGAGACCTGCTGCCGCGCGAAATAGACGTTCACGTCGTCCTCGAACACCGCCGTTGTCTGCGAGAACCCGTTGCGCGAAAGCGAGCGCGTCGATCGCAGGCCCGGAATGCCCGCCAGCGCCGTCTCAATCGGGAACGTGACCTGCTTCTCGATCTCAATGGGGGATAGCGAGGGGAACAGGACGTTGATCTGCACCTGGTTGTTGGTGATGTCGGGAACGGCGTCGATGGGCAGGCGCTGGAGTGAGTACACGCCGACGCTGGCGACGATCGCAGTGAACAGTACGATCACCCAGCGATTGCGAATCGAAAAGTGAAGAACGGCCTCAAGCATGAGAGAACCCTCCAAATCTCGAACACGGCTGGGGCGCCAGCCGCACGCGGAGCTTGCGATCGTACGGAACCCTCGCCTGCCCGGGCGGGTTGCTCGCCTGATGCCAGAAGTCCAACATCGCCAGAGCGAGCTGCGGACCGCTCATCACGTTGTGCTCATACGTCGCCGTGACGTGTAGGTTGGGCACGAAACCGGCTTGAGGTGTCTCCCGCAAGCGGTTGTTCAGCTGTTCATCCTGCTCGCCTTCCACGGAATACCTAACGATTGCTCTCATGTTTGAAACTCCTTAGACGCTGCTCCGCGAGCAGTAGAGCGGAGCAGGAATGGACCGGCGATTCGCTCCCACGCGCGAGTCCCCGCCGCCGGGCGCTGCGTCGGTCTGCGGCCGGCCGAAACCGCCGCCGCCGCCGAAGTTTGGCAATTTTTCGAGCACGGCGGGCGTTATACTTAACGGTGGTGCTGCCGCGATTGCTCTGCTCGCCCCCGGATTCCCAGCGGCAGCGCCCGGAGGACAAGCCATGCGTCGCGCCACATCCATCCTGCTCGTCGCAACGATCGGTCTCGCGCTCTTCAGCGCATCCGGCGCATACGCACAGGTCGCAGCCCAGGGTCTGCCGGCCGCGGTCGAGCCGGCGTCGTCCCAAGTGATCGACGGCGTGACGTACTACTACGACGCCGACGGGATCCCGCTCTTCAAGGACGACCCCGTTCACTACAATTACCCGCGCCGCTTCTACTATCGCAACGGCGGCTGGGTCATGGCCCGCACCAACAACGGGCATCACCATTCGCGCTACGCGAACACCGGCCTGCACAAGCGACGTGGACAGAATTCCCACCCGGGTCAAACAAGCCAGAGCGGCCAGGGCGTTTCCATTCGCAAGAGCGCCAGGGACGACCAAGCCGCGAAGCGCGGCAAGTCCACCGCAACCGGCCGGAACTCGACCGGGACTAGGCAAGGCCAAGCTGACCAAGGCGCGAGAGCCAAGAAGGCCCAAGTCGGCCAAGGCGAGCCGGCCGGCCAGAATGGGCGGGGCGCATCGATCGGCACGAGAGGACAGGCCCAGTCCGGCGGGTCGACCGGCAAGACCGGTCAGGCGGGGCCGAGCGCCTCGTCCGGCAAGTCCGCCGGAAGTGGAGCCAGCGCTGGTAGTGGGAACTCGTCGCGGGGCGGACTGTCGCGCTCGGGCGCAGCCGCCGGGTCCCGGCAGTCCGGCGGCGGCGGAAAGTTCAGCGGGGGCGGCACGAGCCGTTCCGGCGGCAGCGCCGGCAACGGCGGTCGCCGCGGGCCGAAGTAGGCGTCTCAAACCTCGATTCGTCATCATTCCATTCCAGTCACGCCGGTCGCGCCTATGAAGGATGCGCGGACCTCGCCGCTCTTCGGCGGCTCCACGACCAGTTGCTCGTACGTCAAGCGCGCGGCGGCAACGCGCCGCTGGGATAGGGATGAGTCCTTGGCCGCCGGCTGCGATCCCATTTGTCCCATGATGAGGGCCGCGAGCGCCGCCACTGAGACGAGCGTCACGGTCCCGGTGACGACCCGCGTACGTGGAGTGTTCATTGCGATCTCCGTTCAATAGAGATTCCCACTGCTGAATCGGATTGAGCGACGTCGCTGAGCAACCGCAGCGCGTTGCCGACCACGAGCAGCGACACACCCATGTCCGCGGCGATGGCGGCCCAGAGCGAGGCGTGTCCGAGTAGCGTGAGCCCGATGAAAGCGGCCTTGATGGCCAGCGACGCGACGATGTTCTGACGCACGATGCGAAGCGCACGCCGCGAATGCCGGATCAGCCAGGGTACGCGAGAAAGGTCATCGCTCATCAGGGCGATATCCGCGGTCTCAATCGCGGCGTCCGTCCCGATGGCGCCCATCGCGAAGCCGACGCTGGCGCGGGCCAGGGCAGGTGCGTCGTTTACCCCGTCCCCGATCATCCCGACGGTGCCGTAGCGCTGTACGAGTTCCTCAATGGCTGTGACCTTGTCTTCCGGCCGCAGCTCGGCTCGGAACTCGTCGATGCCGCTCGCTTGTGCGATTGCCTTGGCGGTCGGCGTATTGTCTCCGGTCAGCATGATGACGTGCTCGATTCCCGCAGCGCGGAGATCCTGGACTACCGCGGAGGCGTCGGGGCGGAGCTGGTCTGCCAGCGCGATCAAACCGCACACGTGGCCGTCCTCACCCACGACCACCACGCTGCTTCCGGCGCCGGACATCGCCTCAAGCTGGTCGTGTAGCTCGGGCGTCTCCTCGCCGCGCTCTTCGAGGTAGCGGTGGGAACCGATCCAGACGGAGCGCCCGTTCAAGAGCGCCGTTGCGCCCTTACCCTTGAGTGCTTGATAGTCCTGCACCGGCAGCGGACGAATCCCGCGTGCCTTGGCATGGCTGACGATGGCCTGGGCAAGCGGGTGTTCCGATCGCAACTCGATCGCCGCCGCGATTTCGAGCAATTCGGCTTCAGTATGCCCAGACAACGGCACGGCGTCCCGCACGGCGGGGCGCCCCTGGGTGAGCGTGCCGGTCTTGTCGAGCGCGATGGCCTTGAGCCGGGCGGGCAGTTCGACGAACTCGCCGCCCTTGATCAGCACGCCGTGGCGCGCAGCGCTGGCCAAGGCGGCGACGATGCTGACGGGCGTCGAAATAACCAGCGCGCACGGGCAGGCGATGACGAGCAGTACCAGTGCTTGGTAGAACCAGGCGCTCCAGTTGCCGACCATGAGCGGAACGACGGCGCCGACAATGACGGCCAGAGCCAGCACCGCGGGCGTGTAGTAGCGCGCGAAAGTCTCGACCCAGCGCTCCGCGGGCGAGCGACGGCTTTGCGCCTCGCGCACCAGCTTGATGATCTGGGAGACGGTGCTTTCAGAAGCGGGCTTGACCGACTCGACCTCAATGGCGCCGTCGTGATTCAACGAGCCCGCGAAGACCAAGTCACCTACCTGCTTGGAGACGGGCAATGATTCGCCCGTGATTGGTGACTGGTCGACCGTTGTCTGTCCAGTAACGATCCGGCCGTCGAGCGGGACCTTTTCGCCGGGCTTGAGGACGAAGCGCCCGCCCACGGGCACGTCCGCGACGTCGACCAGTGTTTCGTTGCCGTCCGCCTGCACAACCCTGGCCTGCGGCGGCGTCAACGACATCAAAGCGGCAATCGCGCGCCGCGCGCGGCCGACGCTCCACGCTTCCAGTGCCAGCGAAAGCGCGAACAGGAACGCGACGGCGGCCGCCTCGAAGTATTCTCCGATCGCCAGCGCACCCGTGACGGCGATCGTCATCAGTAGATTCATGTCCGGCCGCAGCCGACGCAGCGAAAACCATGCTTTGGGAAGCACGAACCACGCGCCTGCCACTGCCGCCAGCACATACACGCAACGCACCACCAAGGGGATCGCAGACAGGGCATGCTCGCCGATTGCGGTTCTCCAACCAGCGGCGCCGACGTGCGCAACGAACCCGGCGACGAGCAGCACACCCGAGACCGCCGTCATGAGCGTGCGGCCCCGGCGTCGCCACAGCGAGCGATCGTCCGCGTACTCCGCCGCTTCGCGGAATGGGGTCGCCCGCAGCCCCGTCCGCTGCACGGCTCGAATGATCGCTTCATCACCCACCTGCTCGGGCGTGAATTGGACGGTCATGCGGCGTTCGAGCAGATTGAAGTCGATTTTCTGAATGCCGGAGAGGGGACCGAGCGCCGCGCGCAGCGCCGCGATCTCCTCCGCGCAGTCCATGCCGTCGATTTTCAAGTCCAACTGCCTCACCTTGGCATCCTTGGGTTCTGCGCGCCGTCAGTGCTGGTGCTCGGCACTCGCCTTGCCCAACTCAGCCTTCAGAATGAAGCTCCCGGAGGCGACGAACGACTCCCCCTCGACCAGCCCGGAGTGGATTGGAACGAGTCCGGCCACGGGTTTCCCGGCGGTGACCGGCCGCTTGGTGAACGTGTTTGGCTCGTTCAGGACCGGGACAAACACTGACGGCACGCCCTCGACCGTCTGAAGCGCGTCTTCAGGAACCGCCACGACCGGCGGCGGGTCGGGATTGGCCTGATCCGTGGCGCTGATTTCGACCTGCACAAACATCCCTGGCCAGAGCGTGCCGTGCTTGCATTGCACGGCGACGCGAACTTGCGCCGACCGCGTCCGCGGATTGACCATCGGTGAGATGTACGAGACGGTTCCCTCATGCTTGTGGCCGTTCACCGCGCTGGACTTGAGCCATGCCTGAGCGCCGATCGAGACCTCCGGCAAGCGCGCCTCGGGAACATCGGCCAACACCCAGAGCGTTGTCGTGTCGGCGAGCACGATCAGCGCTTCCTTCTCCGGGTTGACCAATTCGCCCAACGTCACCTCACGCTCGACCACGCGACCGGGGAGCGGGGCAACGATCGTGAAGCGCGGGTTCACCTCGCCCGTTTCGGCCAGCTTTTCGACCGCGGATTGATCCATCCCGAGCACGTGGATCTTGTTCTCCGCGGCGACGGCGGCCGACTGACCCGTCTGATAGGCGGCTTGCGCGGACTTGTACTCAACCTCACGCCTCTGGACTTCGTCGAGGGCGATGCCCTTGTTCTGTTCATAGAGCCGCGTGGCGCGCTCGAGGGCGTTCTTCGCCAGGTTCACTCCGGCGACGGAGGTCTGTGCGAGGATGCGCTTTTGCAGAAAGTTGCTCTGCGCCTCGCCGAGCTCGGGACTCTCGACCACCAGCAGCACATCGCCCTTGCTGACGATGTCGCCCAGTTTGGCGCGCAGCTCGGTAACTCGACCGGGTAGCGGCGAGCCGACGTGTGCCATCGCCTCGGCATTGAAAGACACGCGCGCCGGCGCCAGAAAGGTCGGCTTGAGCTTGTAGAGCGACGCCTGCTCGACCTTGATGCCGTATCGCTCGATCGCCTCGGGCATGAGCACCACCTCGTCGCTGTGCCCCTCGTCGCCATGATCGTGACCGGCGTGCTCATCACCCTTGTGCGCCGCTTCGGTTTTCGGCGGCGCGCCTTTTCCGTCCTTGTCCCGGCACGCGGGAAGCGCGACGACGAGTGCGCCAAGCGCGGCGAGTGCGAACCAGCAGATGGGTCGGGTCATGATTCCTCCGAAGCGTGCATGGCGCTCAGTCAAGTTCATCATCGATTTCTCACAACAAGAAGGCGGCCAGGGCACTGCGCGCGAAGTCAATCACAAAATCGCGGATCGCAACACCCGGTTCCGCCTGTGCGTCACATCCGGCTGTGAAGGCGATCGCGATCGTCATCGCAACGATGGCGAATCGCGGCGGCGTTTGTCGAGTGGGTTGGACCGTCATCGATTCGTCTCCTGTGGATGTACAGCGTCAGCCCCCGGATTTGGTGCGGGTTGCGTTGATGCCGGTTGTGTTCCGGCCGACTGGAGCAGAAACGTCGCCGGTCGAGCAGTCGCGCGTTCCAGATCCACCAGCGCGCTGGCGGCGCTCTGGAGTGCCGCCACGTACGCCTGCCTCGTCTCGAGCAACGACCGCTGCGCATCAATCACGTTCAAGATGGCTGTCTGACCCGCCTGATAGGCAGACTGCGACAGTTCAAGTGTCGTTTGCGCCTGTGGCAGCACTTCCTGCTCATAGAGGCGTGCGACTCCCCAAGCGGTCGTGGCGCGGTCGGCGGCTTCACGGGTTTCCTGGGAAACGGTCCGCAGGAGCGATTCCAGTAGTGCGTCGGCTTCCTGCATCGCCAGCTTGGCCTTGGCGATCTGGGCCTGGTTCTGATCGAAAATCGGAAGGGTGACACTGAGCCCCGGTCCCAGAATGGCTTCGATTTCCTGACTGCGCGCCAGCCGGCGCTGTCCGCGCGACTCGATGCCCGGCGCAGTCAGCGCGCCGTTCGCAATCGAAGCCCGCGCCGTATCCGCCGCGATATCCCGGCCGGGCAATGCGCGGCGTGCGTTGCGTTCCAGGTCGAAGCTGAGTTGGACGTTCTGAAAGACCTTCACATATTCGAGTTCGACGCGCGCTTCGGCCGCGGACACAGCGTCACGAGCGGCTCGGAGGTCAAGCCGGGCGTCGCGGGCGACCTCAACCAGCCGTTCGGCTTCAAGCGTCGTTGCAATCGGCGCGGGCAGCGGATCCACGAGGCGGATATCCTCGGCCGGAGCGTCCAGGCCCAGCAGCGTGGCGAGCGTGCGCTTGGCCGTCGCAGCCACCAGGCGGGCGTTGCGCTGGTCGACGCCGGCGCGAAGCACGAGGCCGCGCACGAGATTCACGTCGAGCGAACCCACGGCGCCCGCTTCGAGGCGCGCTTCGGTGATTCTCAGGAGTTGTTCAACGAGCCCGAGATTCTCACGTGAGATTTCCAGCGAGCGGTGCGCTGCGACGGCGTTGTAGTACGCGACCTTCGTGTCATACGCGATCGCCGCGGTCTCTCGGGCCGTCTCCAGGATGGAGCGATCGAGGTCGCGCTCGGCCGCCCGCGTTCGCGCCGGGATCATCCACAGGTCCGCAATGTTCTGGGACAATCCGGTTTCAAAGTCGGCCAAGCCGCCGGCTTCCGGGAAACGGAGGCGAACTCCGACCGTCGGGTTCGTGAACAGCCCGGCCTGGACGACGTCAGCGCTAGCCATCCCGGTCCGGAGCAGTCCGGCCCATACTTTCGGGTTGTTCAGCAGCGCAATTTGCACGGCTTCCTGCGCCGTCAGGCCGTCTTCCAGCAACCCCGTCGTCATTGATCGCACAGCCGGTTCGTCGCCCGGGCGATACGAAAGTGGCTGGCCGACGACCGACGCGACTTGCCGATCGACGCGGTCATAGTCGGGCCGCGCGTTGACGGACGCACAGCCGACTATCAGCAGCGCGCCGGAAATCAGACAGCCAAAAATGCTCCATCGTGCGATGGAGGGCATAGGAAGTCTCCTGGGTTTTGGTCTGCAAGGCGCGGAACAGCACACCTACAGCGCGCGATGCCGACGTCGCTGATGAGCAGCGCGGACGGAATGAAAGCTCAGATCAAGAGGGGCAGTCGGTCCGCGACGACGGCAGGTGGAGCGCCACGCGGCGGATGTGAGGCGGGTACAAGATGAGCCGACGGAAGACATCCGCCGGAGAGAATGTCGGGCAGAATCACGGCAGCCGGCGGATGCGCAACATCGAGCCCGGTGATGCGAAGCGACAGCGTGGCGGCTGAAACGAATTTCGCACAGGGATCGTCGCTGCAATCGCTCTCGTGACCGCAGTCGTTGGCAGCGTGCTGCTGGCAGGCGTGCGCGAGCAGGCCGGCGCCGCAGAGGCTCGGCACGGCAAGAAACGCCCAAAGGACGGCAAAGCTGATAACGGCCCGATTCAACATAGCATCCGCGCCTATCTAATCGGCAATCCCTTCAAACGTCAACAGCGAAGCGAACCTTGCAGATTGCGATCCGCTCTGCCTCGCTCCAACCCTCGCCGCCGCGGCTCACCCGCCCTTCGGCTTCATCGCCTCGAATTTGGCCTTCAGCTCCGGGTGGCAAACAAGGCACTGCGAATCCGGCAGGTCGTGCTTGGCGCACCAATCGCCCTTTTTCTTGAACCCATCGATCAACTCCGAATTGCAGCGCGTGCAGACCGACTCGGGCACGCCGTGCTCCTTGCACCAGTCCACCAGCTCGGCCTTCTTGACCAGCGGCTCCTTGGGCTTCTCGGCGGCAGCCGGCTGCTTCTTGGCCGCCTCCGTTTCCGTGTGTGGCGCTTTGCTGTTGCACTCGCATCCGCCCATCAGGAGGGGCGCGGCAAAGAGCGCCAGCCCGAACATCCGACACGTTCTCGCAATACTCATGACGCATCTCCTTTACGCATGAACAGGTCCGGCTTCGGCTGTCGTCGGTTCGCCGACGGTACTGCGAGCCGGGATGGTTGACTCAGCGACTTCAACCTGCTCCTCCTGCCGCGCTACAGCGGCTGAGGCGCCGAAAACGAGATAGATGGCGGGCAACACAAGCAGCGTCAGAAGCGTGCTGCTGATCACGCCGCCGATCACGACGGTCGCCAAGGGACGCTGAACTTCGGCCCCGACGCCCGTGCTCAGGGCCATCGGCACGAAGCCGAGCGCTGCTACGAGCGCGGTCATCAGAACCGGGCGCAATCGCGTCATTGCTGCTTCCGCGACGGCTTCGCGCAGCGGAAAGTCGCGCGCGAGCAACTGGCGGACGTACGAAACGAGCACCATGTCACCCAGCACAGCCACGCCCGACAGGGCGATGAAGCCGACGCCGGCGGAAATCGAAAAGGGCATGTCTCGCACCCATAGCGCCATCACGCCTCCGACCACGGCGAAAGGAACGCCCGTGAAAACGCGCACTGCGTCCAAAACCCGGTTGTAGGTGATGTAGAGCAGGACGAAGACCATTACGAGCACGACCGGGACGACGATCAACAGTCGATTGCGGGCGCGCTCGAATTGCTCGAACTGGCCACCCCACTCGATATGATAGCGCCCGGGCGGAAGCGGCACCTCTGCCGCGATGCGGCGCTGCGCCTCGGCGATGTAGCTGACCACGTCGCGCCCACGGACGTTTACCTGAACGGTCGTGCGGCGCTGACCCCATTCGCGCATGATCGTGGATGGTCCTTCGACTTCCTCGACCATTGCCAGATTCGCGAGCGGCACCCTCTGTCCTGACGCGGTGGGCAGAACGATGGCGCGGATCGCCTCCGAATCCCGTCGATAGGAGTCAGGCAGCCGCGCGACAAGCGGAAAACGGAGCTGGCCCTCGATCACTTCGCCCAACGGCTTGCTGCCAAGGGATTCGACAATATCCATGACTGCCTTGGCGGGAACGCCGTGACGAGCCAGGGCCTCCTGATCGACCTTGATCTGAAGCACGGGCTGCCCGGTGAGCTGCTCCGTGGACATGTCGGCCGCACCCTGGATCGAGCCCAGAATCGCGCCGATTCGGTCGCCGGTGGCCTTGAGAACGTCCAGGTCATCACCATAGAGCTTCATGGCGATATCGCCGCGCACACCGGCGATCATCTCGTTCATGCGCATCTCGATGGGTTGCGTCATGGCGACGCGCTGGCCGGGCATGTCGCGCAGCTCGCGCTGAATCAACTCGACCAGTTCGGCCTGCGAGCGCGCCCGCTTCCACTGCTGTCGCGGCGTAAACGACAGAAAGATGTCGGTCAGCTCGACACCCATCGGGTCCGTCGCAACCTCGGCCGTGCCCGTCCGACTCCACACGTAGCGGATTTCGTCTGGGAAAGCCGCGAGCAAGGCCATCTCCATCTGTGTGTTGTAGCGTATCGACTCGTCCAGATCGGTCCCCGCTAGCCGAATCACGTTGGCGACGATGGCGCCTTCAGAGAGCTTGGGGATGAACTCCGCTCCGAGTCCGCGAGCGACGATTACTGCGACCACGAGCACGCACAGCGCCATTCCCAGTACGACGGCGTTGTGCCGCATCACGAAGCGAAGCACGGGTGAATAGAGCCCGCGGCATAGCCGGACCAGGAACGGGTCGCGCTCCTCCATGCGGCGGGGCAGGAACAGGCTCGCGAGCACCGGCATCAACGTGAGCGAGAGGATCAGGGATCCCGCCAGCGCGAAAATGACCGTCAGCGCCATCGGCCGGAACAGCTTGCCCTCGATGCCTTCGAGCGCCAGGATGGGCACGTATACCAGGACGATGATCAACTCGCCGAACATCGTCGGCTTCCGAACCTCCAATACCGCGTCGCGCACGATGTCGATGAAACGGCGCCTGGTTCGATCGTGGGCGACATGTCGCGCGACGTTCTCGATCTGAATGACTGCGCTATCCACCACCAAGCCAAAGTCGAGCGCCCCCAGGCTCATGAGGCTGCCGGCGATGGCAAACTGGACCATGCCCGAGAATGCAAACAGCATCGAGAGCGGGATCGCCAGCATGACGATGAGCCCGGCGCGGAGGTTCCCCAGAAACATGAACAGCACGGCGATGACGAGCAGTCCGCCCTCAAACAGGTTCTTGCGGACGGTGTCGATGACGTGTTCGACCAACTCGGTGCGGTCGTAGACCGTCTCGATATGCACGCCCGTAGGTAGCGTCGCCTTGACCGTCTCGAGCTTCGCCTTCAACCGTGTCGTCACGTCGTGCGGATTCTGGCCCATCAGCATGAAGCCCAGGCCGAGCACCGCCTCTCCTCTCCCGCCGAACGTGACAGCACCCCGTCGGATCTCCGCCCCGATTTCAACGCTGGCCACGTCGTCAACATGGATCGGGACGCCGTCCTTGGCTTTGATGACGACGTCGCCGATCTGGTCGAGCGTAGCCACGCGCCCAAGTCCCTGGACGAGCTGCATCGCGCCGCCGGAGGCGATACTCCCGCCACCCGCGTTGAGATTGTTCCGCTCCAACGCCTCGACGACTTCGTCGTACGACAGCCCGTACTTAATCAAGCGGTTCGGGTCGATCCGCACCTGATATTGCTTTTCATAGCCGCCCCAACTGTTGATCTCGGCTACGCCGGAGACGGCGCGTAAGACGGGCTTGATCGTCCAGTCCTGAATCGTTCGTAGCTCGGTAAGACTGCGTGAGTCGGAACGGACGACGTAGTGGAAGATCTCGCCCAAGCCGGTTGCGACCGGGCCCATTTCCGGCGCGGCTATGCCCGTCGGCAGTTCGACCGTCGATAGCCGTTCGCCAATCAGCCGCCGCGCAAAGTAGATGTCGATGTCATCGCTGAACGTCACGACGACCTGCGACAAACCGAATTTCGAGATGGAGCGCACGTTCGTGAGGCTGGGCAATCCGCTGATGGACTGTTCGACAGGAATCGTGATCTGTCGCTCGACTTCTTCCGGTCCCAATGATGGGGCGACCGTGTTGATCTGGACCTGCACGGGCGTCGTATCGGGGAAGGCGTCGATGTTCAGGTGACTGACCGCAATCAGTCCCCCGACGAAGAAGCCGAGCGTCACGCCAAGCACGAGCAGCCGGTGGTGCAGCGACCAGTTAATAATCCAGTTCAACATGCGGTTCTGGTCCTTTGCCGGCTATTCGTCGGCGCAGCAGCCGGCGCCGAGGTTGCCCTTCAAGATCTCGGACTTCAACACGTGGCTCCCAGCCGCGGCGACGACCTCACCCGGCAACAGGCCGACGAGAACTTCGGTGTATTGCGCGCCTCGCGCCCCGAGCCGGACCTTGCGCGTTTGGAAGATGTCGTCCGTCAGCCGAACGAAAACGATGTGGCAACAGCCCTCCCACTGGATCGCTTCGCTGGGCACCGCGATGGCCTTGGGAGACTCGCGGATGGTGAGCTGCGCCCGGCCGAATGAATTCGCCAGCAAGCGCCCGTCCGCGTTGTCCAGCTCTGCCCGCGCTTTGACGGTTCGCGTCTGGTCGTCGACGGCGGTACTGACCCAGGCGATCGTTCCGCTGATCGCTCCGTCCCCGCGCTCCGGCCGGAAACGCACGGGTTGCCCCAGCGCGACTCGTCCGACCTGTGCCTGCGGCAGGTCGATCGTCAGCCACATCCGGCGCGTGTCGGCAACGGCAAACAGCGGCTTGGATGCTTCAACGACCTCGCCCGCCACAATTTCGCGCTGCACGACAATCCCATCCAGCGGAGCAAACAGCGGCACGAGGTTCGCAGACGTTGCTCCCGGTTCAAGTGACGCCCGAATGTGATCCGGCAGGCCCAGGAGCTGGAGCTCCCGTTCGTCCGGGACCGCTTCTGTATCGGCAGGAACCATGAGCCCCACATTAATGAGCGCTTGACGCGCGTTGAACACGCCAATCTCCGCCTCTCGCAGGGCGGCTTGCGCTTCCTGAAGGTCGGCTTCGCTGCTGATCTTCTGTGGCAGCAGTTTCTCGACGCGCCGGAGTGTCTGCCTCCGCAGCTCGCGCTGCGCTGCGGCCGTCAGCAACTCGGCCTTCGTGCGGCCAACCGCGGCTGCATCCACTAGCGCCAGCACCTCGCCTTTCTGTACGGCCTGCCCGAGTTCCTTCTCCACGCGCCAAACGACGCCCGTGAGCCGCGATGCGACTTGGGCGTAGCGCGTTCGGTCGTATTGCGTTTCGGCGTTGCCGGTGATGACCTGTTCCATCGGCCGCTCGATCACGGTGTCGAGCTTCACGCCGGCCTTTCTGACCGATTCGGCCGAGGCGAACTGCACCCGCAGCGCATGTGTCTGACAGGTCGCCGGGTCTTTCGCCGGCTTGCTCGCGGCGATCGCCGCGGCGCCATCCGTCGCGAGAACCTTCGGTGCGTCCGCTGGCTTCGCAAGGTCGCCCTTCACGGCGATCTCGGGATGACAGAGCGTGCAGTTTGACTCCGGCACTCCGTGCTCTTTGCACCAGTCGCCGGCCACGCCCTTGGTCAGGATTTCAGGGTGACAGATCGTGCAGCGTGATTCGGGCACGCCGTGCTCTTTGCACCAGTCCTTCGGGGCCTCGCCCGCGAGCTCCGGATGACACTTGATGCAGCGCGACTCCGGCACATTGTGCTCGGCGCACCAGTCCTCCGGTTCAGCGGCGGGCGGCGACCCAAACAGCGACGCGAATTTCGGCGCGCGCCAATCGTTCTTGTGGCCCCAGTAGCCCGCGCCGCCTAGCGCGAGCAGCACGAGCAACGTGGGCACAGACCGGAGGGCGGTCCTGGCGAAACCGACTAGCCCCGACGGGCGGCTCGTTTTTGTCGCAGCAGCGCGACCAGTTTGCAGCTCGCTGCTCTGATCGGCGCGTTCATTTCGATTGGTTGACATGACGGAGAAACTCCGAATCCGAACACCGAATCACACAGGAGACCTTGGAACCCAGGAAGAGCACGCGCCGCAAAAAACGCGAAAGCGCGTAGCGCCCGCACCAAGCCACACATCAAGCGCGTGAGTGAGGTTAGATCAGGAGAGGAAGAGCGGCCGAATTCTCAGCGGTGATCGCAGGTAAGGCGTGTCGACCCATCAGCCCGATATCGATCCCAGCGCAGGGCACCAAGATGATGATCGACGGGCAAGCATTCATCGAGAGCTCGCTGATCGTGAGCACCGTGTCCGCGCCGGAGTCCCGTTCGATCATGACGTAAGGCGAGCAAAAGCAGGAAAGCTCTTCGCACGGGTCGGCCGGGGTCGAGGGGGGAGGCTGGTCTTCCGGGCAAGGATCGGGCTGGCTCGCGGCTGGATCGCAGCACCATGCTGCTTCGTCCGCGCAGTGTACGCGGGCGACCATCGATGCCCGACACAGCGTCGGACATGCGACCGTCAGAAAAAGCATCAAATACGGTGCTGCCTTCTTCCGCATCAATCGCGTAGTATATCAACCGGTCGCGTAGGGGCAACACTGCCGGGCTTGCCGCGGGCTCGGCGGCAGGGCCATCGCATCGAAATCGAGATTCGGCTCCGGTCGCGAAAAAACGCAGGGTATGTCGTCTGGCATAGTGCGGCGCGTCAATGGCAAAACGGCTTTGGCTTGCAAAGCAGGGTGATTCAGATGTTCGATGCAATCGCCTTGGGCTCGGCGGACGAGTGGCGAATGCCGAGCGCCTGCGCTCGCCCTCCGATCGCGCAGCGGAATCAGGCCGCACCAAGACAGCGGACTTCGCACTCTCTATGTTGCTGCGTCGTTGCGGTTGTCGCGACAACCGGAAGTGCGGTTTCGTGCGGTCTCCTGCGGTTTGCGGCGGAGAATTATTCGAAAAATCCGCGTTTCCGTAAAGCCAGTGGCGATAAGGACTTAATTACAAAACCGCTGCTCTGCCAATTGAGCTACGGTGGCAGCTGGCTTTATGACGACTTACGGCGCGTTCGCGAAAACGCGACTAGCGTGACGACAACCGGTCCTCGTTCCCGTTGACCGCATATCGGGACGGTCAATGGTGCAAAAAAACGCGGCAAACTTAACTTCTTCGGCGTCTGGGCCGAGCCCGACGCCGCCCATCAGAATTATCTACGCCTCGTCGAAGATTTGCACGCGGGTCGTGAACCGACGCCGGCGGCAGAGGGCGAGTTTACCATCAAGGAACTTGGCAACCAGCTCCTCGCGTACCAGATGCAGCGCGGGGGGACCGGTCAATCGGCGGCCGTTGGTTTGAAGACTGTCGCCACGTCGTCAAGCAGTTTGCACGTTCGGTCGGTACGGCGAGGTCGGTGGTCAGATGATGCCGGAAGTCTTCAGCGGTATCGCCGCCTGATCGCGAGCAATCCGATCAGCACTTCGGCGACTTGCGCTTCTTGCCGATCGGGCTGCGCGCCTGGAATTTCTTGATGAAGTCGGGCGCGAACGGAATCTTGCACGCCCCGACCAGTTCGACGGCGACCTTGCCGATTCCGTCGGCCGTATCGACTGCGAGCTTGTGAAGCGGTTTGACGTGGCAGGCGACGGCGATGACGAAACTGTTCATCACGCATTTGACGCGATTGGGCTGCTGGTGGATCGAACTCGCCACGCGCTGCAGGAGCGACTTGATCTCGGCCAGGTCAAGGTCCGCGTCCGGCTTGATGGCGACCATGCTGCTGTAGGTCTGCCAGCCGGCCGAGGCGATGGCTTCGTCCTTGGATTCGATCCACTTCAAGGCAAGCTCGCGGCCATGCGGGCTACCGGACGCGACCCACGGGACCGTGTATTCGGCGACCATGCCCCAGGTGGCGCCTTCAACCCATTTTTGCAGGTCCTTTTTGGTCATCTTCGCGTCGTCCGCGATCAGTCCTGCGAGGTACATTGCGTCGGCGATGCCGGTGTCGTAGAGATCCAAGGCGAGCTGGTAGTCCATCTTGACGCGCTTCTGGATCTTCTTCATGTCCGCGACCTTGACGCCGAGGCAGGGCTCTTGAGCGCCGTGGGTCATCCATGTTTTCTTGGTTTGCGCGCTGGCGAACTTCTTGAGCTCAGCGACGATATCCTTGGCGGTCATTGACTCTCCCTCACGTTGCACGTAACGCGCAATCCGAACACGCGAACGAGCTTCTGAGACCGATCTCGTTACGGCGACGCGGATACAACCGCCGGATCCAGCGAGGTCGAACGAGGAACCGGCTCGACCGCCGGGGTGCGCACGGGCAGCCGGATCAGTTGCACGCGAGCCGTTCCCGGCAGCGCATGATGCGCCGCCATGCCGTCCGACCCGATCATCGGGATCGGGCTGGCGGGCACGCTCGTCCGGCGGCGGATGTCGCCGCGCATCAGCCGCAGCGCCCAGCCGAACGTGCGGCGGATCGTCTGCCCCGTTCCCCACATGCCGACGAGCTGCATCAGTGCATCGGCGAGGAAGAGCCTGCTCTTGGGCCGAACCAGCGCAACCAGAAACCTCAGCGGGTTATAGAAGAACAAATACGCCGCCATGATGTTGAGCTGTTTTCGCCACGGCTGCGCGTGCTCCGACGCGACCACGTAGTTGGCGTCCAGCATGTGCGGCTCGACGCGACGCCCGGCGACGCTGGCGTACACCAGTCCGTCGGTGAACGCGCTTTCGTAGAGCTTGGAACCGGTCGCCGGCGTCATCATCAGCACCTGCACGCTGATCGCTCCCGCCTTTCGCAGCAGGCTGACCTGGTTGATCAAGCCGTAGTCGCCCTTGCGCGTGTAGAGCGGCTGCGTGTCATGGTGCATCATCATCGGCATCGGGCAGACGCCGTGCCGGCTCAGGAGCTGGAATGCCTCCGCCGTCTTGCTGACCGATTGGCCTTTCTTGATGAACGTGGCGGTCATGTCCTCGACGCCCAGCCAGAGCGCTCGGACGCCGGCCGCCCGCACCGTCGGCAGGTGCTCGCGGAGCTGCAGCGTATCGTGCACCGTCACCTCGGTGCCCCAGCGCACTTTCTTGCGGAGCGGAACGCCGTCGATCTCGGTCCGCGCCAGCGTCTCGACAATGTCGAGCGTGCGGCGTTTCTCGTTGAAGAAGTTGTCGTCGGCTCCGAAGAAGTAGCGCAGCCCGTACTCGCGGCGCAGGCGAACGAACTCGTCCGCGATCCGCGCCCCGCTCTTCACGCGGTGCTGCCGCTGGTTGTAGGCCGGGATCGGGCAATACGGGCAGTTGAACTTGCAGCCGAAGGTCAGCACCAGCGAGGCGATCGGGCTGTAGCGGTTCACCCGTTCCGGCGGCAGCGGCCGTACGGCCAGCGCCGCGGCTCCGCTGGGCGCTTCCAGCAAGCTGTAACCAAGCACCGGGTGCGGGAGTTCGTCCAGGTCGGCGACGAGCCGCTGCACGCCGGTATCCACCAGGTCGCCGGGCATGCCGTCTTCGTCATATCGGCGATAGACGAGGCCCGGGACGCGATCCAGCGCGCCATCGCGGCGGGCGCGGGCGAAGGCGTCGCGCATCGACCCGTCCGACGCGCGAAAAGCGAGCAGCACCTCGATCAGGCTGAGCAGGACGTACTCTTCCCCGGTGACGGCGATGTCGGCTTCGCCGCGCTGGAGCGCTTGCCGCGGATCGGGATCGAACACATCCCAGGGCTCGTACACGGTCTTGGCGCCGCCGGCGATAATGAGCGGGCGCTGGGCCGGGTCGATGCGGCAGGCGTCGCGGATAAGGTCTTTGCAGGCGGCCGTGTGAATCTGCATGCTGGATGTCATGAACAGATCGGGGATTCGCCCGTCAATCCGCATTTGCGACGGTCGAAAGCGCCGGTTCCACTGCTGCAGGACGAGCCGCGTTTTGGCGAAGCCCGCGTCCGCCAGGGCGGCGCCGATCGCCCGGATTCCGGCCGGGGCCATGCGCAGGTCGGCGTAAATGAAGGGCAGCATGCGCGTGCGGTGATCGAACGCGCACGCGACGACCGTCGTCAGGTCATGTGCGGGCGCCAGCCGCCGCAGGCGGTCGCGCAGGCGCGACAGCTCGCCTTGCGGCAGAAGTTCGTCGCCTCGGGCTCGTCGGGGAAGTTCCATCTTCTCTCAAATACGAGCGAAGCCAGCGCGCGATCCGATCGCACGGCGGCGTCGTTCGAGGTTGTGCGTTGCCGCGCCGTAAGACTCTGCCCGCGACACCGGCGGGATTGTATGCGATTCGGGCTTGGGTGGGGTACAGGGCGGGCGATATCGTGGTTGCGTGGACATCGACCTGAACGAGTTGCCGATTCCGGACTGGAATCTCGTCTGCCCGACGTGCGGCTATCCGCTCCGCGGGTTGCCGGAGCACCGCTGCCCCGAGTGCGGGACGCGGTTTTCGGTGCCGGAGCTGCTGCGTTCGTGGACGTGCGTGCGGCCACCGCGCTACACGGGCGGAGAACTGCCCGTGCCGAATTTCGGGCTGTGCTGCGCGTCCTGCTGCGGCGCGCTGGCCGGCGCGACGGCGCCGCTCTGTCCGCAGTGCCAGGCGCCATTCGACCTGCGCGCTGGGCGGCCGCGGGCGGAGTGGTTCGCGGTCGAGCCGTGGATGTGCTTCGGGCTGGCGCTGCCGATGGTCGAGGCGCTGCTCGACCGCGAGTACATCCCGTGCGTGGTGAGAGAAAACCGCTCGTTCGCCGACATCTACATCGGCTCGCCCACGCTGAGCGTCCAGGTGTTCGTCCACCGCGACTTCTACTTCGACGTGCTGTGGCTGAACCGGCACGAGTCCGACGAAATCGCCCGCCGCCGCGCGGAAAGCGACCGTCCCTGGAAATGCCCCGCGTGCGGTGAAATCTGCCCGCGGCATTTTGACATCTGCTGGAGCTGTCAGTCGGCGCGGGTGGAGAATGCGGACGAAGCGGACACGGAGCCGCGACCGTGAGGGAGCGGACAGCAGAACCGCTTCCTTACGGGCGCGGCTCGGAAAGACGGGGACCGCTCCCTGACGGGCGCGGCTCGGAGCGAAGCGATGCGACCACCGCCTCAAACGCCGCCGCGTGCCTTTCGAAATAGACCTGCGCCGCCGCGACGAGCCGCAGCTCCACCACGCAGTCATTCATCTCGACGGCGTAAAGCCGCGCTCGCTGACGCAGCCCGGTCGGGGCGGTGCAGATCGCGTCGGCGACAAACCCGTCTGCCCCCGCCAGCCGGGCCGGGCCGACGCTCTCCACGTGGAAGCCGGCCAGATGCGACGTAGCGCCGAATCGCCGCAGGACCGCATCGGCCAGCTCCGGCGGCGCAGCGCCGCGACGAAACGGCTGCAGACCGCGCGTCTGCCGCTCGACGGGGGTCGCGACCAGTTCAATCCGGGCGAGATTCAGGCCATCGCGCGTGATGACGTATGCTTCCTTGGCCGGTCGATAGCGCAGCCAGCCCGGCGGCAGGTCGACGTCGAGTTTCGCCTTTTTGAGTGCGTACGTTGGCCCGGTCGGCGTGTACTCCGCGCAGCCGCCCAGCAGTGCGAGAGCAAGGCACAGGCAAGGCAGCCGCCGCGTCACTCATCGCCTCCAATTCGCTCCATCTCCGACCGAATCAGCGCCGCGTCTGGTGCGTCCGGACAGGACTGGAGATAGCGGGCCAAGTGCGCCCGCGCCACCGGCCGGTCGCCGCGGCGCAGCGCAAGCAGCCCCAGCCCGCGGTGCACTTCGGCGGCCTCGCCGTCGAGCTGCAGGGCCTGCAGGTAACTCGCCTCGGCCGCCGCCCCGTCGCCGGCCGCGCCTCGTTCGCGAAAGACGTCGCCGAGCAGCGCGTAGGCGCGGGCCGAGGCGGATTTTTCGCACAGGAATTGTGCCGTCTGCAGCGCCAAATCGAATCGTCCGATGGCGAGGTGCCGGCGGACTTCCGCGTAGATCAACTCGCCGGCGGCGCTTAGATACTCAGCCTCGCCGACTGTCGCTGGGCCGGAGCGGGCGACGTTCGCCAGCAGTCTTTGACATGACGCAACGCGGGCCTTCATTCTTGGATGGGTGGCGTACAGGAAATTCCAGCGGCGGCCCTTCGAATCGGCGGCTTCGAGCATGCGCTCGAAAAGCCGCGGCGCCTCGCGCGGGTCGTAACCGGCAAAGGCCATGCGCTGCATGCCGACGCGGTCGGCTTCCGCTTCGTTTTCACGCGAGAAGCCGCTGACCGCCGCCAGCGTGAGCACCTGGCTGAGCGCGCCAATGGCGTTCGAGTAATACCCGGCCGGCGACGACAGGACGGACACGTACGCCCCGGCGCCGGTGCGGAGATAGGCGTCCTCGCGCCAGGCGTGCACGTGGCGGTGCGTGGCATGGGTCAGCTCGTGGCCGAGCAACATCGCGAGCTGGGCTTCGTTTCGCAGTCGCGCGAGGATGCCGGTATGAACGTAGATGTCGCCGTGCGGCAGGGAAAAGGCGTTGGGGATGTCGCAGTCCAGAATCAGGACGCGCGGCGTGAGCGGGGCGAAGGCGGCGGCATCCTCTTCGATCAGCTTGTCCAGCACGGCCTGCACGTATCGCTCCAGCGCGTCGTCGCGACAGCGCACGCCGCCGGCAGCCAGCTCGGCGGACATCCGACGCGTCGCCTCCCACAGCCGCTGTTCGCGCTGGTCGGGCTCGAACGCGCGGCCGGCTTCGATCGGAGCGAGGCGGCGAGCGCACGCGGAGGGAAGCAACAGCAGAACGATCAGCATCGCGTGGCTCGGGCGCATGCGCTACTTCTCCTCGTGCAGCAGCCGCCGCCCGGCCGCACGCACCAGCCGCCGCAGGCCGCTGTCGCTAAGGACATCCACGGCGCCGGCGGCGAATCCGAACCAGAGCACCTCGCCGTCGGCGTCGATAAGCATCAGCGTGAGCGCCGCTTCGTGCGTGGGAACGTAGACGAACGACTGCGTGACGGCGCTCATCGCCAGGCCGGCCGCCTGGAGCGCCGAGCGCCCGCCGGTCGGCACAGCGGCCTGCAGAGACGCGACCAGGGCTGCGTCGAACTCGGCGTCGCAGAGCGTCCGCGCGGCGTCCCCGACGGCGTAGTCCAGCTCGCGGCGATGCCGGTAGCGGACGTGGTGAGTCACGATGGCCTCGTGTACAGCGGCCAGCAGAGCTCGCGCGTCGGCCTCGGCCGCCAGGCGCGGCGCAGCCGGTGAGGTTGACGAGTTCGTCGGGGCGTCGGCGGGCGCGGCGGCAATCTCACGCCCGCTCCGCCGCAGAAGATCGGTCAATTCTGCGATCAGGCGAGCGCGAACATCGTTCTCCAGATCGGGCCGCGGCTCGCGCAGCCCGCCGCTGTGGAGAGACTCGATCTGCATCGCCGGCGGCGCGAGGGCGATGGCATGGAGCTGCGCCTGCCGATTCGCGTAGCGCGGCGAGAAGAACGGGCCGCCGGAGCGCGAGCAGCCGGCAAGCAGCGCGCCCAGGAGCGTCGCCGACAGGAAAGTGCTTCGGGGGTAACGCGCGCCGGTTCTACTCCGCGGAATGAGCCCGGATTTGCGCAGTTGCGTGCCGCCGTCGGAACGCGAAACGCGAGCGAGCGCACGTCGCGGTGGACGCTCGCTGGCGTCTCGCGTTCTGAAATGTGGCGTCAACTCGATCACGCTGATTCAGGTTCCCGCGGGACGCGGCGGCGCTATCGGTGCGCCGCACTCCGGGCAGGCCGCCGACGTGAGTTGGTAAAGCGGGTAGCCGCAGCTCGGGCAATGCTCTTCCTCAATCTCGATCTTGATACCGAGGCCGCAGCCGCCGCAGCGCGCCCCGCCGACCGCCACCTGCTGCGGCCGACCGCAACGTGGACACGTGAGCTGCACGGCGAGCGCGGTCGTGACGATTGCCTCGCGCTTTGAAATGTCGGAGATGCGGTGCAGGATCGGCACGGCGATCGTGCCGCAGACGTCGATGATCGCGTTGACGCCGATGAGGCGGGCCCAGAAGTCGCCGGCGTCCGTCTCGGTCACGATCAGAAACGCGATTTGCAGCGCGAGCGTGACGATGGCCAGGATCGTGACGCCACGGGCGAACTCGAATTGCCGCCGCAGCCGCGCCAGGGCGAGCAGTCCGACGTGCGTGAGCCCGATCGACGCGATGATGGCGCAGGCCCAGGTCTTGGTGTAAGCCTCCACGTCGATGAGCGAGTCAACCCAGATGACGATGAGCGTCATCGCGAGCGCCACGCCCGTCGCCCCCATTCCAACGGCCCCGAGCGGCGTCCAGCGACGGGCCTCATGCACCGCCGCCGCCGCCAGTCCGACGATCGACGCCGCCCCGATCGCCGCGGTCGTCAGCAGAATGCGCACCTCGAACCAGCTTCGCCCGCCGGTAAGGAGGACGAGGATACCGAGCAGTCCGCTGAGGCAGATGGAGAGGATGAGGAGGGAGAGGAGCCAGCGCTGGGTTTGGGAACGCATGCGAACTGCTTTTTTGGGAGCGCCGGCGCGGGCCTATCCGGCGAGTAACTGGGCCAGGCACGCCTGCACCGAAGGGAGCGGATCAGCCCACAACCACTCGGCTTGAATCCGGAAGCCAGGGCATGTGGCGGATTCTACGCACCCGGCGCCGAGTTCCGCGAGCTGTACGCCCGCCGGGCGGTCGAGCGTCACCTTGCGGTCGATCGGGTCGATCATCCAGTATTCGCGCACGCCGCCGACGCGGTAGCACTCGCGTTTTTCAGTGCGGTCATAGGCGCGGGTGCTGGGGGAGGCGATCTCGATGGCCAGGTCGGCGGGGCCGAGCAGGCGGTCGTCGGTGAGGTTCGCGCGGGTTTTGTTGGAGACGAAGATGATGTCGGGTTCGAACTTGCGTTCGAGCGCGAGTTCCATAGTGAACGGGCCGGCGAGCACTTCGCCGAGGTTCTTGGCCTCGACGTATCCACCCAGGAGCCGGTAGCAGAAATCAAAGAGCCGCTGATGCCCCAGTCCCGCCGGTGAGTGCACGAGAATCCTCCCATCAATCAACTCGACAAAGCGCCTCTCGCTCGACGCCTCCTCCCAGTCGGCCGGCGCGCAGCCGTAGTAGGTGAGCATCGCCTCGTCGTCGATCTCGCCGGTGTCGCAGATGATCGGTTGGGCGCGGAGGACCATGAGTTCCCTCGTTTCGCATTATATGCTGACGACTCACCACGCGAGGCATTCCAGTCCGGGCGCGAAGGGAAGGCGACCGCGTCTTCGTGGACACAGCAGCAGCGAGAATCACAGTCCAGTCGAAGCAGTCCACGTCGTATCGATCCAAACGCACCGCGATTCACTCTCTGACCAGCCGACCGGCCAGAACCCTATTCCGGCCCGGTTTGCACGTTTCCAGGAGCGCGGCTATAATGCAGACAAGTCGCGGCGATGATGCGAACAACTCGTAGCTTGCATCATTGCTGTGCCGGTGGTACAGTCCGCCTCCGCGTATACAAGACTTAGGTGTGTTCCGATGAACCGCGAACAGCTTCTGGCACAGGCAAAGGCGACGCGGGACGCCCGGATCGAGGCGGCAAGAGCGGACTATGCGCGCGACGTTGCGGCGATCAACCGGGTCGCACGGCTCGAACCGAAGCGGTCGGACAAGCAAAGCACGCAGCGCGCGGGAGGTGTACCCCGCCTCAAGCGTGGCCAACTGCGGGACGCGATTACTGAGGTGCTGTCGGTGATTGATCGCCCGTTCGGGGCCGGGAGAATGCTTAAACTGGTGCGAGAACGACGGCCCGCGTGGAACGGCGAATTGCGACGGTCAAGCGTCGCAGCGGTGCTTAAAAAGCTGCACGCGCAAGGACGCTTGAGACTCAACCGCGAGGCAAGCGGTCGCCGGGCAGCGCTGTATGAAGTCGTTGCCGGAGAATCTGGGTAAATGCGGTAAGTACCGCGTAACCGAAGTAGCGGCGAGATGGCGATCGGTTGTTCGCAGCACGTGGCAGAGTTTCCGTAACGGAGAACCCTATGGCAAGTTGAGCTACTTGCCTATCCACCGATAGGCCGCGAGCCGGACAAGGGCTAGCTTGCCGGCTCGCGTGAATCTTGAAACTCCGGGATCGGCGCTACCGGGTTAGGCGGCACCAAGCCCTTTCCAGATACTCTCTCAGTATCGGGCTGGTTCCCGTCTTTGTCAAGCGCCAAGGAGGTTTTTCATCATGAAAAACCCAAAGCGGTCACCCATTCGTTGGGTGACGGTGATGAAAGTTTGGCATTACCGTGCCAAACGTTTCATCCGACGGCGTGACGGGAAACCGTTCCGGTTCCCCATCTTCGCCTAAACGCGAGATGCGGCGCACCGATCGTCGATTGGTGCGCCGCTCTTGCTTCTTGTTGCTACAAACAACTCGCACGTACGATCGCGACTGAAAGTTCTTGCGACGATTCGCAAAAAACATCCTCACGCCGGCGCTGGAAATACGCGCTCGGACTCGATCAGCTCACGCGCGTATTCCAGGCACGCCTGAATATCTTCGAACGACAGGTGATCGTACTGCTGCAATACCTGCTCGGCCGTGTATCCGCGGGCCAGAAGTCCGATCACCAGCTCCACCGAGATGCGCGTCCCCTTGATAATCGGCTTGCCCACCAGGACCGCGGGGTTGGCGACGATGCGATCTTGCCAGTTCATTCTGACACTCTTCCAACAGGAGCTCGCGTCTCACGCGGCCGCGCTCGGGCGGTCTGTCGCACCGGCGAGACGCCGATGCTCCCCGTCAGGGTCGGACGGCGGGAGATGTGCCTGCGTGCCTGGCGTACCGGCGGGACGCCGATGCTCCCCTCCGATTTGGCGGTGGCGTAGAAAGAATCCTCGCCCCCGCGCCAACGCTGTTTGGTTAGCTACGAGCTTGTGCCCCGGGCCGTCCGCGCCGGTCGGCCGGTGTCGGCTGGCCGCAGGTCAACCCGATGAGCGTCGATGCGTGTCGCGCGGACAAGCGTCGCTTCCTCATGGCGCCGGCAGCGGTCTCATCCGAATCCTATCGTCCGTCACCGTTGAAAACCTATCCGCCCAATCGTCACGCGATTCCAACGCGGCGACCGCTCGCCGGTTGTCGACATCCGGTGAAGCACCAGTCAGCCGAAACAGCACTACGCCGCACGCGGCGGGAAGTCGGGCTCGAAACGCAAGCTCGCCGAAGTCCTTATCGAGCGTGACGATGAGCCGGCCGTCGATTTGCGCGACGGCCAGTACGTCGGAATCTCCTGCGCCGGGCATCCGTTCCTTAACCGAAACAACGTCGTGTCCGCGCGACCGCAGTTCCGCAATGACTGGTCCCGGGAAATTCTCGTTCGCGAGGATTCGCAAGAAGCACTCTCACGCCGGCGCCGGAAACACCCGCTCGGATTCGATCAACTCGCGCGCGTATTCCAGGCAAGCCTGAATATCCTCGGACGACAGGTGATCGTACTGCTGCAACACCTGCTCGCGCGAGTATCCGCGCGCCAGGAGGCCGATGACCAACTCCACCGAGATGCGCGTGCCTTTGATGACCGGCTTGCCGACCAGGACGGCGGGGTCGGCCACAATTCGGTCTTGCCAGTTCATTCGGTGTTTCTCGAGTATGTGCTGTACGCACGCACCGCAAAGTCCTCGCAATCAACTCGGCCAAGCTCGTGCGTCAGAACGCGACGCGCAAGCGAGCGCCTGCCGCGGATTGCGCTCGCTTGCGCTTCGCGTTCTGAAGCGCGAAACGCGCATTCGCGGGCTGGAAGCCCGAAACACAACGGACCGGCTGGAAGCCGATACCACAAGACATCAGCACCCTTCCTTAGCGCCCTTCCTTCGTATCGCCGCGGGCAAAAATGCTCGCCACGTAATTCAGCACATCCGTCGCACTCGTCTCGTTATAGCCAAAGAACTTGATCAGCCGCTGCTTCACCACGTCGATCTTCGCCTGCGTCTCGTCGTCGATCACCCCGCTAACGACGTTCTTCAGCTTGATCGTGTCGCGGCTGTCCTCGAACAGCTTCAACTCGAGCGCCTTGTGCAGCCGGGCGTTCGTGTGATACTCGAACTTCTTGCCGTCCAGCGACAGCGCGCCGATGTAATTCATGATTTCCTGGCGGAAATCGTCCTTGCGGCTGTCGGGGATGTCGATCTTCTCCTCGATGCTGCGCATCAGGCGCTCGTCGGGCGGCTCCTCGCGGCCGGTGAACTTGTTGCGCACTTTCTCGTGCTGCGTGTAGGCCCGCACGCTCTCGATGTAGTTGGCGGCCAGCCGCGTGATCGCGTCTTCGTCGGCCGAAATCGCCCGCTGCACCTCGCCCTTGAGGATGTCCTCGTACTCCTCGCGCACGACCGAGAGCAGCTCCTTGTACTTCTTTTTCAGCTCCTCGTCGGTGATCAGCGAGTGATGCGAGAGGCCGGTCTCCAGCTCGTTCATCACCATGAACGGGTTAATGCACTTGTCGGTCTGCGTCTGCTCGCTCACCAGCGAGTTTGAGATCTTGTCCTGGATGTAGCGCGGGCTGATGCCCTGCATGCCCTCGCGCGGGGCTTCCTCGCGCAGCTCCTTGATCGAATCCTCGGTGAAGCCGGGGATGCTGCGGCCATCGTAGAGTTTGAGCTTCTGCATCAGCGTCAGGCCGGCCTTCTTCGGCTCGTCCAGCCGCGTCAGCACCGCCCACATGGCGGCCACTTCGACCGTGTGCGGCGCGATATGAATGCCCTTGACCTTCTCCTTGTTGAAGTCCTTGTCGTAGATCTTCACTTCGTCGCTCAGGCGGATGTTGTAGGGCACGTCGATCTTGATCGTCCGGTCGCGGAAGGCCTCCATCAGCTCGTTGCTCTGCAGCTTCTTATACTCCGGCTCGTTGGTGTGGCCGATGATGACCTCGTCGATGTCCGTCTGGGCGAATTTCTTGGGCTTGATCGTGTGCTCCTGCGACGCGCCCAGCAGGTCGTACAGGAACGCCACGTCCAGCTTGAGCACTTCGATGAATTCGCACACGCCCCGGTTGGCGATGTTCAACTCGCCGTCGAAATTGAACGCGCGCGGGTCGGAGTCGGAGCCGTAGAGCGCGATCTTGCGGTAGTTGATATCGCCGGTGAGTTCCGTGCTGTCCTGGTTCTTCTCGTCCTTGGGCTGAAACGTGCCGATGCCGATGCGGTCTTTTTCCGACAGCAGCAGCCGCCGCACGCTGATGTGCTCGAGCACCTTGCGCCAATCGCCGTTGTACTTGAGCAGCAGGTCTTCGAACATCTTGCGGCAGAAGGGGTCGAGATCGCCCTCGATGCGAATCTGCTTGTCCTCGGGCAGTTCAGCGTTCACTTTGGACAGCACGTCCTTGCGCGCCCGCCGCGGGATTAGCTTCAGCGGCTCCTCATGCATCGGGCAGGGAAACACCTCCTCGTGCCCGTCTTCGTTCGTGATCTTCCACGAGAAGGAATAGAGCGCGCCGTCGTCGGTCTGCGAGTAATGCTCGATGCCCTTCTTCAGCAGCCGCACGATCGTGCTCTTGCTGCTGCCCACCGGGCCGTGCAGCAGCAGGATGCGCCGGTCCGTGCCGTAGCCCTGGGCGGCGGACTTAAAGAAATCGACCAGCCGCATGATGGCCGGATCAAGGCCGAAGATGCCGTCCTTGCCGTGGTCGATCGGATCGTCAAAGAACTTGTAGTGCGTGTATTCCTGTTTCAGGTGCGAGTACTTCTTCGTTCCGAAGCTCAGGATCATGTCATACACGCGCTGAAACGCGTTGCGCGCCATGCGCGGATCGGCCAGCACCATGTCCAGGTACTGAAAGAACGTGCCCTCCCAGTGCTGCTGGCGGAACTTGCTGGTATCGAGGTGGCGATCCATGATCGCCAGGATGCTTTCGTGTCCGGCCATCCGGTGTCTCCGTGTTCCCAAGAAGGGCGTCAGACCCGTGTTGTGAGGCCGCGCAGCGCGGGCGGCGTGGCAAAAGAAATGCTACGACTGAGTGCGGCGCGAGTCAACGCAAACGCTGCGCGTGGCCGATCACGGGTGTTCCCAGAAATCCGGGCAAGCTCGCTGGCTTGTCCGAACCCGCCGCGCCAAGCGGCGGGGTGACATCCGGGCGCGTTCGCTGCGGCGCGTCGTCTATTGACTCCCAGCGCCGTGCGCACCTCAACCAGCCGCTTGGCGCGGCGGGTTCGGAAAGAAAAGCGGTGCGGGCATTTCCGCCCGCTCTTTCCGAGCCGCGACCGTGAGGGAGCGGAGGCTTGCAAACCGCTCGCCCTCGCGCTCGGCGCGCTACAATCCGTGCAGCATGCGGAACCGGTACTTCGAGTTCAACGGCAGGAACTTCCCGTTCCAGAACGACCTCGGGCTGTCGTCCGATTTCATGGACTTCGTGCTGGCGTACGGCGACGAGGCGCTGAACGCACTCCGGCAGCTCGAGACCGATCCTGAGCAGTCCCAGCTCCTGCAGCAGATGCTCGACCAGGGATTGCTCGAAAAGATCAAGGGGCGCTATCGGCTTACGCCGCGGGCGGTGAACGCCATGCAGCGCAAGGCCCTGATGGAAATCTTCGCCGCTCTGAAGAAGGGCACGCGCGACGGGCACGCGACGCCGGAGGTCGGCGGGCGGGGCGAGCGCGTCGAGGGCACGCGGCCATACCAGTTCGGCGACCCGGTCAGCGAGATCGACCTGGCCGCAACGCTACGGAACGTCATGGCGCGCCAGGCGGCCAGCGGGGAACCGGCGCGAGGGAACCCGCCGCTGGAAACAGGCGACCGCGACGGGCGCCCCGCGGGGAACCTGCTTCCGCTCCGCCTGCACGACGACGATCTGGAACTGCACCACAGCGAGTCGCGCGCAAGCTGCTCGACCGTCATCCTCATCGATCAGTCCGGCTCCATGGCCCGCTTCAACCGCTTTTTTCAAGCCAAGAAATGCGCCATGGCGCTCTCGGCGCTGATCCGCCAGCGCTTCCCGCTCGACACGGTCGACCTGGTCGGCTTTTTCTCCGGCGCGGAGCAGGTCGCCGAGGAGCGCCTGCCGCTGCTCATGCCCAAGCCGGTCAGCATGTACGACCCCGTGATCAAGCTGCGCCTGCCGCTGGGCAAGCTCGACCAGGCCCCGCAGCATTTTACCAACCTGCACCTGGGATTGATGAAAGCCCGCCGCATCCTGGGCCGCCGTGGCGGCGACAACAAGATGATCTTCATTATCACCGACGGCCAGCCGACCGCGCACGTGGCGGGCGAATACGTCTACCTCCTCTACCCGCCGCACGAAAGCAGCCACATCGCGACGCTGAAAGAGGCGCTGCACGTGGCGCGGACGGGAGTGCGCATCTGCACGTTCGCGCTGACCGACGACTACTGGGACATGGACTGGCTGGGCTTCGTCGATCAGCTCGGCAAGCTGACGCGCGGCGTGACGTTTCACTGCGCCAGCGGCGACCTGAGCCAGTGTGTGATGGAGAGCTACCTGAGCGGGCGGAAGAAGAAGACGTTCATCGCGTAGGCGGCCCCGGTGCTGCGTCGGACCGCCGAGTCCGACGGCGAAGATGATCCCACAGCAGCCCCGCCATTGCCGCGACGCAGCCTCCCTTCCAGACCAACAGCCACCACGGCCGCCACCACGCGCCGGTGTGCGTCTCCACGATGTCCGAGGCGCCGAACGCCGCAAAGACGCCCGCGGCCAGCCACGCGCGAGCGCGAATCGGCGACCTCGTCGAGCCGGCGACGGCCAGCCCCAGCGCGATGAGCCACCACAGCACGGCTTCGCCACGATTGGCCCAGATGAAAAGGTCGTCGGGCATGCCGTATCGCTCAACTTGCAGACCCCCGCCGGACCAAGTCGCGCCAGCATCATTGGGCGCGGAAAATGCGCTGCTGGACGCCGTCGTGCCCCACGCGCACGGTCAATCGCCGCAGGCAGCGCGGGCAACGACCGTCGTAACGGTCGGCATCCGGATCGCGGTAGATTCGGCCATAGACGCCGCAGCAATCGAAGAGAATCCCGATGAACGGGCGGCCGGACGGGGCGACGCGGCTCTCTTCGGGGAGCGCGTTGTCATACAGATCGAGTCGAGACATAAGGCACGCTCGTCGGGTCCAATTCGATCGTCGCCGGCTCCTATCGACCGGCCGGGCTGTCCTGCTTCTCGCGGAGGCGCGAAGGACGCGGAGAAAACGCCATTGTTGCCCCTCCGCCCGCGCATGGCCGGCATTCGCTTCTGACTTCGAACTTCTGACTTCGGACTTCCGTCAGGACGCCGGCTTGAGCGGATATCTCGCCAGCCAGTCCGCCAGCGGCCCCGTCGGCGGCCCGGCGCTGCCCGAACCCAGCGACTCCGGCGATATCGGCGATCGGCCGAGGTTCTCGACGAATCCGTACTTGGAGGCGTCCGTCGTGAAGAGCTGGAAATCATCCGGCATCGGGTCGCGCAGGCCGATGTGCATCGCCGCGGGCGCCAGCGACGAGCCCGATGGCCATATGACCCAGGGGACGCGGCCGTTGGCCTTGCCCAGGTTGTCGAGCCAGCCGAGCCACATCACGGCCTGAGCGTCGTAGGGGAAACCCGGCGCCAGCGGGCAACTGACGGCGAGGCTCGCGGGCGTGGCGGGCTGCGTCAGCCAGCGCTCGGCGCGGCGGACGAGCGAACTGGCCCAGATGGAGGCCTCGGCTTCGCGATAGTCGAATGCGGCCAGCCAGTCTTCAGCGGCGATCTGGCGGCTCTGCTCGAGCAGCTTGTCGACGCGCGCCGCCAGGTCGTCGGGCTTGAGCGGGATGGTGCGTTTTTCGTAGAGCTTGTAGAAATCGCCGCCCTGCCCCAGGCGAGACAGTTCGCCGTAGCAGTGATCGAACGACTCCTGAACGTACTGAATGGACGCCCAACGCTGCAGATAGTCATCGCCCAGCGCTTCGGGCGGGCAGACGACGAAGAACGTGATGGGGAAGATGCGGCCGAGGCTGTCGCGGCTGTCCCACAAGGCGGCGACGACCAGCTCTTTCGCGTCGGGCAGGCGAACCACGATGCGCGTGGCCTTGGTGGTGCCGTGGTGCTGATCGGTAGACGACTTCACCCACGCCAGGCGGCCTTCGTCCAGCCAGCGCGAGAAAGCCGTGGGCGTGCCGGGGGCGACCTCCAACCGGCGATACTCGGCATAGAGCGGCAACTTGCCGTAGGCCCGCAACGGCGAGTCGTTGCGCGACGGGCCGGCGAAGAGCTTGCCGAGGAACTGTCCGACCAGGCCCATAGACGTGTCTCGTGGCGCGCCGCGTGCGGCGCCGTCCGCAAACGGTGCGGGCGGCGTCTGCCTTTCGGACCCGGACTATCGATCGCCGAAGTAGAGTTTCGCGAGGTCCGGTTTGAGTTTCGGCTTTTCAGTCGGGGCTGTCAACGGCCTCGGGTCGATCGGCCCGGGGAAGGGCTGGTCCTTGGTTCCGACGCGGACGGCAATCACGAAGCCGACCGTGGCGTCCGGCAGGTCGAACCGAACCGGAATCCCGAAATACACATCGTCCTGGACGATATTCGGACTGGAGCTGAGCAGCTTCGCAAACGACCAGGGATTGTTCGGCAGTTCGAACGCCGACGCCGGATCGGGGTAGTTTTCTTTCGCCTGCGAGTTCTTGGCCGCGACCGACGCCGTGCAGGGCTGGAACGACGCGTTGGAGAACAGGCCCCAGCGGCAGGCGATGGTGAATGGCGGTTTGGCGGCCAACGCGGCTTCAAGCGTCGCGTCCTGGATGAGGCTCTCGCCGGTGGCAGCGCGCGCCGGAAACTTGATCTCGTCCAGCGGCGAGGCGCCGTCGGTCAGCAGCGGCAGCTTAAGGTTGTAGTTGTCGTAGAACGCGCCGGCGCTGTTGAGCACCGTGGACTTGGTCAGCGCGATGTCCACCTTCTTGGCCGGCATGTCCTTCTTGTCGCGGAAGTTCTGCGGATTCTCGTAGAGGAACTTGATCCACTTGTCGCCCCAGACCAGCGCCTTGCCGGTCGGCGCGTCCTTGCGAAGCGAGGCGTACAGCCCGCCGTAGCCCTGATTGATACGGTCCAGGTTGCCCAGCAGTCCGACGAACTCGTCCCGGCTGAGCGCCGGCAGATCGGCCAGCTTCTTCAATTTGGAGGATTCGTCGAACGTGTCGCCCACAACCGGGTACTTGCCGGCGTAAGGCTTGAACGCGTCGGAAATCTGCTGGTCAAGACAGGCCAGCAGCGCCTCCTGGCTGAAGGCCGCCATGTCCAGGAGCGGCCGCACCAGGGGCGACTCCGGACGAACGGTGTTGGTGAAGCTTAGGGCCGTCGCCAGCTTCTCCAGGTCGGGCACCTGCTGTGCTGACGGCTTGTCCTCCGGCTTGGAGAGCGGGCCGATCCTGACCACGCTGTTGACGTAATCGTTCCACCCGCCCCGCACCACCTCAGCGAACATGCGGTTGGGATCGTCCTTGCTCGACCCGCGCGTCGATTTCTTCCACATCGCGTCGGTCAGGTCCGGCAGCGACTTCTTGTTCTTGGCCAGGGCGTTCAGCTCGGAATTCACCAGGTCAAAGACAGCATCATCCGCCGCAATCCCTTGCTTCAGGTCCGTCCACCAAAGGACGCTCTCGTGCATCATCGCTTCGATGCGCGACGCCAGTTGCTCGCCCCACTCGGTCCCCTCGGCGGCGAAGTTGGCGTGCAGCTCGGACCAGGTGATGCCGCTGCCGCACTTGTCCATCGTCCGCAGGAAGGACTCGCTCAGCAGTCGCGCCGGATCGCTGTAGATTCCGTACCAGTCCTCAAAATAGGCCTGGATGTAGCGGCGGGCCGCCTGCTCCAGCGCCGGCAATCCGATGTTCTGCTTGTCCAGCGGCTTCATCGCGGCGGCGACGTCCACGTACAGCCGCAGCGTCTCTTCGAGATGCTTGCGCGTGTGATACTTGTAGAGCAGCGAGTTGCTGACGATCCGCTCGTCGGCCGGGCGGCCGGTGGGCGTCGGCTCGCGCACCGCGCGGCGACGCGGGTCGGCGCTTTCCTCGACCGGCTCCTCCTTCTTCTTGGCCGGATCGTCGGTGCGGGCGGCGGCCTTCTCGACCGAGTTGTACGCATGCCGGTCGAAGGGCAGCTTGTCGCCGGGCTTCTTGAATTCCGGCCCCATCATGCGGCCCAGGCCGGGCATCTGCGGCTGGCCGGCGGCATCCAGGCACTTGTCGCGCATCTGCGTCAGCAGGGCGTTGGTGCTGCTGCCCTTGCGGGCGGCCCACATCTCCTCGGCCAGGCGGTAAAGCTGGCCCGGCTCCCAGAACAGATTGGCCTGCAGGCCGGACTGCTTGACGACGATCACCGGCTTATCGTTGGTCTTGTCCTCCGCGACGGCCTTGAACCACTTGAAGAGGTTCTCGTCCGGCGGCTCGGCGGATTGCACCTTGTTCAGCAAGGCGACCCAGTTCTTCAGCTCGTCGAGCTGCTCGGCCTGGCCCTTGTCGTCGATTGTCTTGCGCAGACCCAGCAAATAGACCTTGACGCGGTCGTTGGGGCCCAGCGCTGTCGGGCTGATGCGAATGGTCGCGGCCGGCTCGTTGAAGGCCGTCGATTCCGTGGCCTGCTTGACCTCGATCAGGCCGCGCTTGACGTAGACATCCATCGGCTCCTCTTCGCCTTCGATGCCGATGGCGGTCCGCAGCGCGGCGAGGCTCTTGATGAACCGGTTGTCGAGGTCTTCGCGGCCCTTCTTGATCGACTCGTACACCGCGGACTGCGGGATGCCGTCCGTCTTGGACGCCCCGATGGCGAGCGCCTTCTCAATCGGAGCCAGCTCGCCGTCCCACTGCGCCCGGAAGAAGGGCAGCAGCCCCTTCAGGCCGATGATGACCTTGTCCTTGGTCTGCGGGACCGGCTTGGTCTTTAGAAACTCGATGAACAGCTTGTACGCCTCGGCCACGGACCCGGCCCCGGCGCTGGCGTCGGTTTTCTCGAAATACTCGGCGCCTTCCGTCAGCCGCAGGAACTTGTCGCGGGCTTCCTCGTACTGTCCAGCCTTGAAGAGTTCGGCGCAGCCCAGGGCCTCGAGGTAGCGCGCCCGCAATACTCCCACCTTCTCCGCAAATTCGGCCCAATATCCAACGGTCGGATCGCCGTGCCCGAGTTTCAGGTCGGTGGTCGGCTTCCACGCGTCGTTGATCTTGCCCACGCCGGCGACCAGCGCCTGCGTGGCGGCGGCGCCGTCGAACTTGACGCGGTCGCGCAGAATTTCGCGCGCGAAGGCGCGTGACTCGGCCGACAGCGAGCGCAGCGCGAACTCGATCTGAGCCACGATGTTCTTCTTGTCGTCGTCGCCGACGTCCCCGAAGAACGTCAGCAGCTTCTCGGCCTGCTCGGCGCGGCGCTTGGCCTCCTCCTCGCTCAGCGGGCGCAGCGCTCCCTGGCCCACCATTTCGCCGTACCACTCCGCGTAGACGTTCATGGCCGCCAGGAAATTCTTGCGCGCCTCGCTGCCGGGCCCTTTCCCGCTCATATCAAACGCCGCCAGCCGCTGACCGGACTCGGTCAGCATCGGCCGCAGCAGGCTGTCGACCACGAATCCCGAGTGAATGGCGCGGACGTTGTTCTTCGGCACGTTCAGATCCGCGCCGAGAAAGAGCAGCCGGGCGCGCAGTCCGGCCCAGCCGCGGTTGTAGGCTTCGTAGTGCTTCTGAAGCTTCTGCGCGGTGACCAGGTGGTTTCGATAGTCCTTCCACTCGATCGGCTTGTCCGGACCGAGCAGCTTCGAGGCCGCCGCGCAATCCGCCTTGGGATTCTCGATCAGGTCGCGCACGCCGGTGTATCCGAATCCGAAGAACGCCACCAGCATCAGCGCCAGCCCGATCGACCCGCCCCACACGAACGTCCGCATGCGCTTATTGAGCGTCACGTGCTTGGCCGAGCGGAAAATCAGTCCCTGTTCCGGGAAGACCTTCTTGGCGTAGAAATCGTGAATAAAGAACGCCTTTGAGTCGATCGCCCGCGGCGGGCGCTCGGTCAGCGGCATGCCGTGGCGGCTGCGGGCCAGCACGTCAAAGATGGGCGCGCCTTCCTGCACCGCCGAGGTGAAGTAGAAGCCGCGGAAAAAAGGCGGCTCCAGCAGCGGGCTCTTCTGGAAGACGGTTCCGATGTAGTCGTCCAGCGCCTCGCGCAGCGCCCGAAAAGACTCCGGGTAGGTTACGACCAGGCCGAGCTCCTGCTCGGTCGCCTTGCGCTGCAGGTAGCGCATCGCCCAGTCGCGCAGCCGAACGTAGACATCGTCAAACGCCTGCGGGAAGGTCGCCGGATCGTAGGGATCCTGGAACTTGCCCGGCCGCGACCAGCCGAACATCTGGTTGCGCTGCTGGAGATCGACGCGGATTTCCTCAAAGAACTCGTTGAATCCTCCCACCAGGTCCATCTTCG